>NZ_JBEYVV010000004.1:189664-306500 GCF_040644155.1 Streptomyces sp. NPDC047022 | reverse complement strand
AGCGTCCTCGCTGTGTTATTTCAAAGGAACCACGTCCCAACCGGGTATCCGGCCGGAGACGGGGTATCAACATATCTGGCGTTGATTTTTGGCACACTGTTGAGTTCTCAAGGAACGGACGCTTCCTTCGTACTCACCCGAGAGACTCTCTCAGGCTTTCCTCCGGGCGCTTCCCTTCGGTGTTTCCGACTCTATCAGATCTTTCCGATCCGATTTCCTCGGTGCTTTCCAGGTCAACGCTTCCGCGCTTTTCCTTTCCGGCGGTTCCGACTTTATCAGAGATTCCGGAGCCGATTGACCGGCATCCC
Organism: Streptomyces sp. NPDC047022; assembly: GCF_040644155.1. Taxonomy (NCBI): domain Bacteria; kingdom Bacillati; phylum Actinomycetota; class Actinomycetes; order Kitasatosporales; family Streptomycetaceae; genus Streptomyces; species Streptomyces sp. NPDC047022. The sequence continues at coordinate 306,192 of NZ_JBEYVV010000004.1, read as the reverse complement.
TTTTCTGAATCATCGGTTGCGCTCCTCGGAATCCAAGTTCCGGGAGCAGATAGACACTCGCGGTCGCCTGTGGACAGGTCCACCTCTAGGCAACTGTTCGAATCTACCTCCCCACTCGACCCGTGTCAACGGCTCCCGTGAGGCGAAGAGGAGACTAGCAGGTCAACGCGGGGTGACGCACATCGAGCGAGGCCACTTGGGTGGCGCCGCGTCACGCGGCTGTCGGAACCGTCGCGCTGCGCTCGTCCGCCTCCACGTCGCCGGTTCCGCCGGCGCGCACTGCCCGGCCGCCCAGGACATAGACGTACGTGAGGAACGCCAGCTCAGCGAGGACCCCTATCCCGATGCGTGCCCACGTCGGAAGGCCGGACGGCGTCACGAAGCCCTCGATGGCGCCCGAGACGAACAGCACGAGGGCGAGACCGATCGCCATGCCCAACGCTCCTCTGCCCTCCTCTGCCAGGGCGGTGCGCCGGGTGCGGGGACCCGGGTCGATGACGGTCCACCCGAGTCGCAGCCCTGTGCCGGCAGCCACGAAGACGGCGGTCAGCTCCAGGAGCCCGTGCGGCAGGACGAGACCCAGGAATGTGTCCAGGCGGCCCGCCGAGGACATGAGGCCGATGCCCACGCCCAGGTTCAGCATGTTCTCGAAGAGGACCCAGAGGACCGGCAGGCCCAGGAAGATACCGAGGACCAGGCACAGCGCTGCGGCCTGGGCATTGTTCGTCCAAACCTGAGCGGCGAAGGCGGCAGCCGGATGGCTGGAGTAGTACGTCTCGTATTCACCGCCGGGACGCGTCAGGCTCCGGAGCTGGCTGGGTGCCGCGATCGACGCCTGGACCTCTGGGTGGGTGCCTATCCACCATCCCAGGATCGCTCCCACCGCGATGGAGATCAGGGCGGTGGGAATCCACCAGCGGCGCGAACGGTAGACCGCGGCGGGGAAGCCTTCGGTGAGGAAGCGTGTGACATCGCGCCATGAGGCGCGGCGGGTGCCGGTCACGGCGCTGCGTGCGCGCGCCACGAGCTGGCTGAGCCAGCCCGTGAGCTGTGGGTCCGGCGCGCTCGACCGGATCACGGACAGATGAGTGGCGGCACGCTGATAGAGGGAGACGAGTTCGTCTGCCTCGGCTCCGGTGAGACGGCGCTGTCGGCGCAGCAGAGCTTCGAGACGGTCCCACTCGGGGCGATGAGTGGACACGAACACGTCGAGGTCCATGGGGTGTGCGGCTCCTCGCCTCTCGTCCTGAGTGTCGGCTTGTCGTACTGCGGCGGCGCGTTGTGCCCTCAGCTTGGCAGACTGGCGTACGCAGGGGTGGGCCAGGGGAAGGACGGATGACGTGAGTGAGCTGATAACCGGCGAGGCGGTGGCGCTGGAACTGAGCCCGGCGAAGCTCCCGAGCCGGGTCTTGGCCGTGCTGCTCGACCTGGCCGTGGCCATCACGGCCTACGTCATCGTGACGATCGCCCTGATGGTGTCCACGGCTGAAATGGACGGGGCCGTGCACGTCGCGCTGTCGATCTCCGCCTTCGTCCTTGTGCTGGTGGGCGGGCCGATCGCGGTGGAGTCGCTCAGCCACGGCCGGTCGCTGGGCAAGCTGGCCTGCGGTTTGCGCGTGGTGCGGGACGACGGGGGACCGATCCGGTTCCGGCACGCGCTGGTCCGGGGCTCGGTCGGTGTGATCGAGATTCTGATGACGTTCGGTGTGATCGCGTGCATCGCCTCGCTCGTGTCCGCTCGGGGCCGGCGGCTGGGTGATGTGTTCGCGGGGACGCTGGTCGTACGTGAGCGCGTGCCCGCTGGGCGTACCGGCTTTGTGCCTCCGCCGCCGCCCTGGCTTGCCGGAAAGTTCTCCGGACTGGATCTGTCTGGTGTTCCGGATGGGCTGTGGCTGGCCATCCGGCAGTACCTGACGCGGATGCACCAGCTGGATCCCCAGGTGGGCTGGGCGATGGCGACCCGTCTCTCCTCGGATCTCGCCGCGCGGACGGGGGCCCCGGTGCCGCAGGGGGTTCCGCCGGTCGCCTATCTGGCGGCGGTCGTGCACGAGCGGCAGGCTCGGGAGACGCGGCGGTCGCTCAACAGCCAGGCCGCGAGGGATTCCGGTGGTGTGAGCGCCGCCGCCGCTCCCGTCCGAACGGCCTGGGAGAACCCCGGCTGGGCTCCGGCCCCGCATGCCGGGGCGCCCTCGCCCGTGCCGCCGCATGCTCCTGCGGGGGTTCAGGCGCCCGTGCCCGTCACTCCGCCGGAGCGGGAGCCCGAGAGTCCGTCGGCCGAGCCGTCGGGCCGGGCCGCGACCGGGTTCGCACCGCCCGCGTAGTCAGCGCGATCTCGCTGCCCCCGTCAGGTGAACACTGACGGGGGTGTCTCGAGGTGCTCCAGCTCGATGCCGGGCGCGGCGAGCACCACGTCGCCGGAGATGTGCACCGTGTGCTGTTCCCCCGTGTCCAGGGCTGTGACCTGGTAGGTCTCCACGATCAGGGGGGCGTTGTCAGTGGCGTGTGCTTCTCTGACCATCAGAGCCCAGGACTGGTCCACGGTGCGGGGGGCGAGGACCGGTTCCGTGAAGGCGACGAGGCGTACGCGGGTCGCGGAGGAAGAGGGGGTGAGGCGGAGCAGACGAGCGGTGGCGATCAGGAAGGCGGGAGACGTGCCGGTGAAGGCGTGAGCGCGGACATTGCCTTCGGTGGCATGGGTGCCGGAGGGATCGGTGCGGACCCAGGTGACACCGTCGAGAGCGGCGCCCCGTACCTGCCAGCTCGCGGAGTGAAGTTCGAGGCGGATGGGGCGGCCCAGTTCGTCGAGGGCGAGGTCGACGGAGCCGGCGTGGTCGCCGGAGGGGGTGGTGAGTTGAGAGACGTAGCGCCAGCCGGAGGGGCCGGGCGCGCACTGGAAGTGCTCTTCTGCGAGGAGGGTGTGGTCGTGCGGGTCGTGAAGCGAATATCGGCCGCGGGGCATGGGGGTCCTGGGTGGTAACGGGTTTGGTCGGGCCAGTCTGACTGGTCCGGTCAAGGGGACAGGCCCCCGGCACGGGGGTGCGGGGGCCTGTCTCGGTACCTGCTACCTGACCGGTACCTGCTACCTGATCAGTAGCGGTAGTGGTCCGACTTGTACGGGCCCTCGACGTCGACGCCGATGTACGCGGCCTGCTCGGGGCGGAGCTGGGTGAGCTTCACGCCGAGTGCGTCCAGGTGGAGGCGGGCGACCTTCTCGTCCAGGTGCTTGGGCAGCGTGTACACACCGGTCGGGTAGGCGTCGGGCTTGGTGAACAGCTCGATCTGGGCCAGCGTCTGGTCCGCGAACGAGTTGGACATCACGAACGACGGGTGACCGGTGGCGTTGCCCAGGTTCAGCAGACGGCCCTCGGAGAGGATGATGATCTTCTTGCCGTCGGGGAAGGTCCAGGTGTGGACCTGCGGCTTGACCTCGTCCTTGACGATGCCCGGGACCTTGGCGAGGCCGGCCATGTCGATCTCGTTGTCGAAGTGGCCGATATTGCCGACGATCGCCTGGTGCTTCATCTTGGCCATGTCCGAGGCCATGATGATGTCCTTGTTGCCCGTCGTGGTGATGAAGATGTCGGCCTTGTCGACGACCTCGTCGAGGGTCGAGACCTGGTAGCCGTCCATCGCCGCCTGCAGAGCGCAGATCGGGTCGATCTCAGTGACGATCACTCGGGCACCCTGCCCGCGCAGGGACTCCGCGCAGCCCTTGCCCACGTCGCCGTAGCCGCAGACGACGGCGGTCTTGCCGCCGATCAGCACGTCGGTGGCGCGGTTGATGCCGTCGATCAGCGAGTGGCGGCAGCCGTACTTGTTGTCGAACTTCGACTTGGTGACCGCGTCGTTGACGTTGATCGCCGGGAACAGGAGGACGCCGTCGCGCTGCATCTCGTACAGGCGGTGGACGCCGGTCGTGGTCTCCTCGGTGACGCCGCGGATCTCCGACGCCAGCTGCGTCCACTTCTGGGGGTTCTCGCCCAGGGTGCGGTGCAGCAGCTGGAGGATGACGCGGTGCTCGTCGGACTCGGCGGTGTCGACCGAGGGGACCTTGCCGTCCTTCTCGTACTCGACGCCCTTGTGGACGAGGAGGGTGGCGTCACCGCCGTCGTCCAGGATCATGTTCGGGCCGCCGGTGGGGGTGTCCGGCCAGGTCAGCGCCTGCTCCGTGCACCACCAGTACTCCTCCAGGGTCTCGCCCTTCCAGGCGAAGACCGGGATGCCCTGAGGGTTCTCAGGGGTGCCGTTCGGGCCGACCGCGATGGCGGCTGCGGCGTGGTCCTGGGTGGAGAAGATGTTGCAGGACGCCCAGCGGACCTGCGCGCCCAGGGCGACCAGCGTCTCGATGAGGACGGCGGTCTGTACGGTCATGTGCAGGGAGCCGGTGACGCGGGCGCCGGCCAGCGGCTGCGTCTCGGCGTGCTCCTTGCGGATCGCCATGAGACCGGGCATCTCGTGCTCGGCGAGGGTGATCTCCTTGCGGCCGAACTCGGCCAGGGAGAGGTCGGCGACCTTGAAGTCCTGTCGGTTGTCGACAGTCGTCATTGCGAGCTGCTCCTCGGGGGTTGGGTCGAGGTGGGTACGGCTGGTCTGCGCGGCGGCGGGCACAAGGGTGCCCGAAGGAGGGCACAAGCATGCCCACGTGCGCGCAGCGCAGTCCGTCGGAGGCCCTCTCTCCCTCGGCCGGTCCTCGCTGGGACCGCCCGACCGCCATCAGCAGCGACGTCTGGCTCGCCTCCAAGCTACACCGGGGGGCGGGGCGGACCCCAGTCCGCCTCCGGGGTCGTCTGAATTTGCGCAGTTCCTCGCGGCTCTGGTGGGGACGTGCTGGTGCGTTGCCGGCTGCGCGCGCGTTGTGGGTTTTTGCGCAGTTCCCCGCACCCCCAGCGCGCACACCCTGGTGCATCGTCGGCTGCCGGTGCGTCGTGGAAATTTGCGCGGTTCCCTGCACCCCCTGGCCCGCACAGCCTGGTTAGTTGTCGGCCGTGCGGGATTGGGCGGTTTTGCGTAGTTCCTCGCGGGCCTGAGTGGGTCAGTGAGTGGGGGTCGGGGACGGGCCGCCCGGGGTTGCTTCGGGGTCGGGGCCCTTGGCTGCCTCGGCCTCGCTGTAGATGTCCGGTTCCAGATAGATGACGCGGGCGATCGGGACGGCGGCGCGGACCCGGGCCTCGGCGGCGTTGATGGCGGTGGCGACCTCCGCGGCCGTGTCGTCGTGCCTGACGGCGATCTTGGCGGCGATCAGCAGTTCCTCGGGGCCGAGGTGGAGCGTGCGCATGTGGATGATGCTCGGGACCGTGTCGCCGTCGACCATCGCGGCCTCGATCTCCCTGATCACGTCGATGCCCGCGGCCTCGCCGAGGAGCAGGGACTTCGTCTCGGCAGCGAGGACGAGGGCGATCAGCACCAGGAGCACACCGATGCAGACGGTGCCGATGCCGTCCCAGACGCCGTCACCGGTGATGAGTGAGAGGCCGACGCCACCGAGGGCGAGGACCAGGCCGATGAGCGCGCCGAAGTCCTCCAGGAGGACCACCGGCAGCTCGGGCGCCTTGGCGCGGCGGATGAACTGCGCCCAGGAGAGCTTGCCGCGCAGCTCGTTGGACTCCTTGATGGCGGTGCGGAAGGAGAAGCCCTCGGCGATGACCGCGAAGACGAGCACGCCGACGGGCCAGTACCAGTTGTCCAGCGCGTGCGGGTGCTCGATCTTCTCGACGCCCTCGTAGATGGCGAACATGCCGCCGACCGAGAAGAGGACGATCGAGACGAGGAAGGCGTAGATGAAGCGTTCACGGCCGTAGCCGAAGGGGTGCTGGGGGGTCGCCTCGCGCTGTGAGCGCTTGCCGCCGATCAGCAGCAGGAACTGGTTGCCGGAGTCGGCGAGCGAGTGGACACCCTCGGCCAGCATCGAGGAGGAGCCGCTGAAGGCGAACGCCACGAACTTCGATACCGCGATCGCGAGGTTGGCGCCGAGTGCCGCCACGATCGCCCTGGTGCCGCCTGACGCGCTCATGTGTTCGCGTTGTCCCTTCGTAGCCGTTCCGCCCCGGGCATTCGCACGTCGCGCACGTCGTCCGGGGCTTTGCCCGTGCTTTGCCGGTGGGACATTGTTGCAGCCGGGTCCGACGGCACTGCGCCGGACCGGCTCGACGGCAGCCCAGGGCTCGGGATCAGGCGGCGACCGTGGCCCGGAAGACCGTACCGTCCCCGGACACTTCGGTCTTTTCGCCCGCCGGTACGAAGACCGACTCACCGGGGGCGAGCACCTGGTCGCCCGCGCGGACGGTGCCCGCGGTGCACAGCAGGATCTGCGGGGTGGAGCGCGTGAGGTCGTGCGAGGCGCCGCTCTCGGCGAGCACGTAGCGGGAGAGGCGGAACTCGTCGATGGGGGTCTCGTAGAGCTCCTCGCCGTCGGGCGACGCCTCCGGGCGCAGCACACCGGGGTCGCTCGCTTCGAAGCGGACGATCCGCAGCAGCTCGGGGACGTCGACGTGCTTGGGGGTGAGCCCGCAGCGCAGGACGTTGTCCGAGTTGGCCATGATCTCGACGCCCAGACCGCCCAGGTAGGCGTGCGGGACGCCGGCGCTCAGGAAGAGGGCCTCGCCGGGCTGCAGCTGCACGTAGTTGAGCAGCATGGCGGCGATCACGCCGGGGTCGCCGGGGTAGTGGTGGGCGATGTCGGCGTAGGGGGCGTAGGCGCCGCCGAGGCGGGCGCAGGCTGCCGCGGCCTCGGTGACCGTGTGGGCCATCTCCTCGGCGTCGGCGCTCAGGACGGCCGTGAGGACCTCGCGCAGGGCGGCTTCCTCGGGGTGGGCGTGCAGCAGGTCGACGTACGGCTTCAGCGAGTCGACCTCGAGGCCCGCGAGCAGTTCTGCGGCGGCGTCGGGCGCGCGGAATCCGCACAGGCCGTCGAACTCGGTGAGGGCGCAGATCAGCTCGGGCTTGTGGTTGGCGTCCTTGTAGTTGCGGTGCGGCGCCTCGACCGGGATGCCGCGGCGTTCCTCGTCGGCGTAGCCCTCCTTCGCCTGCTCCAGGTCCGGGTGTACCTGAAGGGAGAGAGGGGCGCCGGCGGCGAGGATCTTCAGCAGGAAGGGCAGCCGGGGTCCGAACCTGGTCATCGTGCCGCTGCCCAGTTCCTCCTCCGGCGCCTTGTCGATCACCTCGTGGAGAGGGCCGCGCCCGGTGCGCGAGGGTGCGCCCGGGTGGGCGCCCATCCACATCTCCGCCTGCGGCTCACCGGTCGGCTCCACGCCGAGGAGCCGGGGGATGGCGGTGGTCGAGCCCCAGGCGTAGGGGCGGATGGTGTTGTCGAGGCGATCCATGGGTGTCTTTTCTCCGTACGTACGCTGCGCTGCGGGCGCTCTTCACAGGGCGCGAGCCAAGATCAGGCCCCCGAAGCGAGCGCCACGTAAACAGCGGCGAAATCCGTGATGGCGATCAGTTCCGCGAGGGTTTCCAGATCGTCGCCGTCCTCCGGTTCGAGTTCGCTGATCGCCGTGTCGTGGCCGAGGGCCAGTTCCCGGGCGGCGGGTGCCGCGCTCAGGCCGCCGATCGGACGGTCGCGCAGGAGCACCACGCGCGCGTGCAGGGCCTGCGCCTCCTCGACCCGGTCCCGGAAGAAGTCGTCGGGGTCGGCGCCGGCGGCGAAGGCTCCGGAGAGCAGGATGTGGTGCGAGGCGAGCGCCTCGGGCAGCTGTGCGGTGAGCGCCGGGCGGCCGGCGAGTTCGGCGAGCGCGGCGGCGAACCGCTGGCCCGCCGGTTCCGCCGAGATGCCCTCCGTCCAGATCACGGGGAGGGACTCGGCCAGCTCCGCGGCGAGGGTCTTGGCGGGGTTGCCGTAGGTCGCGATGGCGGGGCCGCAGCGCTCGGCGACGTGGTCGAGGCGGTTCGCGACCTTCCCCAGGATGTCGGGCGGCGCGGAGAGCAGTCCGGTGCGGTCCAGGAGTACGAGCAGGGGGGTGAGCAGGGCCCACAGGACGCCGGGCGCGGACGCCGTGAGGGGTTCGTCCTGTTCGTAGGGGGCGGTCGCCATCGGCACGAACAGACCGTGGGCGCCGAGCACCGCGTCCGTGATCGGCGAGCGGGCCGGTGCCACGGCGACGACCGTGCAGCCGCGGCGGTATGCCTGCTCGACCAGGATCGACAGGCCCGGTTCGGTGCCGTCCGGCGTCGCGATCAGCAGAAGGTCGACGGGGCCGGCCCAGCCGGGCAGGTCCCAGCGCAGGGCTCCGGGGGCCGGGGCGACACCGGTGGGGTGGATACGGGTGACCGGGCATGCGGCACCGGCGAGGGTGCCGATCAGCTCGGCCACGCCCACCGAGGCGGTGCCGGGGCCCGCGATGAGGACGCCGCGGGGGCGTCCGTCGGGCTTCAGTTCGTTGACCCCCGCCTCGGCGGCGTGCCGCACGGCGGAGCGCACCCGGGCGCCGGCCTCGGCGGCACCGCGCAGCAGCGCGCGCCGATCGGCGCGCGCGAGCGCCTCGGGGTCGTCAAGCAGCGATTCGTCGAGCATGGGCGGCAAGCCTCCGATCGCCGGGTCAGGTCCGTCAGGCGGGGCGGCGGGCCTCATCGACCAGCAGAACCGGGATGCCGTCCCGGACCGGGTAGGCGAGCCGGCAGTTCTGCCCCGTGCAGACCAGTTCGCTCTCCTCCTCCTTGAGCGGGGCGTGGCACGCCGGGCAGGCGAGGATCTCCAGGAGGCCGGCTTCGAGCGGCATGAAAGGTCCCTTCGGGGCGGATGGCGCTTGGCCTGGTCAGAGTACCGCTGCGGGGCGCGGCATGCGGGGGTTGGGCGATCCGGACACGTCTGTCCCGGCACCGGGGGGTGCCCCTCACCCGGGAAGCGGGCAGGGCGCGTTCCTCCTCGCGGGGTACCCGCGGAACCCTCCCCCATGACGGAACCGGCCCAGTGACATGACCCGCCCCTCCGGATGGCGGAGAGGCGGGCCCGTGCGGGGTGGGCGTCAGCCGCGGATGATCTCCAGAGCCTCGTCCCTGATCTTGGCCATGGTCGCCTCGTCCCTCGCCTCCGCGTTCAGACGGAGCAGCGGTTCCGTGTTGGAGGGGCGGACGTTGAACCACCAGTCGGCGGACGAGACGGTCAGTCCGTCCAGGCCGTCCAGCTCGACGCCCTCACGGCCCTCGTAGGCCTCCTTGATCGCGGCGAGGCGGCCCTGCTGGTCGTCGACCGTGGAGTTGATCTCGCCGGAGCCCACATAGCGGTCGTACTCGGCGACCAGCTGCGACAGCGGCTGGTCCTGGCCGCCCAGGGCCGCCAGCACATGGAGGGCGGCGAGCATGCCCGTGTCGGCGTTCCAGAAGTCCTTGAAGTAGTAGTGCGCCGAGTGCTCGCCGCCGAAGATCGCGCCGGAGCTCGCCATCTCGGCCTTGATGAAGGAGTGCCCCACCCGGGTGCGAACCGGCGTGCCGCCGTGCTCCCGTACGACCTCGGGTACCGACCACGACGTGATCAGGTTGTGGATGATCGTGCCTTCGCCGCCGTGCTTGGCGAGCTCACGTGCGGCCACCAGGGCGGTGATCGCGGACGGCGAGACCGGGTCGCCCTGCTCGTCCACGACGAAGCAGCGGTCCGCGTCGCCGTCGAAGGCGATACCGAGGTCGGCGTGCTCCTCACGCACCCGCTTCTGCAGGTCGACGAGGTTCTTCGGGTCGAGCGGGTTGGCCTCGTGGTTGGGGAACGTGCCGTCCAGTTCGAAGTACATCGGCACCAGGTCGAGGGGCAGTCCCGCGAACACGGTCGGCACGGTGTGCCCGCCCATCCCGTTGCCCGCGTCGACGACGACCTTCAGGGGGCGGATGGAGGTGAGGTCCACAAGTGAGCGCAGGTACGCCGCGTAGTCCTTCAGCGTGTCGCGCTGGGTGACCTCTCCCGGCGTCGTCCCCTCAGACCCCGGCGCGCCCGAGTCCAGCCAGCCCTCGACCAGTTCGCGGATCTCGGTGAGCCCCGTGTCCTGGCCGATCGGAGCGGCGCCCGCGCGGCACATCTTGATGCCGTTGTACTGCGCCGGGTTGTGCGAGGCGGTGAACATGGCGCCCGGCAGGCCGAGCGCGCCCGACGCGTAGTAGAGCTGGTCCGTCGAACACAGGCCGATCTCCGTGACGTTCACACCGCGCGCGGACGCGCCGCGCGCGAAGGCGCGCGCCAGTCCCGGGGACGAAGGCCGCATGTCGTGGCCGATCACGATCGCGTCCGCGCCGGTCACTTGCGCGAAGGCCGCGCCGAAAAGCTCGGCGAACGACTCGTCCCACTGGTCCGGGACCACTCCGCGTACGTCGTACGCCTTCACGAGCTGCGACAGATCAGCAGACACGGTCAATCCTCCTGAAAAACCTCAACGACGGAGCCAAACTACCTGGTGGAACTGGCACTCGACTGTGCCTGCGCTGTCCTGGGCGGACAGTTCCCACGGAGTTCATACCGTGGCTGACTGGAGCCACGGAACAGCGGAAAGCGGAAGATACCGGACGTCCGGGCCGCGTGGGCACGCTCGCCGGGACGGCCAACTGCGCTGTGACAGAGGCGGTTTCGAGCCATCTTGCGCACCGCCCGGGAGTCGGCGCCGAGATGCCGGTCCGACCCACAGGCAGTTGACCGGGAGGGCCCGCGCCGAGTTGACCTGAAGGCCGCGCTCAGTTGTCCGGCGAGCGCAGCACCCGCAGATGGCCGCGGCGTGCGACTTCCATCGGGTCCGCCGGACGCCCGCCGGCCGCCTCCGCCGCGCGCTGCTGCGGACGGGCCGCCTCACGCACCGCGTTGGCCAGGGCCTCGAGATCGTCACCGCTCGGGCGCGCCGGTGCCGATCCGTCCAGGAGCCGGACGACCTCCCAGCCGCGCGGCGCGGTCAGGCGCTCGGAGTGCTCGGCGCACAGGTCGTAGCAGTGGGGTTCGGCATACGTGGCGAGCGGGCCGAGGACCGCGGTCGAGTCGGCGTAGACGTACGTCAGCGTCGCGACGGCGGGTCGGCCGCAAGCGGTGCGCGAACAGCGACGTACAGGGCTCACGACGTTGGACGGTACCGCACTCTTGAGCGGGCCGCGACGACTCTCCCCCAGGTCACTCCACCGTGTCGTGCCGCGAAACGCCCCACACGCCCATCTTGCCCCACCCTGCTGACCTGCGTGAACACCTCACCCGGCGATCCCGGGCGTCTCTGAAACCGGTCACCACTTGACATAAACACCACCAATCGCCATGAGGCGGGCGGTCTCCGAGAGGTATGGAATCGAGCTCAACTTGGCTGGAATGGTCATCATGCGACATGCCGTGCGGTGTCGGCGCGCCGTCGCGGGCTCCGCCCCCCTACGCCGTCGTACGCCGCCCGACGTGGCCGGACACCACGGCGCCGAGGCGACTTCGGCCGGAGGGGGCCGGGCGCGCGGCCCCCTCGGGGACTACGCTTCGTCAGTGATGGACAGCCCCGTACCGCCCCGCACCGCCGCCCCCGGCCCCCGCCGCCGTGACCGCCATGGCAGAGGCATGCGTGGACCCGTCGCGCCGCCCCAGGTGCCGCTCTCCGCGAGCCGCGCCGAGGTGTTCGCCGACCTGGTGCAGGACTCGGTGGAGCGCCTCGAGCGACACTGGCCGCAGCTCGCCGACATCGACTTCCTGGTCCTGGAGGTCCCGCGCCTCGACGGGCCCGGCGACGGCTGGAGCGACGAGGCGGTGCCCCTGGGGGGCACGATCGAGGCCCACGACGGCCGCCGGGCGCGTGTGGTGGTCTACCGGCGTCCGGTCGAGATCCGCACGAAGGGCCGTGACGAGCGCGCCGCCCTGGTCCATGAGGTCGTCGTGGAACAGGTGGCGGAACTGCTCGGTCTGACCCCGGAGACGGTGGACCCGCGCTACGGCGAGGACTGACCGGGCATCCGGCTGCCCGGCCGCGGCCGTCACTTCTTCAGCAGCACCGACAGGTCCTGGCCCGCCTGCGGCACCGCGACCGTCCCCCGGTCGTCCGGGAGGGTCTGCACGGTGAACCCCGGTACGCCGCCGACATCCGCCCGCAGCGTGCGGGCGGCGTAGACGGGCCCTCCGGAGACCGGCTCGACGGTGAGCGCGTACGTGCCCTTCAGGCCGCTGGGCACGGGCAGGTCCACCTCCTGCGTCGTACCGCCCTTGACCGTGTACTGCTTCGTCACCGCGGTGCCGCCCTCGCTGCCCGCGGACGCGGTGACCTTCACCGTGGCCGTGCCGAACGGGGCGGTGAGCGCCAGCGTCGTGCCCTTGGCGCTGTTGTCGGCGGCGGATGCTCGGGTGCCGACCGGCGCGGTGGCCGGGATGAACGCCGTCTCCTGCTTGTCGCCCTTGCCGCGCAGCACACGCAGGGCAGCGACCACGGGGACATGGCTGTCACCGGGCAACAGCACCAGGGAGCCCGCCTCGCCGCGCGTGACGTTGCCGAGGTCGACGGCGGCGGTCATGCCCGCCTTCACGTGCAGCGTGTCGTTCCCGGCCGGCGTGATCTGGCCGGAGGGGGAGGCCAGGCGCACCTTGAGGTCGGCGTCGGAGTCCCCGGGCGCGAAGGCGATCAGACGGACGTCCGTGGCGTCCTTGGGGATGCCGGGCAGCACCAGGGAGTCCCCGGGGTCCGTGGAGGCGCCGAGCCAGTCGCCGCCCAGCTTCTGGTCGAGGGCCTGCACGGCGGCGGCCACCCGGCCGCTGCGCACGCTGACGTGGACCGTGAGGTCGTCCTGCTGCGTGTTAGCGAGGGTGGACAGCAGGACGGGCTCGCTGGAGTGCGGCTGGACGGTGATGCCCTCGCCGACCGTCGACTTGAGGTCACCGTCCTTGCCGTACAGCTCGATGTCGACCACCGCGGCGGAGTCGTCGGGGTTGGTCAGATGCACATAGTCGCTGCGGGAGCCGGCGGTGCTGGCGCCCGGGAACCAGAAGTCGGTGTCCGCGGCCGTGCAGTCGGTTCCGAGCAGGCCGCGTCCGGCGCCCGCGCTGACCTGAGTCGTCTCCTGGACCGTCCAGCCTGGCGCGAACCTGCCCGTGGCCGTACCGAGCAGCGCGGGCGTGTCCGCGCCCGAGCCGTCGCCGGTGGCCGGGGTGCCGGGCTGCTTGAGGGTGACGGTCGGGGCGTCGGCCTGCTTCTTGGCCGTACCCGCCTTGTCCGTCCCGCCGGTCTTGCCTGTCTTCCCCGTCTTCCCCGTCGAGCCGCTCTTGCCGTCGGTCGTGCCGGTCTGGCCAGTCTGGCCGGTCTGGGAGGAGTCCGAGCCGTCCGCCGACTGCGCGCTCGCCGCGGTCAGTTCGGCCTTGCCGCTGCCGGACGTGCCCTGCGAGACGGGGGTGAACGATGTGTAGGACGTCTCGGCGAGGTCGGAGGTGCTCGGCTCCGGGCACAGCAGCCTGCTCTGCTCCACGGGCAGCCGGGCAGCCGCCTTGGCGGTGCCGTCGCCGGACGCGGACGGCGCGGTGAGCGCCGCGAGTCCGGTGATGGCGGCGACCGCGGTCGTGCCGGCGATCAGGGACAGGGTCGTGCGATTCACTGCTGGCTCCCGTCGGGGCGCTCGCTGTCGGTGCCGTGCGCGGGGTCGTACGGCGTGGCGTAGCCCTGCTGGTACGTCGGGTCGTACGACGCCGTGGCCCCATAGGCGTACGGGTCGTACTGGGCGCCCTGATAGGGGTCTGCCGGGTACGGCTGCTGCTCATAGGTGCCCGGCTCGTACTGGTGCTGCACACCTGGATACTGCTCGCCCGGGTACTGCTCGCCCGGGTACTGCTCGCCCGGATGCTGCTCGTTCGGGTACTGCTCGCCGGCGAAGGCGTTCCACTCGTCGCCCGCGTAGCCCGCCTGCTCCCACTCACCGGGGGCCGGCTGCTGGGGTACGTCCGCCGGCACCTCCTCGGGGAGCGGCTGCGGGACGTCGGCGTCCTGCCCGGCCTCCTCGGTCTCGGCCTGGGCGCGCAGACGGCGGGCGCGGCGGCCCTCGCCGCTGGTGTCCTGGACGGGCACGATCCGCTCCTCGGGAAGGTCGTCGTCCACGTCCCGGCGGCGGCCGGGCAGGGCGAGGACCACGAGGACCACGGCGAGGGCGCCCTGCGCCCACAGCCAGGCGGTGTGCGCGATCGGCGTGTCGTAGGTGACGTCCAAGGTGCCCGCGTCGGCGGGCAGTTGGAATCCCTGGGCCCAGCCGTCGACCGTGGTGCGGGTGAGGACCCTGCCGTTCAGGGTGGCGGTCCAGCCCGGGTCGGCGGTGTCGGCGATGCGCAGCACGCGTCCCGCGGCGCCGGACGGGATCTTCGTGTGGATCTCCACGGGTCCGGCCGGGATGGACTGCGGTGCGGTGGAGCCGCCGACGATCGCGGCCCGGGAGACCTGCCGGTCCAAGCGCCACAGGGCACTGCCGTCCTGCTGGCTGAGCCGGGACAGGCCGGGCGTGGCGTCCAGGACACGGCTGACCTCGTGCGGCGCGCCCCGGCGGACGAGGACATAGCGCACGGCGAAGCCGCCGAGTTCGTCGGCCTGGTCGGCACCCGAGCCCGCCACGAGGTTGGCGACGACCTTGTCGAGCTGCTTGTTCCCGCCGTCGCGCCCGGCGAGCTCACCGTCGCCGAGGCGGGCGCCGGAGCCGCGGACCAGGGTGTAGCCCACGCGCGCGGTGGACTCGCCGTCCAGGACGAGGGTGCGGGCCTGGTCGCTGGTGCCTGCCTCCTCGGCGACGAACGCGGGCACCTGGACGGGGTCCCGGCGCTCCAGGGGGCCGTCGGCGCCCCGGATCATCCATCCCGCGGCGATCAGCAGCGGGCCGGCCGCGCAGGCGAAGGCGATGAGGGCGGCGACCGGCTGGCGCCAGCCGAAGCTCTGCTCGGCCACGCGTGTGCGTGCTCCCTCCGCGCCGATGGCGGCGGCCGAAAGGAGCGCGAGGCCGTAGACGAGGGTCGCGGGTCCGGCCCAGGCGGAGCGGTTGGACAGGACCGCGAAGACGAGCGCCACCAGGGCGACCGACCATGCCGTCCAGACGCCCGCCTGGCGCCCGGAGCGCAGCAGGGCGGCCAGCGCGGCCAGGACGATGCCGATGAGCATCAGTCCGCTGACCGTGCCGGGACCGCCCGGGCTCGCGCCGAGAAGGTCGGAAGCGGAGGCCGCGCTCTTGCCGAAGGTGAGACCGGCCTCCTTGAAGAAGCCGAAGGGCAGCAGCGACACCGACCAGGGGGCGAGCACCAGGAGCGGGGTGCCCAGCTGGGCGAGCAGGCGGGCGAGGTGGGCGACGAAATCGTTCCTGCGCACCACCAGCAGCGCGAGGCCGAGAACCAGGGCGATCGGCCACACGATGGGCGTGAACGCGGTGGTGATCGTCAGCAGCAGGGCGTACGCCCAGGTGGCGCGCCAGCTGCCGCGGGTTCCGGACGCGCGGGTGAGTCCGCTCGCCGCGATGCCCGCGCGCGCGATGAGCGGGAGCAGGACCGCGAGGACGGCGGTGCCGATGTGGCCGCCCGCAAGAGCTCCGGTGGCGGCGGGAAGGAAGGCGTACGCGACCGAGGCCCAGGCGCGCAGCAGCCGCGACTCGACGAGCGGACGCGAGGCGAAGTACGCGGTGAAGCCGGCCAGCGGAACCGAGCCGACGAGCAGCACCGTGACCGCGAGGCCGGTGGAGCCGAACAGGATGCTGGCGAGCAGGCCGACGACGGCGACGTAGGGCGGCCCGGACTGTGTGCCGCCCGCGCCCACCGGGTGCCAGGCGTCGAGGTAGCGCGCCCACAGGTCGGAGGTGCCGGCGGGCGCGGGCAGCAGCGCGCCGCCCGCGAGCGCGCCGCCGCCGAGCAGCGCACGGCAGGCGACGAGCGAGAAGAACAGGAGGACGAGGAAGAGCACCGGACCGGGCTTGCGGGCGATGCGCTTGAGGCGGGCGAACTGTTCGACTTCGAGGAAGTCGGCGTCGTCGCCACCGGGACCGGACTCGATGCCGCCGCCGTGCCGGCCCGCCGAGGAGACCTCGGGGTCGGAGCGGCCGACGACATTGCTCGCCACCTGTTCGACGGTGGCCCGCACCGTCGCTCCGGGTGGCGGGAAGAGAGGGCGCAGCTCGTCCTTGCCGATCTGCGGGCTGCCGCGCCTGCGCCGGGCGGCGATGATCCGCTCGGGCCGCAGCAGCGTCCCCAGCAGACCGCGGATCTCGTCGACCGCCTGTCCGGGGACCTTTCCGACGAGGTACGCCACGGTGCGCAGCAGGGTGCCGAGCACGAGACGGAGCAGGATCCAGGGCAGCTGTGCCGTACGGGCGTTGGTGAGGAGGGTGTAGACGGCGCCGGCCTTGTCGACCTTGTGCGGGGATGCCGCGGTGCGGCCCACGCAGTCGACGGCGCGGCGCTCGCGGGAGGCGGCCTCGGCGTGCCGTACGACCGCGTCGGGGGCGATGAGGACGCGGTGTCCGGCGGTGTGGGCGCGCCAGCACAGGTCGACGTCGTCGCGCATCAGGGGCAGATGCGGGTCGAAGCCGCCGAGCTCCTCGAAGACGTCGCGGCGTACGAGCATCCCGGCCGTGGACACGGAGAGTACGGACCGGATGCCGTCGTGCTGTCCCTGGTCCTGCTCCCGGCGGTCGAGACCCGTCCAACGGCGGCCGGAGTTGGCGATGGTGACGCCCACTTCCAGCAGCTGGCGGCGGTCGTACCAGCCGCGCAGCTTGGGGCCGACGACCGCCACGTCGTCGCGCCCCAGCTCCGCCTCGTTCTCGACGACCCGCAGCAGCTGGGCAAGGGCGTCGGGTTCGGGCGCGCAGTCGTCGTGCAGCAGCCACAGCCACTGCACCGGCTCGCCGTACGGCAGCTCCGGCATGTCGTACGCGTCGTCGCGCCAGGTCCGGGTGACCGGGTCCCAGCCGCTGGGGCGCTTGAGGTAGGGCAGGTCGTCCGGGGTCAGGACGGGCGCCGTGCGGTTCGCCTCGTCGACGGCCTGGCCGAAGCCGGTGCGGCGGGCAAGGTGGACGACGCGGTCGGCGCCGAGTGACTCGGTGAGCACCTGGGCGGAGTCGTCCGCGCTGCCGGTGTCGGCCGCCACGGCGTTCTGCACGGGGCGTTCCTGGCCGAGCAGCCCGGCGAGCGCGTCGGGCAGCCAGCGGGACCCGTCGTGGGAGACGAGCACCGCGGTGACCACGTGACGCGGGAACTCTGGGGTGGCGGCGTCGTGTTGGGCCGCCGTATGGCTGTGCACGGACATCGAGGTACGGGCCCCGGTTCGCTGGACTGCGGTGGACGCCTGCGCCCCGAGGGGGCAGCGGGACGTCTCGGACGGAGGCCCACACTAACGGCTGGACAAGATCACGGCCCGCCGCCTGTGGATAACCCACCAGCGCCGGGCCGTTCGCTACATGCCGATGTGTACCTTTTGATCGCTCACTGGGCGGGTCGGCCGCCGCGCGCACGTAACACTGCTCTACGGCGTACTGGACGACTCTTTCCGGTCGGCGGCGCTCAGATCGCGGCCTTCTTGAGGCGGCGGCGCTCACGCTCGGACAGACCGCCCCAGATCCCGAAGCGCTCGTCGTTGGCCAGCGCGTATTCAAGGCACTCCGAGCGGACCTCGCAGGCGAGGCAGACCTTCTTGGCCTCGCGGGTCGAACCGCCCTTCTCGGGGAAGAAGGACTCGGGGTCGGTCTGGGCGCACAGCGCGCGCTCCTGCCAGCCGAGTTCCTCGTCCGCGTCGTCGACCAGCAGTTGCTGCACCAGCTCGGTCATGTGCGCCCCTCGTCAGTCTTTCGCGTCCCCGTGATGTAGCCGTTACCGATTTCGGCTGAACGACACGAGTGAAATTACAAGTGTGCCGATCCGGGCCAGTCAAGCCGAGATCTGCTATTGGGCCCCTTATTCACTCTGCGGAACCAAGGCTATGCGGAAAGTGTTCAAATCGGCATAAACCCCGACAGGCAACAGGGGTCCGGTCAGGCTTCACACCCCTCGCAGGGGAGGACGTCCACACGTTCGATCCCGTTCCGATACGTACCGCGAAGCGAACCTGATCACAGTCGGATCACAGAATCACAACGGAGTCCGTGCGCCCTGCGGTGCGCTCCATGTGTCCCTGACTCCCTATGAACAAACCTTTCGTCTGTCAGATGAACCGGATGAGGTGAATCAGCTCCCACATACCGGTCCTCAAGTTGACAGCGGAGGTGTGACCCGGTGTCCTAGTGGGCATGCTCGCGAACTCGGTACCCACCCAGACCCGCCCTGCCGGGTCCCTCGGTGCTGCCCGCGCTCGCTGTAGCTGTTGCTGTTCCGGCTGTTGAGCCTTCCCCACCGCTCCAGCCGCACCTGAGCCCACCCGGCTCGGCCGCTGTTCCCTTCCGCCCGCACCAGGGCCCGCGCCACGCCCGCGATCCGGACGCACGGCACGCGATATCCCCGCAGCTCATCCCCATCGCTCATCTCCCGCCGAGGAACACCGCACCCCATGAATAGCGACAGCGACCTCCAGATCGCCGGCGACATCCTCGAAGTACCGCACCTGCTCCAGCCGCCGCGCGAGCACCCGGCCACCGTGGCCGAGTTCGCGGGCCTCGCCCGCTCCATCGCCGCCGACCGCTCCCGGTGGGCGCCCCTGGTGCAGTTCGACGCGACGTCCCGCTGGTACCACCGCCTGCAGACCGGCCCCGGCTACGAGGTGTGGCTGCTGTCCTGGGTGCCGGGGCAGGGCAGCGGGCTGCACGACCACGGGCGCTCGTCCGGCGTACTGACGGTCCTGGACGGCGCGCTGACCGAGCGCACGGAGCGCGGAACCCGCGCGCTCGGAGCGGGCGCACAACGGGTTTTCGCACCGGGATATGTGCACGAAGTGGTGAACGACGCGTGGGAACCCGCGGTGAGCCTGCACGTCTACTACCCGGGGTTGACGGAGATGCCGATGCACGGCAGCGCGTGTGCCGCGCAGCTCGGCAAGGTCAACGCGTAAGCGCTCCGCCGGGAGTGTGACTCGGCCGCCGGTTGTCCGCGGGTGCGCTGTGGCTGGTCGCGCGGTTCCCCGCGGCCCTGTCCGTGGCTCCGCCGTCGGACCACTGCGGCGCCGTCGGGGCTGGTCGGGCCCGCGCGGCGGAGCCGCCGGTGAGCCGCGAACCGGCACCGGCGCGCAGACGCGTTGTCGTAGCTGCCTGTGAACACGTTGTCGTAGCTGCCTGCGAGACTGGTTCCCATGCGCATTGTGGTTCTGGCAGGGGGCATCGGCGGTGCCCGGTTCCTGCGTGGTCTGAAGCGTGCCGTCCCCGCCGCGGACATCACCGTCATCGGCAACACCGGAGACGACATCCATCTCTTCGGGCTGAAGGTCTGCCCCGACCTCGACACGGTGATGTACACGCTCGGCGACGGCATCAACGAGGAGCAGGGCTGGGGCCGGGCCGACGAGAGCTTCCATCTCAAGGAGGAACTCGCGGCGTACGGTGTCGGACCGGAGTGGTTCGGACTCGGCGACCGTGATTTCGCCACGCACATCGTGCGGACGCAGATGCTGGGCGCGGGCTATCCGCTCAGCTCGGTGACCGAGGCGCTGTGCGACCGCTGGAAGCCGGGGGTGCGGCTCATCCCCATGTCGGACGACCGGGTCGAGACCCATGTCGCCGTGACCCTGCCCGACGATCCCGTCCAGAGCTCCGGCGAGCGCAAGGTCATCCATTTCCAGGAGTACTGGGTACGGCTGCGGGCCTCCGTGCCCGCCGAGGCGATCGTGCCGGTCGGCGCGGAACAGGCCAAGCCGGCGCCGGGCGTCCTGGAGTCCATCGGCCGGGCCGACGTGATCCTCTTCCCGCCGTCCAACCCGGTCGTCTCCATCGGCACGATCCTCGCCGTGCCCGGCATCCGCGAGGCGATCGCCGCCGCCGGAGTGCCGGTGGTGGGCCTCTCCCCCATCGTCGGTGACGCGCCCGTGCGCGGGATGGCCGACAAGGTGCTCGCGGCGGTCGGCGTCGAGTCGAACGCCGCCGCGGTCGCCGAGCACTACGGCTCGGGGCTGCTGGACGGCTGGCTCGTGGACACGGCCGACTCGGCGGCGGTGGAGCGCGTGGAGGCCGCGGGCATCCGCTGCCGCGCGGTGCCGCTGTTGATGACCGATCTGGAGGCGACGGCCCGCATGGCCCAGGAGGCGCTGGCGCTCGCCGAGGAGGTGCGGTCGTCTTGAACAAGGCATCCGGCTACCGGGTCTGGGCCCTGCCCGGTCTCCCCGAGGTCCGGCCCGGCGACGACCTCGCCAAGCTGATCGCGGCCACCGAGCCCGGGCTCGTCGACGGGGACGTGCTGCTCGTCACCTCGAAGATCGTGTCCAAGGCCGAGGGGCGCGTGGTGCGGGCCGACGACCGGGAGGCCGCCATCGACGCCGAGACCGTGCGCGTCGTCGCCCGGCGCGGTCCGCTCAGGATCGTGGAGAACCGGCAGGGTCTCGTCATGGCCGCAGCCGGGGTCGACGCCTCGAACACCCCGTCAGGGACCGTGCTGTTGCTGCCCGAGGACCCCGACACCTCCGCGAGGGCCCTACGGGAGGGTCTGCGGGACACGCTCGGTGTGCGGGTCGGCGTGATCGTGACGGACACCTTCGGCAGGCCGTGGCGCACCGGGCTGACCGATGTGGCCATCGGCGCGGCCGGTGTGCGGGTCCTCGACGACCTGCGCGGCGGCACGGACGCGCACGGCAATCCGCTGAGCGCGACCGTCGTCGCCACCGCCGACGAGCTGGCCGCCGCCGGTGACCTGGTCAAGGGCAAGGCAGCCGGGCTGCCCGTGGCCGTGGTGCGCGGGCTCGGGCACTTCGTGGCCCGGGACGACGGCGAGGGGGCGCGCGCGCTGGTGCGTACCGCCCACGACGACATGTTCCGGCTGGGCACCTCGGAGGCGGTCCGGGAGGCGGTGAACCAGCGGCGTACGGTGCGGGCGTTCACCGACGAGCCCGTCGACCCGGGCGCCGTGCGGCGCGCGGTGGCCGCCGCCGTGACCGCGCCCGCACCGCACCACACGACGCCGTGGCGGTTCGTGCTGCTGGAGTCCGCCTCGTCGCGGACCGGGCTGCTGGACGCGATGCGGGACGCCTGGATCGCCGACCTGCGGCGGGACGGGAAGACCGAGGAGTCGATCGCGAAGCGTGTCCGCCGCGGCGACGTGCTGCGCAATGCGCCGTATCTCGTCGTGCCCTGCATGGTCATGGACGGATCCCACGCCTATGGCGATGCCCGGCGGGACGGGGCCGAGCGCGAGATGTTCGTCGTCGCCACCGGCGCGGGGGTGCAGAACCTGCTGGTCGCGCTCGCCGGGGAACGTCTGGGCTCGGCGTGGGTGTCGTCCACGATGTTCTGCCGGGACACCGTCCGCGAGGTGCTCGGGCTGCCGGACAGCTGGGAACCGATGGGGGCCGTGGCCGTCGGGCATCCCGCCGAGGAGCCGAGGCCGAGGCCGGAGCGGGACGCGGAGGGGTTCATCGAGGTCCGCTGAGCGCGGTCACCGGGCACGGCGCCCACAGGCCGGGGAACTCCGCCCCTGCGCGGTGCCGCGCCCCTTGCCCTCGCCCTTAACCTCGTAGAGACAGCT
Source organism: Streptomyces sp. NPDC047022 (assembly GCF_040644155.1). Taxonomy (NCBI): domain Bacteria; kingdom Bacillati; phylum Actinomycetota; class Actinomycetes; order Kitasatosporales; family Streptomycetaceae; genus Streptomyces; species Streptomyces sp. NPDC047022. The sequence continues at coordinate 284,669 of NZ_JBEYVV010000004.1, read as the reverse complement.
CCCAGACGTCTCTCAGAGGAATCTCGTGGAGAAATCTCGCAGAGACGCCTGTAGAGACACCTACTGAAGCCCACCAACACCAGGACCTCTTCCGTGGCCGGACGATTCCCCCAGCGCCCCACCCCCACGACCGCGCGCGGTGGGCATGTCGTCGTGCCCACGGGAGTGCCGCGGCCGGCCACGGCACCGGGACGGCGCCGGACCTGGACCCCGCCCGGACCGCTGGACCTCGGGCTGGTGCTCGGGCCGCTTCGGCGTGGCCCCGCGGACCCCACGTTCCGGGCGACACCCGACGGGTCGGTATGGCGGGCCAGCCACACCCCGACGGGCCCTGGCACCCTCCGGGTCACGCTCCGGGGCCCGGTCGCCGAGGCGGAGGCGTGGGGGCCAGGGGCGGAGTGGCTGCTGGACCAACTCCCCGACATGCTCGGCGCGTCGGACGACCCCGACGCGTTCGAGCCCCGGCACCGGCTGCTCGCTCTGGCGCGGCACCGGCGGCCGGGGCTGCGCCTGACGCGGACGGGGCTGGTGCTGGAGTCGCTGATCCCGTCGGTCCTGGAGCAGAAGGTCACGACGGACGAGGCGTACCGGGCCTGGCGGCTGCTCGTACGGAGGTTCGGGGTCCCGGCGCCGGGACCCGCGCCGGCCCGGCTGTACGTGATGCCGGCACCGCGTACATGGGCACTGATCCCGTCCTGGGAGTGGCACCGGGCCGGGGTCGACGACAAACGGGCGTCGACGATCCTGCGGGCGGTGCGGGTCGCCGCGCGGCTGGAGGAGTCCTGCACCATGGAACCGGCCGCGGCGCAGACCCGGCTGGAAGTGGTGCCCGGGATCGGCCCGTGGACCTCCGCGGAGACCGTGCAGCGCAGCCATGGGGCGGCGGACTCGGTGACCGTCGGCGATCTGCATCTGCCGGGGATCGTGGGGTACGCCCTCACCGGGGACCGCGACACCGACGACGAGGCGATGCTCTCGTTGCTGGAGCCCTATGCGGGGCAACGCCACCGCGCGGCACGGCTGATCCTGCTGAGCGGACGCGTGCCGCCGCGGCGTGCTCCGCGGATGACGCGGGGTGACATCGGCCGGCTGTAGGGCTCGCGACGGCTGTAGGACTCACTACGGCTGTAGGACTCACTACGGCTGTAGGACTCACAACGGCCGCAGCATGCACGAGGGCTGCGTGACGTGAGAAGAAGTCTGCCCGCAGGGCGCACCGCCTTCGCGGCACGCCCTGCGGCAGGGTCCTACTGGTCCGAGGAGAAGCGCACGGCGCCCGCGGGAATCCTCGCGTCGCACCAGATGCGTACGCCCTCGCGGAGTTCGTTGTCCGCGCCGACCACCGCGCCGTCGCCGACGACCGCGCCGGTGAGCACCGAGCGCTCGCCGATGCGGGACCCCGCGCCGATCAGCGAGTCGGTGATGACCGCGCCCGGCTCCACCACCGCGCCCGAGAGCACGGTGCTGCCGGAGATGCGCGCGCCCTCGCCCACGACCGCGCCCTCGCCGATCACCGTGCCGCCCGTCAGCTTCGCGTCCGAGGCGACCGACGCCGTCGGCAGGATCAGGCGGTCGCCGCAGCGGCCGGGCACCGCCGGGGACGGGGCACGTCCGAGGACCAGGTCGGCCGAACCGCGCACGAAGGCCGCCGGGGTGCCCAGGTCCAGCCAGTACGTCGAGTCGACCATGCCCTGCAGATGGGCACCGGCGGCCAGCAGGTCCGGGAAGGTCTCCCGCTCGACCGAGACCGGCCGGCCCGCGGGGATGGTGTCGATCACCGAGCGGCGGAAGACATAGGCGCCGGCGTTGATCTGGTCGGTGACGATCTCCTCAGGGGTCTGCGGCTTCTCGAGGAACGCCGTGACCCGGCCCGTCTCGTCCGTCGGCACGAGGCCGAACGCCCGCGGGTCCGGCACCTTCGTCAGGTGCAGGGAGACGTCCGCGCCCGTCGACTGATGGGTGTCGACCAGCGCCCGGATGTCGAGGCCCGTGAGGATGTCCCCGTTGAAGATCAGGACGGGCTCGTCGGGTCCGGAGTGGAGACGGCTCGCCACGTTGCGGATGGCGCCGCCCGTGCCGAGAGGCTCCTCCTCCGTGACGTACTCCAGCCGCAGGCCGAGGGCGGAACCGTCACCGAAGTAGGGCTCGAACACCTCGGCCAGGTAAGAGGTGGCGAGCACGATGTGCTCCACTCCCGCCGCCCTCGCCCGCGCCAGCTGGTGCGTGAGGAAAGGAACCCCGGCCGCCGGAACCATCGGCTTCGGCGTGTGCACCGTGAGTGGGCGCAGCCGGGTGCCTCTACCGCCGACCAGGAGGATCGCTTCTGTCACCTGTCGTCTCTGCTTCCTGCCGGGACCGGCCGTGCTGTCAATCGGCCGGCCAGTCTATGCAGACCTGGTTATGAAGATTGCTAAGGGTGGCATGAGGACCGTGAGAGACGGTATGCGAACGGCCCTTACAGCTCTCGTGCACCAGCCCTCCCCTCCGTCAGCGGCCCTGCAGGCGGGCCGCCGCGGAACGGGCCGTGCCGAGTCTGCCGTACAGCATCTCTCCCGGGCACTCCGTGGCGAATCCGTCACGATGGCCCGAGATCACGTTCAGCAGCGCGTTCTGGCCCTTTGGATAGAGGTTGCCACCACCCGACTGCAGGTATGTCTTGGCACGCGGGTCCATGCCGGAGAGTCCGAGTTTCCACGCGGTGAGGGAGGCGATGGCGTTCATGGCGGCGGTCGAGGGAGCGGCGTTGGTGAAAGTGCCGAGAACGGCGATGCCCGTGCTGTTGGTGTTGAACCCGAGGGTGTGGGCGCCCATTACGGGCTTGTCCACGCCACCGGCCCGGCCCTCGTAGATGGTTCCGCACTTGTCGATGAGGAAGTTGTAACCGATGTCCCGCCAGCCGCTGCTCACGACGTGATAGCGGTAGATGCCGCGGATGATCGAAGGGGCCTGCGAGCAGGAGTAGTTGTTGCCCGTCACCGTGTGGTGCACGAACGCCACCTTCACACTGCCCGTGTAGACGAAGCCCGGCTCGCGCAGGCTCTCGTCGGCTCCCCAGCCGGCGCGCGTGACGATACGCGGCCGTGGCCCGATGAACGGCCCCGCAGCCCCGGGGCCGCCCTTTCGCGGCTCTGCCACCGCCCACCGGTTCGCGGTCTTCCTGGTCGCCTCCCTGGACAGTGCCGGAATCACGGTGGCGTTCAGGGGCGCGAGGTTCGCGTTGACGGCGGATGCGGCGAGTTCCGCGCTCGATTCACTACCGTATGCGCCCCCACTCCATCGCGACGCCGATGCCGCCGCCGACACTCCCTGCCCGGCCTGCCCGAGAGCGTCCGACCGCGGATCCACGCCGGGATCGACCAGTTCCACCCGCAGGCCGTCGGGGAGTACGGGCGCACGGGTTTCGCCCGTCTGGACCGCCTCCGCGCGCACCCGCACCTCGACGCCGTCCGAGTCACCGACCCACAGCGGTGCCGTCGATCCGCGCATCCGGCTCGAACGGCCCTCCATGGTCGCCGGGTCGGGGCCGTGGCCGCGGTTGTGCGTCTCGAGTTCCTGCCAGGCCGACCACACACCCGTGCGACTGGACCGGGTGCGGATCTGGACGCGGCCGTGGAGTTCGACACCCGGGTCGTCCCAGACGACGCCGGCCAGGGAGAAGGAACGTACGGCCGTGGCCTCCAGCCCTCGTTCGACCGCCGCGCCGGCGCGGTGGGGGCCCAGGGGCTGCAGGGGAAGGGACTGGGTACTGCCGGGAATCTGCGCCCCGGCGAACGATTCGGCGGCCGGCACGTTCCGCGTACGCATCGGGTCCGGCCCTGCCGCCGCGGACGGCAGGGCGGACGTCAAGGTCAGGACCGTCGCACAGGCGAGGCCGAATGAGGAAGCAAGGTATCCACGCATAAGTATGATCTTGGACATAGTCAGACATTTATGTCCATCTGGGAACTGACGCACCGTCGGCTCCGCTCGCCCGAACCGGTGGCACGTCCACGCTCCCGCCGATGAGCCCCCGCGCGTGCCCCCGCGTACTCTTGCGCGCGTGAACGCCACCGACCGCACCACTGCCGACCTGCTGCGATCCGCGCTCGCCGAGGATCCCGCACGCCCCCTGGTGACCTTCTACGACGACGCCACGGGGGAACGCGTCGAACTCTCCGTGGCCACCTTCGCCAATTGGGTGGCCAAGACCGCCAACCTCCTCCAGGGCGAGCTCTCCGCCGAACCCGGTGACCGGCTCGCGCTGCTGCTGCCCGCGCACTGGCAGACGGCGGTGTGGCTGCTCGCATGCGCGTCCGTGGGCGTCGTGGCGGACGTCGGCGGCGACCCCGGCACCGCGGATCTCGTCGTCAGCGGGCCCGGCACGCTGGACGCGGCACGCTCCTGCTCCGGAGAGCGCGTCGCCCTCGCGCTGCGCCCTCTCGGCGGGCGCTTCCCGGGGACCCCGGACGGCTTCCTCGACTACGCGGTCGAGGTGCCGGGCCAGGGCGACCGCTTCCAGCCGTTCGCCCCGGTCGATCCGGAGGAGCCCGCGCTGATCGTCGCCGGGGCGGAGTACACGGGTGCGGAGGTGGTGGAGCGGGCCCGCGCCGACGCGCCCGGCCTCGGCCTGACCGGACCCGGTTCGCGCCTGCTGTCCGCACGGCCCTACGACTCATGGGAGGGGCTGAGCGCCGGACTGTACGCACCCCTGGCCTCCGGCGGCTCGGTGGTGCTGTGCCGCCATCTGGAACAGCTGGGGCAGGACGCGCTCGCCCGGCGCATCGAGAGTGAGCGGGTGTCGGCGACGGCGCACTGAGCGGCACCCGGGCGCCCCGGCGCCTCCCCCGTTCGGAGCAGTACCGGCCGCCCCCTGCCACCGCCCCGGGCCATGGTCGTAAGAACCCGACGTCACAAAAACCCGGCGTCGGAAGAACTCGATGTCGGAAGAACTCGATGTCGCAAGAACCTGATGTCGCAGGAACCCCGGCCCGCCCGCGCTGCGAGCGGAGCGCATCTCGTCCGGCACAAGGCGGTGAACCCGCGTGACGACCGAAGGCACCCCGTGGCAGCCGCGGGCGGCCACTCCGCGCCGCCGCGGGCCCGTCGTCGGTGCCTCCGCGACCGGGCCCGGGCTGGTGCGCCGTCGGCGCCGGCGCTGGATCCGGCGCACCTCGCTCGGGCTCGCCGTACTGCTGTTCGGGGCCGCCGGGGCCGGGTGGGCCGCGTACGAGAAGCTGGACTCGAACATCAAAGCGGACAACGACGCCGCCTCCGAGCTGGCCCGCTACGAGAAGGAGCGGCCCGCGGTGCTCGTGCCCGGCGCGCAGAACATCCTGATCATCGGGTCCGACTCACGGTCGGGCGCCGGGAACGCCCGTTACGGACGGGATTCCGGGACCGAGCGCTCCGACACCGTGATCCTGCTGCACCTCGCGGCCGACCGGCGCAGTGCCACCGCCGTCTCCATCCCGCGCGACCTGATGGTGAACGTCCCGGACTGCCGCCGCAGGGACGGCAGCCGCAGCAAGCCCGCCTTCACGATGTTCAACTCGGCCTTCGCCACCGGTGGTTCGGCCTGCACCATTCGCACCGTCGAGAAGGTCACCGACATCCGCATCGACCATCACATGGTCATCGGCTTCGACGGCTTCAAGAAGATGGTCGACGCGCTCGACGGCGTGGAGGTGTGCCTGAAGCAGCCGATCGACGACAAGGCCGCCAAGCTGAGGCTGCCCGCGGGCAGGGTGACCCTCGACGGCGAGCAGGCGCTCGGATACGTACGCGCCCGCAAGAGCCTGGGCGACGGCAGCGACACCGACCGTATGGAACGCCAGCAGCGCTTCCTCGGCGCAATGGCCGGCAAGGTGCGCAGCGACCGCGTCCTGCTGAACCCAGTGAAGCTGTATCCCGTGCTGGACGCCGCCACCTCGTCCCTGACCACGGATCCGGCCCTGGCGAGTCTGCGCGGTCTGTACGACCTCGTGCGCAGGCTGCGCAACCTCCCCGCGGACCGTGTGCAGTTCCTGACGGCACCGCGCACGCCGTACCCGCCCGACACCGATCGCGATCAGCTCGTCCAGCCCGCGGCCGGGGAACTTTTCGCACGACTGCGCATGGACCGCCCGGTCGCGGTCACCAAGGAAGTACCGGACGATTCGGCGCCTCATGCACCGGAAAAGAACGGCAAGGCGTCCGGCAATGCGGGATACGGGTACGGCATTGATGACGGTGAGCAGTCATCCAGCGACGGAAAGTCCGCAGAAAAGCGGTCCGTTGACCCGGTTCTTCCCGAGCGATCCCCCGAACCCCCGCCCACTTTCCGGGGAAACACCGCGGCACAGGACGCCTGCAGGTAAAGGGAACACCAAGGCGGGGAACGCTTGAGCTAAGAACTCTCTGAGAAATAGGGCAGATTGCCCGGTTGTAGGAGAGTGCAATTTGTCACCGCCGTGGCCCCAGGCTGAACTGGGCGGATAGTGTGAGCGATCCGGTGCCACGCCTTCGAGGTCCGACCTGGGTTGGCGCACTGGCTGAATAGACCCGAGCGCCTTGGGGGGAGGCGCCGCGTGGCCCCGACGGAGGATTCGGACAACCGTGGACTCGCAAGGCCGTGGGCGGGCGGACAACATGGACCCCGCAGATCAGTGGGTACGCAACCCGAACACCGGTGAATACGAACTGCGACTGAACCCTTCCTCACCGCAGTCGGCCGTGCCGCGACCGCGGCGGGGAAATCCGTCCGCTCCGGGCGGGCAAGGGGGCACTCGCACCGCACCCGGCCCCCGGGTGCCGGCTCCCGATACCCTGCCGGGTCCACGCCGTCGCCGGGGAGAGCCGCCCGAGCCCCCGCCGGGGCGCAGGCGGGGGCGGACGAAACCCAAGACGGGGAAGGCGAAGAAGATACTGCTGTGGACCGGCGGCAGTATGGCCTTCATCCTGATCGCGGTCACCGGTGCCGGCTATCTCTACCTCCAGCACCTCGAGAACAACGTCACGACGACGGATGTCGGCAGCGCGGGCAAGCAGGGCTTCAGCAAGGACGAGGCGTTCAACCTGCTGATCATCGGCACCGACAAGCGCACCGGCAAGGGCAACACCGGCTACGGCGACGCCGGCAGCGTCGGGCACGCCGACACCAACATCCTGCTGCACGTGTCCAAGGACCGGACGAACGCGACCGCGCTGAGCATCCCCCGCGACCTGATCGTCGATATTCCCGACTGCCCGACGAAGCAGCCGGACGGCACCACCAAGGTCATCCCGGGCACGAAGAACGTCCGCTTCAACACGAGCCTCGGCCAGGACGGCCGCGACCCGGGCTGCACCATGCGCACGGTCAAGGAAGTCACCGGCATCGCACCGGACCACTTCATGATGGCCGACTTCAACGCGGTGAAGACGCTGACCACGGCCGTGGGCGGCGTCGATGTCTGTGTGGGCAAGCCGATCAACGACAAGGAGTCGCACCTCAAACTGCCCAAGGGCGTGTCGAAGATCGAGGGCGAGCAGGCCCTGGCCTTCGTGCGCACCCGGCACAGCTTCGGCAACGCGGGCGACCTGGACCGGATCAAGGTGCAGCAGCAGTTCCTCGGCGCCCTGGCCCGCAAGATGACCTCCAGTGACACGCTGACCGACCCGGGCAAGCTGCTGGACCTGGCGGAGGCGGCCACCAAGGCGCTCACCGTCGACACCGGCATCGGCAAGGTGAGCACGCTCAAGGACATGGCCCTGGAGCTGAAGAAGGTGCCGCCGAAGAACATCGCCTTCACGACGGTGCCGGTGAGGGACAATCCGGCCGAGAAGGTCGTCCATGCGACGGTGGTCCCCCTCCAGCCCCAGGCACAGCAGCTGTTCCAGACGATCAACGCCGATGTCTCTTTGACCACGGTCAAGCAGCAGCAGAAGAAGGAGAGCGCCGCGGTGGCCGCCCGTCTCAAGGGCTCCCGCTCGGCCGCCTCCGATGTCCGGGTCGACATCTACAACGGCGGCGCCCCGGCCGGCAGCGCGCAGCAGACCCTCAGCTGGCTGCAGAACGAGGAGGGCGTCCTCAAGTCCAGCCAGCGCGGGAACGCGAGCGCGCCGCTGGACAAGACGACGCTCGAGTACGCCCCCGACCAGGCCGACCAGGCACGCAAGCTGGCGGACCTGATGGGGCTGCCCGCGTCGGCGCTGAAGCCGGGCAAGAGCGAGACGAACGACCAAGGTCTGCCCGCGATCGTGCTGACGCTCGGCAAGGACTTCAAGGGCGCCGGAGTTCCCCTGACCGCGCCGACCAAGGCGCCGACGGACGTCCAGAAGGCCACCGCGGACAAGCAAGTGTGCTCGACGTGATGACCTGAGCGGCCCATTGCCCGTCTGACACAACGCAGACACGTAACAGGAGGCATACGCGCCCGGTGGGATGCATCCCACCGGGCGCGTCGAGCGTCTAGCTACTGGACGCGCATGCATTCCGGTGGGCCGCAAGGGGCGTACCACCGTTTGGCGAAGGTTCCGCAAGGCGCGGCGGCGCGAGACCCGCCGGGCCACGGAACGGACCCGGTGTGCCGGGCACAGGGTGGGGAGGGCAGGGACTTGGTACAGGGCAGCGTGCGGGGGCAGGGCAAAGGGACGCGAATACAGGACGGGCGGGCCGGTGAACTGGGCCCGGACGACAGACCGTACGAGCAGGAAGGCGGCGGCGTTCAGCAAGACGCCGACGGCATCGGGCAGGACCGCGACGGCGATCGGCGCGCCGGCGACGGTCCGCCGTCCGAGCCCGGCGGCCGGAGCGGCGAGCAGCCGCCCGCCGGTGAGGGCGGAGCCCGCCCGCGCCGCAGACGCCGCGTCCTGCGCTGGTCGGCGACCGTTCTCGCGGTCGTCATACTCGGGACCGCCGGCGCGGGCTATCTCTACTACCAGCACCTGAACGACAACATCAAAAAAGAAGACCTCAACATCGGCGACCCGAAGGACCGGGCTGCCGCACCGACACCGAACGCGGCGGGCCAGACCCCGCTGAACATCCTCCTCATCGGGTCGGACGGCCGTAACTCCAAGGAAGACCAGGAACTCGGCGGCGCGAAGGACACCTTCGACTCCCCGCCCCGCGCCGACGTCCAGATGCTGGTGCACCTCTCGGCCGACCGCACCAACATGTCGGTGGTGAGCATGCCGCGCGACACGCTGCTCCAGTTCCCCCAGTGCACCGACCCCCAGACCAAGCAGGTCTACCCGGCGACGACCTCACTGCGGATCACCAACGACTCGCTGGGCCGCGGCGGTCCCGGGTGCACGGTCGCGACCTGGGAGAAGCTCACCGGCATCCACATCGACCACTTCATGATGGTCGACTTCGCGGGCGTGGTGTCGATGGCGGACGCCATCGGCGGCGTCCCGGTGTGCGTGGACAAGAACATCTACTCCCACACCTCCTCCGGGCACGGCTCGGGCCTGAAGCTGAAGGCGGGCACCAGCTACGTCAAGGGCACGCAGGCCCTGGCTTGGCTGCGCACGCGGTACGGCTTCGAGGACGGCAGCGACATCGCCCGTACGAAGGCCCAGCACCAGTACATGAGCGCGATGGTGCGTCAGTTGCGTGCCAACGCCACTCTCAGCAACCCGGACAAGCTGCGCGCTCTCGCGGAGACGGCCACCTCGGCGCTCACCGTCGACCGGGGGCTCGGCACGGTCGCCAAGCTCTACGACCTGAGCACCGAGCTGAAGAAGGTGCCCACCGACCGCATCACGATGACGACGATGCCGTTCGTCTACTCCGGTGAGCGCGTGCTGCCCAAGTCCGGGGACGCGGACCAGCTGTTCCGGCTGGTGCGCGAGGACATCGCGCTGGACGGCAAGGACGCCGAGAACGGCAAGGACACGAAGAAGGCGTCGCCCGAGCCGGCATCCGCCCCGACGGACAGCGACGACAAGATCGCGGTCCAGGTGCAGAACGGCACCCGGACGGATGAGCTGGCGCCGGCCTCCGGGAGGGCGGCCACGGTGGCACAGCTCCTCGTCGACAAGGGCTTCAGCGAGGCCGGTTCCGACTCCTCGACGGTGCTCTCCCAGGACACCACGGTCGTCCGCTACCCGAGCGCGGACCTGAAGGGCGACGCCGAGCGCGTCGCCAAGGTCCTGGGACTTCCGGAGAGTTCGGTGCAGAGGTCGACGGACGTCTCGGGCGTCACCCTGGTCGTCGGCGCCGACTGGCGCACAGGAACCACGTACAAGGCGCCGAAGCAGGACAACAAGACCCCGGTGTCAGCCGACATCCTCAATGGCGCGGACAAGAAGTGCATGACGGTGGACCCGGCCTTCACCTGGTGACCGCGCGCGTCGGGGCCCTCTCTTCACGTAAAGGGCCCCGACGGCGTCGGGACCGAAGTGTCCGGCGCGGGGACCGAAGTGTCCGGCGTGAGGACGTGTATGTCAGCGGGCGGCGACGACCGCCGGGCGCCGCGACGCCATGACCTTCTTCGCCAGCGACTTCGGGCTGGTCAGAAAGCCCCAGCCCCAGGACATGTGCATGGCCGCGAGGGCGACCGGGATCTGGAGGCGCGCCTTCAGGGGAAGGCCCTTGCCCGCCGGGACGGAGCCGAGGCCGATCGCCGCGAGATAGCCGCCGGGGATCACGAAGCCCCACGGTGTCAGCGCCGCGCCCACCACGACGCCCGCCGTGATCGCGCACACCGCGGCCGGCGGGGCGAGGTAGCGCAGGTTGATGGAGCCCTCGTGGTACCGGGCGACCACATGGCGCCAGCGTCCGTAGTCCTTGTACTGCTTGGCGAGGGCCCGCACCGAGGGCCTGGGACGGTACGACACCTTGAGCTCGGGCGAGAACCAGACGATGCCGCCGGCCTCCCGGATCCGGAAGTTCAGCTCCCAGTCCTGGGCGCGGATGAACTCCTCGTTGTAGCCGCCCTGCTGCTCCAGGGCCTCACGCCGGAAGACACCGAGGTAGACCGTGTCCGCGGCACCGGCCTCGCCACCCGTGTGGAAGGCGGCGTTGCCGACCCCTATCTTCGAGGTCATGGCGGCGGCGACTGCGTGCTCCCAGTCGTTCTCGCCCTCGGCGTGCATGATGCCGCCGACGTTCTGCGCGCCGGTCTCCTCCAGGAGGCGTACGGCAGTCGCGATGTAGTTCGGCGACAGCATTCCGTGACCGTCGACGCGGACCACGACCGGATGCCGGGACGCCTTGATCGCGGCGTTGAGCGCGGCGGGCGTGCGACCGGCCGGGTTGGGGACCGTGTGCACGCGCGGGTCTTCCCGGACCAGTTCGGCCGCGATCTCGTCCGTGCGGTCCGTGGACGGACCGAGGGCGAGCACGACCTCCATCTCGCCGCCGTACTCCTGGGCGAGGATCGCTTGGACGGCGCCGCGCAGATGCCGTTCCTCATCGAGGACCGGCATGATCACGGACACGGCGGGGAGCTGCACGTCGGGAGTGGCGTTCATAGGGGCCTCACGTTACCGCGAACGGGGGACACCGGTGCGCGCCGCCCGGGCGGCACCGGGAGCCGCCGATCACAGCGGCCTACGGTGCTCAGGGATCCACGTCCACGGAGGTCTCCCCGGTGCCCACGCCGACCCGCTCGCCCGCGCGTCCTCACCCGGAACGCCGGTCTCCCGCCCGTCGGCCGCCGGCCCGGCGGAGAAAGCCCCGCTGGGCATCACGGGTGTTCACCGCGCTGTCCGTGAGCGTTCTCGCCGCGGCCGGGATCGGGCACGCCATGATCGCCGGGGTCGACGAGGACATCTCCCGTATCGACCCCTTCAAGGACATGAAGGACCGCCCCGCGGCGGGTCACGGGATGAACATCCTCCTGGTGGGCACGGACGGCCGGGAGGGGATCACGGAGCAGGAGCGGCACGAGTTCCATCTGGGCGGGGATCCCTGCCACTGCACGGACACGGTCATGATCGTGCATATCTCCGAGGACCGGGACCGGGCGACGGTGGTGAGCCTGCCGCGGGACTCCTACGCGCAGGCGCCGGCGTACACCGACCGTGCGACCGGGGTGCAGCACCCGGCCCATCCGATCCGGCTGAACGCGGCCTACGCGGAGGGCGGCCCGGGTCTCACCGTGCGCACGGTCGAAGGCATGACGCAGCTGAAGATCGACCACTATATGGAGGTCGACTTCATCAGCTTCATGAAGACGGTGGACGCGCTCGGCGGTGTCCGGGTGTGCACGGCAACGCCGCTGAAGGACGGCTTCACCGGGCTCGACCTGGCCCCGGGCACGCATCTGCTGGGCGGCGGGCAGGCGCTGCAGTACGTGCGCTCACGGCACGTGGACGCGGCCTCCGACATGAGCCGTATGCAGCGGCAGCAGAAGTTCCTGGCGGCGCTGATCGACCGGGCGACGTCCTCGGGCATCCTGCTGAACCCGATGAAGTTCCGCGATGTGACCCGGGCGGTCCTGAGCTCGGTACGCGCGGACCCGGGCTTCGGGACGGACGAGCTGCTCGGGCTCAGCCACGCCATGCGGAATTTCTCACCGCGCTCGTCCGAGTTCACGACCGTGCCCATCGGTGACACGAAGTTCCCCGTCGCCGGTCTCGGCTCGACGGTGAAGTGGGACGACGCCAAGGCGCGGGCGCTGTTCCGGTCGCTGCGCGACGACAGACCGCTCACACCTGCCACGCCCGGGCACCGGGCGAAGGGCCCGGCCCCGGTGAGCGTGGACGTGCCCCCGCAGCAGATCCGGGTGCAGATCCAGAACGGAACGCCCGATGCGGGGCTCGGCAAGCGCCTGGACGACGGACTCGCGGCCACCGGGTTCCGTACGACCCGGCAGCCGGTGGCCGCGGCGGACCGTTCGGCCCGGCGCACGGTGATCCTCTACGACCCTCGCTGGGACCGTTCGGCCCGGTCCCTGGCGGCGGCCCTGCCGGGCAGCGAGCTGCGCGCCGCTCCGCGCCAGGGGGAGCTGCTGAAGGTGATCGCGGGCAGCGACTTCAAGGAGGTGCGGCCGGTGAAGCCCGAGGAACCGCAGAAGCCGGACCAGGTGACGACCGGCGATCAGGTCGTATGCCCGTGAGCCCTGGGGCGGCGGCAACGCCCGTGACTCAGTCGCGGGCAACGCCCGTGACTCAGTCGCCGTGGCCGTCCGCGGCCCGCTGCGCCCGCAGTTCCGTGATCGCGCGGCGGCGGGCCAGCCGGTGGGTGCGGCGGATCTGGGCCTCCTGGTAGCGGCGCTGGTCGCGCTCCGACTCCGGGATGACCGGCGGCACACGCCGGGGCTTGCCGTCGGCGTCGACCGCCGCGAAGACGAGATAGGCGGAGCCGACCTGAGTGGGCGGCGTCGACTCGTTCCAGCGCTCGGCCAGTACCCGGACGCCGACCTCCATCGAGGTGCGGCCGGTCCAGTTGACCTGGGCCTTCACATGGACGAGGTCGCCGACCCTGACCGGCTCCAGAAACGCCATCTCGTCCATGGAGGCGGTGACGGCCGGGCCGCCGGAGTGCCGGCCCGCCACGGCACCGGCCGCGTCGTCGACGAGTTTCATGATCACGCCACCGTGCACCGTGCCCAGAAGGTTGGTGTCGTTGTGGGTCATTATGTGGCTGAGCGTGGTCCGGGACGCGGAGGTCGGCTTGCCGGGGAGTTCACCCGCGATGACGCCCGGAATTTCTGATTCCGGAGCTGGGGCCTGGTCTGTCATGGCGTCCACCTTATGCCGCGCGAAGGTACTGAAATATTTGTGTCAGCTTCGCAACAGCCCTGACCCCGTTCTTCGCCGCCCCTTGTGGGGCACATACCCCGACCCTGCACACTGGGGCGCATGAACGATTGGCCCGAGGGATATCCCGACGCAAGCCGCGGCAACCGCTATGGACGCGGCAGCACCAACGCACAGCCCGATGGGGCGCGCGTGATGCGGCAGGTCCGGCGCACGCCGGGGACGCCGGGCGGCCCTCAGGGCGCGCCGCCCTACGGCGGGGTGCCGCAGCAGCCGTCGTACCAGGACGGCTACCAGGGTGACCCGGGGTACGGCGGTCACGAAGGGTACGACAGCGGTTACAACACCGGCCAGGTCTATGGCGGCGCCCCGCCGAACGGCGGCGGGTCCGGCCCGGAGTACGAGCAGTACCGGCCGCGCCCGAACTGGCGGCGCCGGATCAAGTGGACCGTGATCACTCTGGTCACGGTGCTCGTCGTGACCTCGGTCGCCACGTACTTCTGGGCCGATTCCAAGCTTCACCGCGACGTCGACCTGTCCAAGGTCATAGACCGGCCTGCGGCGGGTGCCGGCACGAATTACCTGATCGTCGGCTCCGACAGCCGGGCGGGCCTGACCGACGCGGACAAGAAGAAGCTGCACACCGGGTCCGCCGAGGGCAAGCGGACGGACTCGATGATGATCCTTCACGTCGGGGACAACGGCGACACCCTTGTCTCGCTCCCCCGTGACTCGGACGTGGAGATTCCGTCGTACCAGGGTTCGACGTCGGGAAAGGTCTACAAGGACACCGGCCGCCATACGAAGCTGAACGCGGCGTACGCCGAGGACGGCCCCGAGCTGCTGGTCCGGACGATCGAGTACAACACCGGGCTGCACATCGACCACTACGTGGAGATCGGCTTCGCCGGTTTCGCCAACATCGTGGACGCGGTGGGCGGCGTCGAGATCAACATCGACCAGGGCTTCAAGGACAAGTACTCGGGCGCCGACTTCAAGGCGGGCACGCAGACGCTGAACGGCGAGCAGGCCCTCGCCTTCGTCCGCACCCGGCACGCCTTCGCGGCCAGCGACCTGCAGCGCACCAAGAACCAGCAGAAGTTCCTCTCGGCGCTCGCCCACCAGGTCGCCACCCCGTCGACGGTCCTCAACCCCTTCAAGCTCTACCCGACCATGAGCGCGGGCCTGGACTCCCTGACCGTCGACAAGGACATGAGCCTGTGGGACCTCGGCTCCATGTTCTGGGCGATGAAGGGCGTCTCCGGCGGCGACGGTAAGTCGCTGAACATGCCGATCTCCGGCTCCACGGGCGGAAACCTGGTGTGGGACAAGGCCAAGGTCAAGACGCTGGTGGACGAGCTGAAGAACGACCAGCCGGTGACGGTCTCGGGCAACTGAGCCCCGGGCAGCCGTAGCCGGGAAGGGCCCCGCCGATGCCGGCGGGGCCCTTCCTCTGCTCGGGTACGAGCGCCGCCGATCAGCAGGCGCAGAGGCAGAACGGATGCCCCGCCGGGTCCGCGTACACCCGGAACGTGCGCGAGCGGTCCTCCGTGTCCAGCGGCCGGGCGCCGAGCGCGAGCACTCCCTTCTCGGCCGCGTCCAGGTCGTCCACCGTCAGGTCCAGATGGAACTGCTGCGAGCCGTCGGGCGCCGGCCACCGCGGCGGCACATGCCCGGGCGCGGCCTGGAACGCCAGCGCCGGGCCGTCCGGCGTCTTCAGGTCGACCCAGTCGCCGCTGCCCTCCACCTCGCCGCCGAGCACCTCGGCGTAGAACCCGGCGAGCGCGCGGGGGTCGGGACAGTCCAGGACGACGGGGCCCAGCTTGGCGAGAGCCATGACTTCCTCCTCGAAGTGCGTTACCCATAGAGACCGGCATACGGTAACCGTTACCGCATAGTGGCGTGTTGGAGGTAACACCGCAAGGGGAATTCCGGAAGGTAACGTCGCAGACATGACTGACAGAGCCCCCGCTCCGGGCGGTCTCGCGCTGGTGGAGGCCCTGGTCAACACCGTGGACCTGGAATCGGGCGACGATCGCCTGGACACACCCGAAGGACGTGCCGAGTTCGGCGTCGCGGAAGGCGACCTGGCGCAGACACGCGAGCTGCGGGAGTCCCTGCGTGCCGTCTGCCTGGCCCACGCGGGCCATCCGCCGCACCGCGAGGTGACACCCCTCGGCGTGCTTCTCGCGCGGGCACCCCTGCATGTCGCGGTCGACGAACGGGACGGCTCCGCCGCTCTCGCCCCCGCCGACGGACGGCCGCTCCTGGCGCGTGTGGCCGCGGCCGTCGCGCAGGCTCTCACCGAGGGCACCTGGATGCGCCTCAAGGCCTGTGAACTGCCCGAGTGCCACTGGGCGTACTACGACCGCAGCCCGGCCGGGAAGGGCCGCTGGTGCTCGATGGCGGTGTGCGGGGCACGGGCGAAGATGCGGCGGTACCGGGCCAAGTAGGCGCACACCCGGCACACGGTTCGGAGCCTCCCGGCCCGTGCGCCACGGCGGTGGTACAGAATGGGGGCCGGACGCCGGTCCGGCCGACTGAGCCTCGGCCGGACCGGCGTCACCCGTCCCGGCGCGCCGCGCCCCGGCCGTGATCCCTCACGCGGTGGGGCGGCCCATGGCCCGGTAGGTCCAGCCGGCCTTGCGCCACAGCTCCGGGTCGAGCGCGTTGCGTCCGTCGAGGAGCACACGGGAGGCGACCGCCGCGCCCATCTCCTCCGGGTCCAGCTCGCGGAACTCGCGCCACTCCGTGAGGTGCAGTACGACATCGGCGCCGCGCACCGCCTCGAGGGCCGAGCCTGCGTATCCGAGCGTGGGGAAGAGCCGCCGGGCGTTGTCCATGCCCTTGGGGTCGTAGACCGTGACCTGGCCGCCCTGCAGGTGTATCTGCCCGGCGACGTTCAGCGCGGGCGAGTCGCGTACGTCGTCCGAGTCGGGCTTGAACGTGGCACCCAGGACCGCGACGCGCTTGCCGAGGAACGAGCCGCCGCCCAGCGCCTCTCGGGCCATCTCCACCATCTGGCCGCGGCGGCGCATGTTGATGGAGTCGATCTCCCGCAGGAAGGTCAGCGCCTGGTCGGCGCCCAGCTCGCCCGCCCGTGCCATGAAGGCCCGGATGTCCTTGGGCAGGCAGCCGCCGCCGAAGCCGATGCCCGCCCGCAGGAACTTCCTTCCGATCCGGTCGTCGTGCCCGATGGCCTCCGCGAGCTTGGCGACGTCACCGCCCGCGGCCTCGCAGACCTCCGCCATCGCGTTGATGAAGGAGATCTTGGTGGCCAGGAAGGAGTTGGCGGAGGTCTTCACCAGCTCGGCGGTCGGGAAGTCGGTGACGACGAAGGGCGAGCCCTCGGCGACCGGGGTCGCGTACACCTCGCGCAGCAGCTTCTCGGCGCGCTCACTGCGCACGCCGACCACGACCCGGTCGGGGTGCAGCGTGTCCTGGACGGCGAAGCCCTCGCGCAGGAACTCCGGGTTCCAGGCCAGCTCCGCGTCCTGGCCCGCGGGTGCGTGCTCGGCGAGATAGGCGGCCAGGCGGTCGGCGGAGCCGACGGGCACGGTCGACTTGCCGACGACCAGGGCGGGTGCCTTCAGGTGCGGGGCCAGGGAGGCGACCGCGGCGTCCACGTAAGACATGTCACAGGCGTACTCGCCGTGCTTCTGGGGAGTGTTCACACAGACGAAGTGGATGTCGCCGAAGTCGGCCAGCTCGGCCCAGTCCATGGTGAAGCGCAGCCGCCCCGTGGCGCCCTCGATGCCCGCCACATGCTTGCGCAGCAGCTCCTCGAGGCCGGGCTCGTACATGGGGACCTCGCCCCGCTGGAGCATCTCGATCTTCTCGGGCACGACATCGAGCCCCAGCACCTCGAACCCGAGCTCGGCCATGGCCGCGGCGTGTGTCGCGCCGAGGTAGCCGGTACCGATCACGGTGATCTTGAGGCTCATGGATCTGCTCCAGGGATTACGGCTGTGAATCGGTGCCCGAGCATAGCGGGGCCTTACGACGGGCAGGTTCCCCGCTGTCGCCAAGCTCACGTATCAGTCGAGTGGGCGTACCTCTAAAATTTGAGTTACTTAACGGTAATTAGCGTCGGCTTCGCAGCGTTTTGGAGCGTGAGAGACCTTGGCCGGATCGGCTGACTTCGACCTGTACCGCCCCTCCGAGGAGCACGACATGCTCCGTGATGCGATCCGTTCGCTGGCCGAGGCGAAGATCGCGCCGTTCGCCGCAGCGGTGGACGAGGAGGCGCGCTTCCCGCAGGAGGCGCTGGACGCCCTCGTCACGGGCGACCTGCACGCGGTGCACGTACCAGAGGAGTACGGCGGCGCGGGCGCGGACGCGCTCGCCACGGTAATCGTGATCGAGGAGGTGGCGCGTGTCTGCGTGTCCTCCTCACTGATCCCGGCCGTGAACAAGCTCGGCTCCCTCCCGGTGATCCTCTCCGGCTCCGAGGAGCTGAAGAAGAAGTACCTGGGTCCGCTGGCCAATGGCGACGCGATGTTCTCGTACTGCCTCTCCGAGCCCGAGGCGGGCTCGGACGCGGCCGGTATGACGACGAAGGCGGTCCGCGACGGCGACCACTGGGTCCTCAACGGTGTGAAGCGCTGGATCACCAACGCGGGCGTCTCGGAGTACTACACGGTCATGGCCGTGACCGACCCCGAGAAGCGCTCCAAGGGCATATCGGCATTCGTGGTCGAGAAGTCCGACCCGGGCGTGTCCTTCGGCGCCCCGGAGAAGAAGCTCGGCATCAAGGGCTCGCCGACCCGCGAGGTCTACTTCGACAACGTCCGCATCCCGGCCGACCGCATGATCGGCGAGGAGGGCACGGGCTTCGCGACCGCGATGAAGACGCTCGACCACACCCGCATCACCATCGCCGCTCAGGCCCTCGGTGTCGCGCAGGGCGCCTTCGACTACGCCAAGAACTATGTGCGTGAGCGCAAGCAGTTCGGCAAGCCGATCGGCGACTTCCAGGGCATCCAGTTCATGCTCGCCGACATGGCTATGAAGATCGAGGCGGCCCGCCAGCTCACCTACGCGGCGGCGGCCAAGTCCGAGCGCGGCGACAAGGACCTGACCTTCCAGGGCGCCGCCGCCAAGTGCTTCGCCTCGGACGTGGCGATGGAGGTCACCACGGACGCCGTCCAGCTCCTGGGCGGATACGGCTACACGCGCGACTACCCGGTGGAGCGCATGATGCGCGACGCGAAGATCACGCAGATCTACGAGGGCACGAACCAGGTCCAGCGCATCGTGATGGCGCGCAACCTTCCGTAACAGCGGTGACAGCAGGGCTTTCGCAGGTCCTGCGGACCGTGAGGGTGGCAACAGCCCCCCGGCGCGATGCCGGGGGGCTGTTGCCGTGTTCCGCCCTTCGTCCCTTCGCCGCCCGCGGGCTTGTGTGCAGCCGCGGGCGGTGAGCCGTTCAGTCCCCGGCGCGGGACCGGAGCGGTTTCGGGAGGCGGACCAGGGGGAGGGGGCGCCCGGTCTCCACGATCCATGCCTCCACCCCGTTGACCGCCCCGAGAACAAGGACGACCGCGCCGACCGTGACCAGCAGCGGCACGTGGGGCGCCAGGAGGGACAGCGCCACGCACAGCACCGCGCCGGTGAAGCGTGGCACGGCGACAGCTCCGAACATGCGCCGTCGCGCGTAACAGAAGCCGCCCAGATACAGGGCGGCCCCGGGGGCCGCGAGAAGTCCCGCCAGTTCGTGGGGCACCTGAAGGGGCGCCCGCAGCAGTACCTTCAGGCTGACGGCCATGCAGATGATGCCGATGGCGTAGACGAGGTGGGCGTAGCTGAACACGTCCCGTACGACGCGTGCCTGCACAGGATCGCTGCTCAGGCTGTGCCGGGCCGCGGGGGCGCCGTAGTGGAAGTAGGTCCACCACAGCAGCAGGATCAGGCTGAAGGCGAGGCCCAGCGTCAGCAGGGTGGGGGTGTCGGCGCCGGCCTGCGAGGCATTGGCCCCGGCGGCGACGACCGTCTCGCCCAGGGCCAGGATCACGAACAGGCCGAACCGCTCCGGCAGGTGCGAGGTTTCGAAGCGGACCTGGTCCAGGCGTCTGCCGAGGATGGCCGTGCCGAGGATCTCCACCACGGCCGCCAGCCCCCACAGGGTCAGCCGTGTCTCCTCGGCCGCGAGGCCCCCGATCAGCACGAGGGGGCCGTTGACCAGCAGGCTCACCGCGAACGGTTCCACGCGCAGCCCGCCGAAGGTGGGCCAGCGGCGCATGCGCTGCCACAGGATCAGCCGCATCAGGACATAACAGGAGCCGAACACGACCCCGTCGTCGCCGAACGCCCGCGGGACGGCGACGGACATGCCGAGACCACAGGCCGCCAGGGCGAAGATGAGGAGCCGGCCGTGGGCGCCGTCCAGATGGGGACCCGCGGCGTTGCCCAGCAGGGCGGCTCCCACCCAGCCCATCCACAGCGGCACGAACAGCACCAGGGCCTTGAGGGCACCTTCTGCCGAGTGGGCGTGTGCCAGCACACCCGCGATCTGGGTGATGACGAAGACCCAGACCAGGTCGAAGAAGAGCTCGGCCCACGTGACGCGTTGCTCTTCCGGCGCGGTGGGCCCGGCCGGGGCCGCCGTGGCGGGGCTCACGGTCACCGGTCGGCACCCGCCGTTCTCAGGGCCGCTCCGAGCCCGTCGGCACGCACGCCCGCGGCGCCGGGCACGAAGCTTTTCATGGGGGCGATGAACGCCCGGGGGAAGCCCCGGGGGATCGCGCCGGCTTGGTCGAGCCGGTCGATCGCCTCGGCAGGCAATGTCAGGTCCACGGCGGCGAGGTTATCCCGCGGCCGCTCCGGGCGCGGCATGGATCCGGAGCGGCGTGATGGCGCGCAGCCTGCCGCGGCGCGCGGGGCATTGCGGCAACGCGCGGGGCGTTTTGGCGCATCCTTCAGGGGCCCCTTCGCGTGGTGCGGCAGGGTAGGTGCATGAGTGATCCGGTGATGGCGGCGCGGTTGCCGTCCTTTCCCTACCACCCGGACCCCCTGGCCACCGGTTCGGTGGTCGCCGCGGACACGGAGTGCCTGTGCTGCGGGCTGCGCCGCGGATACGTGTACGTGGGACCCGTCTACGCGGTGGCCGACGTCCGCGCCGAGCTGTGCCCGTGGTGTATCGCGGACGGCAGCGCGGCGGAGCGCTTCAGGGCGCGGTTCACCGAGGTGACGGGCGAGGCACCCAGGTCGGTGGTGCGTACGGTGGAGCGGCGCACACCGGGCTTCGCCGGCTGGCAGCCGGAGCGCTGGCTGACGCACTGCGGGGACGCGGCGGCGTATCTGGGGCGCGCGGGCACCAAGGAGCTGGCGGACCATCCTGAGGCCGCGCAGAGCCTCCGCGAGACCCTGGGCGAGATGTTCTACGCCTCCCTCGACGCCGACGGCCAGCCCACCGCCTATCTGTTCCGCTGCCGCACCTGCGCCAGGCATCTGGCGTACGCCGACTTCACCTGACGACGGCAGGGCCTCAGGGGCGCGGACGCCGGCCCGCGCCCCTTCCGTCTCAGCGGTCCAGCTGTTCCAGCGTCGCGTTCGACGGGCTCCGCTTGCCCTGGATGTCGCGGGCCACGTCCTCCGCCGCGCCCAGCACCCGTACCGCGTTCTGCCAGGTCAGCTTGGCCAGGTCGGATGTCGACCAGCCGCGGTCCAGCAGTTCCGCGATCAGGTTCGGGTAGCCGGAGACGTCGCCCAGGCCGTCGGGGGTGAAGGCCGTGCCGTCGTAGTCGCCGCCGATGCCGAGATGGTCGATGCCCGCCGCCTCGCGCATATGGTCCAAGTGGTCGGCGACCGTCGCGACGGTGGCGACGGGACGCGGACGGCGCTCCTCGAAGGCCTGGTGGACCTTCATCGCCTCGGGCGTCGTGTCCAGATGGTGGAGGCCGTGCGCGCGCATGTTCTCGTCCGCGGCGGCGGTCCAGTCGACCGCCGCCTGGAGGACGAACTTCGGCACGAACGTCACCATCGCGACGCCCCCGTTGGCGGGCAGGCGTTCGAGGACGTCGTCCGGGATGTTGCGAGGGTGGTCGCACACCGCGCGTGCCGAGGAGTGCGAGAAGATCACCGGCGCGTCCGAGGTGTCCAGCGCGTCCCGCATCGTCGTCGCCGCCACATGCGAGAGGTCGACCAGCATGCCGAGGCGGTTCATCTCGCGCACGACCTCACGTCCGAAGTTCGTGAGGCCGCCCGCCACCGGCTGGTCCGTCGCCGAGTCCGCCCACGCGACGTTGTCGTTGTGCGTGAGCGTCATGTACCGCACACCCAGCTCGTACAGCCCGCGCAGCGTGCCGAGCGAGTTCGCGATCGAGTGACCGCCCTCCGCGCCCATGAGGGACGCTATGCGGCCGTCCGCGCGCGCCGCCTCCATGTCGGCGGCGGTCAACGCCCTCCGCAGGTCGGCCGGGTAACGGTCGATCAGCTGCCGTACGCAGTCGATCTGTTCGAGCGTCGCGGGCACCGGCCCGGGCATGTCGCTGCGCACGTACACCGACCAGAACTGCGCGCCCACGCCGCCCTCGCGCAGCCGCGGCAGGTCGGTGTGGAGGTGGGCGTTCTGGTGCACGGAGATGTCGCGGGCGTCCAGGTCGTAGCCGACCTGCTCGCGCAGCGCCCAGGGCAGATCGTTGTGCCCGTCGACGACGGGGTACTGCCGCAGCAGTTCGCGTGCCGCCTCCAGGGAGGGCGAGGTCATCGGCGTCACTTCCCGGAGCCGAAGCCGAAACCGGCCGCCGACCCCTCGACCTTGGCGCGCAGGCGCTTGCCCTTCTCGGTGGCCTGGTCGTTGAGGTCCTGCTGGAACTCCCGCATCTTGCCGAGGAGTTCCTCGTCGTGCGCGGCCAGGATGCGGGCCGCGAGCAGACCGGCGTTGCGGGCGCCGCCCACCGAGACCGTCGCCACCGGCACGCCGGCGGGCATCTGCACGATCGACAGCAGCGAGTCCATGCCGTCCAGGTACTTCAGCGGGACCGGGACGCCGATCACGGGCAGCGGGGTGACCGAGGCGAGCATGCCGGGCAGGTGCGCGGCACCGCCGGCACCCGCGATGATCGCCTTCAGGCCGCGATCCGCGGCCTGTTCGCCGTACGCGACCATCTCGCGGGGCATACGGTGCGCGGAGACGACGTCGACCTCGTAGGCGATCTCGAACTCGTCGAGTGCCTTGGCGGCCGCCTCCATCACGGGCCAGTCGGAGTCCGACCCCATGACGATGCCCACCAATGGATAGGGGCGCGCGTCAGCGCTCGTCGAGGGGTGGTGGTCGGGCGACGGGTGGGCGGGGCTCATTCGGTGATGGTGCCTCTCAAGTAGCCGGCAGCGTGACGTGCGCGCTCCAGCACGTCGTCCAGGTCGTCGCCGTAGGTGTTGACGTGGCCGACCTTGCGGCCGGGCTTCACGTCCTTGCCGTACATATGGATCTTGAGTTGGGGGTCGCGGGCCATGCAGTGCAGGTACGCGGAGTACATGTCGGGGTAGTCGCCGCCGAGGACGTTGACCATGACGGCCCACTTGGCGCGCGAGCGCGGGTCGCCGAGCGGGAGGTCGAGGACCGCCCGCACATGGTTGGCGAACTGCGAGGTGATCGCGCCGTCCTGGGTCCAGTGGCCCGAGTTGTGCGGACGCATCGCGAGCTCGTTGACCAGGATGCGGCCGTCGCGCGTCTGGAACAGCTCGACGGCGAGATGGCCGACGACACCGAGTTCCTTGGCGATCGTCAGGGCCAGCTGCTCGGCCTTCAGCGCGAGTTCCTGCTCGAGATCGGGGGCGGGGGCGATCACGGTGTCGCAGACCCCGCCGACCTGCCGCGACTCCACCACGGGGTAGGCGACGGCCTGGCCGTGCGGCGACCGTACGACATTGGCGGCGAGCTCGCGGACGAAGTCGACCTTCTCCTCGGCGAGGACCGGGACGCCCGCGCGGAACGGCTCGGCGGCCTCCTCGGCGGTCTCGACCACCCACACGCCCTTGCCGTCGTAGCCGCCGCGGACGGTCTTCAGGACGACCGGGAAGCCGTCGCCCTCGGCCGCGAAGGCCAGGACGTCCGCCGGGTCGCTCACGATGCGGTGGCGCGGGCACGGCACACCGATCGCGTCGAGCTTCGCGCGCATCACTCCCTTGTCCTGGGCGTGCACGAGCGCGTCCGGGCCCGGGCGCACCGGGATGCCGTCCGCCTCGAGGGCGCGCAGATGCTCGGTGGGCACATGCTCGTGATCGAAGGTGATCACGTCGCAGCCCTGTGCGAAGGCGCGCAGCGTGTCCAGGTCGCGATAGTCGCCGATGACGACGTCGTGCACGACCTGCGCCGCGGAATCCTGGGGGGTGTCACTGAGGAGCTTGAACCTGATGCCCAGCGGAATGCCCGCCTCGTGTGTCATACGAGCGAGCTGGCCACCGCCGACCATGCCGACTACCGGGAACGTCACGCTCCTAGGGTATCGGCCGCGCCACCGCGGCCGGATTCCGTCCCCGCGGGTCACGAACCGGACACCTCCGGGACACCTCTGAGTGTGAGCTTTCTTTCCGTCCTCATGAACTGGTCCGGGGGCACGGGTCCCGGCCGCTGGTTAGCATGGCGGGGTTGACGCAGCTGCCCGGCGCACTCCGCCGGGGGCCGATGCGAACGACCGATACGGCCGCTGCGGCCGATCCGAGCGACCTACACAACCGACCCGACGGGGGCTGGCAACACCATGGGCAGTGGTTCCACAAGCCTGAGCGACAAACCCCGAGGCACGATGCGCCGGCAGTTCGACCAGCTGATGCGCGAGATCGCCAAGTTCGGCGCGGTCGGCGGGGCGGGACTGCTGGTCAACCTTCTCGTGTTCAACCTCGTGCGGCACATCACCGGTCTCCAGGTGGTCCGCGCCAGTGTCATCGCCACCATCGTCGCGATCGCCTTCAACTACGTCGGGTTCCGCTACTTCACCTACCGGGACCGCGACAAGAACGGCAGCGCCCGCGAGATAACGCTGTTCCTGGTGTTCAGCGCGGCGGGCCTGGTGATCGAGAACGGCGTGCTGTTCGCGGCGACGTACGGACTCGGCTGGGACAGCCCGCTGCAGAGCAACATCTTCAAGTTCCTCGGCATCGGCCTCGGCACCCTGTTCCGCTTCTGGTCGTACCGCTCGTGGGTCTTCAAGGCGATGCCGGCCGGGGAGGCCGTGGCGGGCGCCGAGTCGATACTCAAGGAAGCGGAGCGGCAGCGCCGCCACGACCAGCGCGTCAACCGCTGACCGCGCGGGCGGCCCCTTCCCGGCCGTCCCCATCGCCTTGTCCGCGCCCCGATCGTCTTGACCTGCGGTCCGATCGTCGTGGCCTGCGTCCCGATCGCCTTGACCTGCGGTCCGATGGTCTTACCGGACCGTCGTCTCCGGCTCGTCCCCCGGCGTCGGCGGCATCCTCAGGGGCGTGCGGGACAGGAACAGCCCGAAGACCGGGGGCTTGGCCTGGAGCATCTCCAGACGCCCGCCGTCGGCCTCCGCGAGGTCACGGGCGACCGCCAGGCCGATGCCCGTGGAGTTGCGCCCGCTGATGGTGCGCTCGAAGATGCGGGAGCCCAGCTCGGGCGGCACCCCCGGCCCCTCGTCGGTGACCTCCACCACCGCCTGGTTGCCGGTGACTCGGGTACGCAGAGCGACGGTGCCGCCACCGTGCATGAGCGAGTTCTCGATCAGCGCGGCCAGCACCTGGGCGACCGCGCCCGGGGTGCCCACGGCCCGCAGATGCCGCTTGCCCGAGCTGACGATCGCACGGCCCACACCGCGGTAGGCGGGGCGCCACTCGGCGATCTGCTGCTGGATGACCTCGTCGAGGTCGAAGGAGACGGCGGAGCCAGTGCGCGGGTCCCGCGCGTTCGTCAGCAGCCGCTCCACGACGTCCGTGAGCCGCTCCACCTGCGTCAGGGCGATGGTCGCCTCCTCCTTCACCGTGTCCGGGTCATCGGTGAGGGCGATCTCCTCCAGGCGCATGGAGAGCGCGGTCAGGGGCGTACGCAGCTGATGGGAGGCGTCGGCGGCGAGCCGTCGCTCGGCGGTGAGCATGCGCCCGATCCGCTCGGCGGAGGCGTCGAGGACGTCGGCGACCCGGTCCAGCTCGGGGACGCCGTACCGCTTGTGGCGCGGTCGCGGATCGCCGGAGCCGAGGCGCTCCGCGGTCTCGGCGAGGTCGGTCAGCGGGGATGCCAGACGGTTGGCCTGGCGCACGGCGAGCAGGACCGCGGCGATGATCGCGAGGAGCGCGACCAGGGCGATGATCATCAGGGTGCGGCCCACCTCGCGGGTGACCGAGGAGCGGGGCTCCTCGACCCGCACCGTCTCGCCCTCCTCGCCCTCGGTCGTGGAGTGGATGACGTCCCCGACGGGCTTGGCACCGACCTGGATGGGTACCTGGCCGGGAATGTCGATCACCGCGTACCTGTCGCCGGTGACCTGGGCCTTGAAGATCTCGGAGGTCACCCGCTCATTGCTGAGGAGCCGGCTGTCCACGATGCTGGCGAGCCGCAGCGCCTCGGAGTCGACGCGCTCCTGTGCGCTGTTGCTGATCGTCCTGGTCTCGACGATCACGAGGGAGACGCCGAAGACGGCGATCACCACGAGGACGACGGCGAGGGTGGACTGAATGAGACGACGACGCAAGGGGCCCTCCGTGCGCTGGCATGACAACGACCAGTGTCCCCCCGCCCGCGCCCCCTACGGACAAGAGGCATGAAGCCGCCCTGCCCTTACGCAACTCCACCGCGCGGATCGCACGCGAAGGCGCGCTCTGCGGACGAGCGGGGAACTGCGCGCTACAGGGGCGCGGGGAACTGCGCGAAAAACCCACGACGCACCCGCACCCGGCAACGCACGAGCCGGACCTCGGCCAGGGGCGCGGGGAACTGCGCGAAACCCCCCGCTCCGACGCACCCGCACATCACGACCCCGCCCCCGCGCCTAGCTCTTCTCGAACCGGAACCCCACACCCCGGACGGTGGCGATGTACCGAGGATTCGCCGCGTCATCGCCCAGCTTCTTGCGCAGCCAGGAAATATGCATGTCCAGGGTCTTCGTGGACGACCACCAGGTCGTGTCCCAGACCTCGCGCATCAGCTGGTCCCGGGTGACCACCCGCCCCGCGTCCCGCACGAGAACCCGCAGCAGGTCGAACTCCTTCGCGGTGAGCTGGAGCTCCTCGTCGCCCATCCACGCCCGGTGCGACTCGACGTCGATACGCACCCCGTGCGTGGCGGGCGGCTGCGCGGGCTCGGTGGAGCCGCGCCGCAGCAGCGCCCGGACACGGGCGAGCAGTTCGGCGAGCCGGAAGGGCTTGGTCACGTAGTCGTCGGCGCCCGCGTCGAGACCGACGACGGTGTCCACCTCGTCGGCACGCGCGGTCAGGATGAGGATCGGCACGGTGTGCCCCTCGGCACGCAGCCGGCGCGCCACCTCGAGGCCGTCCATGCCGGGAAGCCCGAGGTCCAGCACGACCAGGTCGACACCGCCCTGCATTCCGGCGTCGAGCGCGGTGGGTCCGTCCTCGCGCACTTCGACCTCGTAGCCCTCCCGGCGCAGGGCACGGGCCAGCGGCTCCGAGATGGACGCGTCGTCCTCGGCGAGCAGTACACGGGTCATGGGGTGATGGTAGTCCGCCGACGACCGGAGCAAAGGTGTGACCGAGGGTGTGATCACCGGAGCGCGCTTCTTACCTTGGCCTGCCACGATGCGCCGGCGCCGCCCGTGTTCACGGAGCGCGTTCGCGCCTTTCCGTCCTAGGTGACATCCTGGCTGGGACCTTCGATTGGGCGTCCACGGTTCCGGTCTTACCTGTGATCCGTGTCTCAAGTCCCTCCATATCCGGCGCTCTCATGACGTATGGTGACCAGAACGCCTGTAGCACCACCTGACCTTCGGCGGGCACTTGACGCTGAAGGTCTCTTTTGTGTGCGGGCTGGTCTCGGCCGGCCTTCAAAGGAATGACCTACGGCCGGGCCTTGTACGCAACGACACGCGTGGAGGCGTGGATCCCGGTGGTCGCCGTCCACCGCTCCGTGATCCGGAACGGAATCCCCGTGGGCGTGGGGGTGGACGACCGATCTGCCGGTGCCGGCCGCCCCCCACCGGGCGTGTGACTCTCGAAGCCCCTGGCTTCTCCCTTCTCGGCAACGTCCGGGCGGAGGGGACTCCATGGGCACGGGGCCCCCACGCGCATGCCCCGACCAGCAAGGAACGACATGGCGTCCAGCCTGACGAAGGACTCGGTCCGCCCGGGCACCCCCGGATCCGAGAAGACCTTCTTCGGCCACCCCCGCGGACTGGCCACTCTCTTCATGACCGAGATGTGGGAGCGATTCTCCTACTACGGCATGAAGGCCCTTCTCCCGCTGTACCTGGTCGCCCCGGGCGGCCTGCACCTGAACGCGGCCACGGCGACCGCGATCTACTCGGTGTACGTAGCCCTCGTCTACCTGCTCGCCCTGCCGGGCGGCTGGTTCGCCGACCGCGTCCTCGGTCCCCGCAAGACCGTCGCCGTGGCGGGCTTCATCATCATGCTGGGCCACCTCACGCTGGCCCTGCCGTCCGCCGGCACCTTCTACGCCGGTCTGGGTCTCGTCGCGATCGGCTCGGGTCTGCTGAAGGCCAACATCTCGACGATGGTCGGCCACCTCTACGACGGCATGGACGGCACGCGCCGCGACGGTGGCTTCACGCTGTTCTACATCGGCATCAACCTGGGCGCCTTCGCCGCGCCGCTGGTCATCGGCACCGTCGGCGAGAACGTCAACTGGCACCTGGGCTTCGCGCTCGCCGCGCTCGGCATGGCGCTCGGCCTCGGCCAGTACCTGCTCGGCGGCCGCCACCTGAGCGAGCGCTCGAAGGAGGTCCCGACGCCGCTGTCCGCCGCGGAGAAGGCCTCCACGCTGCGCAAGGCGGGCCTGTGGGCCGCCGTCGCGGTCGTCTTCTACGCGATCGTCGGCTTCTCCGGTGTCTACACGCTGAACTGGCTGCTGGTCCCGATCACCATCGCCGGTCTGGTCATCCCGATCGTGGTCATCGCCCGGATCAAGCGGGACAAGGACCTGAACCAGGCCGAGCAGTCCAAGATGTCCGCGTACATCTGGTTCTTCGTCGCCGCGGCCGTGTTCTGGATGATCTACGACCAGGGTGGCTCGACCCTGTCGATCTTCGCCGACTCCTCGGCCAAGAACACGATCTTCGGCTGGGGGTTCCCGGTCTCCTGGTACCAGTCGGTCAACCCGGTCATGATCATGGCGCTGGCCCCGGTCTTCGCCTGGATGTGGCTCGCGCTGAACCGCCGCGGCAAGGAGCCGAGCACGGCGACGAAGTTCGCCTCCGGTCTGGTCCTGATCGGTGCCTCCTTCTTCCTGTTCCTCGCCCCGCTGAGCATCGCCGACGGCGGTCACAAGGCCGCGGCCATGTGGCTGGTCGCGATCTACTTCGTGCAGACCGTCGGCGAGCTGACGCTCTCCCCGGTCGGCCTCTCCGTCACCACGAAGATGGCCCCGCAGAAGTACGCCTCCCAGATGATGGGTGTCTGGTTCCTGGCCGTCACCGCCGGTGACGCCACGACCGGCCTGCTCTCCATCGCGGGCGTCGACCTGAACAAGACGGGCATCGTGACCCTCGAAGCCGTGATCGCCGTGGTCGCCGGCTTCGCGGCGTGGATGTACCGCAAGAAGGTCAGGGAGCTCATGGGCGACGTCCACTGACGTAGCGCCCGGGCCAAGCAAGGGCCGTCGCACCTTCAGGGTGCGACGGCCCTTGTCCGTTCCCGGGTGTCAGCGGGCTCGCCTGGGCAGGAACGCGAAGACCGCCCCGCCCAGCAGGATCACCGTGCCAGCCACCAGGCCCAGCGCCTTCAGTGCGCCGTGGTCGCTGGAACCGGTCTCGGCCAGACCGCCCGAGCCGCTGCCGCTGCCGCCGGACGAGGAGGTGCCCCCGGACGTCGATGTGCCGCCGGAGGCACCGCCCGGCTGCTGCGAGGTGTCCAGGCTCAGGGACACCTGCGTGCTGGTGGGCGTGCATGTGGTGGTCGTACCGAGCGCCTTGATGACCAGCACGCCCGGGGACAGGGTCGAGGTGCCGCTCGCGCCCGGCTTATAGGTGCCGGTGAGGTCCGGGATCTCGATCGGGTCGCCCGACTTGATCGGGTTCGCGTTCGTGGGGCCCTCGACGTGCACGGTCCCCTTGTCCGCGCCGCCCAGCACGACATCCATGGACGGCTTCACCGAGTCCTTCGGTATGTCCGCCGGGCTGTCCATGACCGACTTCTTGAACTGCACCGTCAGGCCGAAGCTCCCGCCGTCATTCTTTGCGTTGATCTGCACCGGCGAGGTGGCGTTCTTGTCCCCGATCGGGGTCTTGCAGGCGTACGGGATCTGCACCTCCTTGCCGGTGAAGTCGGTCTGTCCGGTGCCGCCGGTGGGGGTGCTCGTCGGGGTGGCCGACTGCGTGGGCGCGGGCGTCGTCGACGAGGGCGGGGCCGGGGTGGGCGTCGGGGTGGTGCCGCCGCCGCCCGTCACCTGGATCGTCGCCGCCTTCTGCACGGTCTCCTTCGGTGTGCACTTGGTGTCGGTGGACATCGCGTTGACGGTGTACGCGTCCGGCGTCAGCGTCACCGCGCCGGCCGTCGTCAGCTTCAGGCTGCCCTTCATGTCGGACAGCACCATGGCGCCGCCCTTGGGAATCGCGGGGTTCTGCCGCGGGCCCTGCA
Source organism: Streptomyces sp. NPDC047022 (assembly GCF_040644155.1). Classification (NCBI taxonomy): domain Bacteria; kingdom Bacillati; phylum Actinomycetota; class Actinomycetes; order Kitasatosporales; family Streptomycetaceae; genus Streptomyces; species Streptomyces sp. NPDC047022. The sequence goes on along the minus strand of NZ_JBEYVV010000004.1, from coordinate 254,297 downwards.
GGGCGATGTCGGCGGTCTGCGCGCCGGCCGCCTTCAAGACGCCGGACGGCTGCACCGAGTTGGCGGGCAGGTCGATGATGTCCGGGTTCTTGGACGCGGCCTGCACGAACTTCCACACGATGTCCACGGTGTCGCCCACCTTCGCGGTGGCCGGCGCGGTGATCTCGACCTGCGTGGTGCCGTCGACCGGACTGATCCCCGCGGGCGGCACGCAGTGGGTCGCGTACGCCACCGTGGCCGCCTGCGCGGGCGTCGCGGCCAGGCCCAGCAGGGCGCCCGCACCGCTCAGCACCAGCGCGGCGCCCACCGCCGTGCCTCTCCTTCGCATGCTCACATGCGTCCCTTCCTGGTGGGAGTCGTGGAAGTCGTGGGAGTCACTGGGCTCGTGGGAGTTGTGGGGTCCCCAGGAGCCGTGGCGCTCGTGGGAGTTGTGGGGCTCCCAGGAGCCGCGCTCGCAGGACTGGTACGACTCGTCGGGCTGTCGTCGTGCGGTGCGGAGAGCCGGCCGGCCGGGTCGCCCGGAGCGGAGTCCGGGGTGAACCAGGGCAGGGCCGGGGTCGTAGGGGGTGAGGCCGCGGGGGGCCGGGAGCGGAAGACGGGCAGCACGAGGGCGGGGCGGGTCAGGCGCCGGTGGCGGACTCCGCCCGGCCGGACCCGGTCCACCAGGGCCATCCCGGCGCGGAACAGCGCGACCGGTACGACCACGCACAGCAGCAGCCAGAACAGGGTCACGCCCCAGGGACGGTCCACGCCCCACGGCTGCTCGGCCAGGACCCTGCCGCCGTACTCCAGCGAGACCGTGTAGTCGCCGTGCGCCCCGGCCGTCAGCTCCACCGGCAGTCTGATCTGCGCCTTGCCGCCAGGCCCCACCGTGCCGCGCCACTGCTGCTCGTCCCACTGCGGGGCGAACACACCGTGCGCGGTGCCGACGCGGAAGACGGGGTCCTTGACCGGCGCCGAGCCGACGTTGCCGACGGTGAACACGAGCGTGCGGGAGGGCGGCGCCCCGAACCAGGTCAGCAGCCCGTCGCCGCCGTCGAGCCGGGTGTCCGTCAGCACCGACAGGCGCCCGGCGAAGGACTGCGCCGGAAGCGGCTGAACGGCGTGGCCCGCGACCTGGAAGACCACGTCGGTCTGCGCCGTCGCCCCGGTGACGGTGGCGACGTGTACGACGCAGGGGCACGGCACGGGCGGCTCGGACACCGGAAGGCTTCTGCGGAACGCCCCCCGCGCATCGGTCGTGACGGCCCTGCCGTCCGCGTTGGCACAGGAATTGGTGCCGCCGATCACACCGCGGGAGGGCGAGGACTGTCCGCAGATCAGGATCATCAGCAGGGCCCTGGGCCGCCAGCCGCTGCCGCTGACGGTGACCGAACCGCCCGTCCCCGCCTGGGACGTCGACAGGCTGACGGCCGGCTTGTCCGCGCCCCAGGCGGGCCGGGCCAGGGGTGCAAGGACGAGCACGAGCACCGCCACCAGCGCCGAGATGCGCCCCTTCACATCGCCGCTCCCGTCAACTCGGCCTGCGTGCCCGCCCGGATCTCGCTCCGCTCCTCCGGCGGGGGGCGCCTGAGACGTCGTACGGCCACACCGGCGCCCACGGCCGCGAGCAGCGCGGCGGCCATGGCAGCGGCCGGCGTCCCCCACGGCACGAACCGCACCGAGGCGGACGCGGTACCGTGCGCTCCGCCCGCCGCCGTGACGGTGAGCCGCACGTCCACCGCGTCGAGCGCCGGGTGGTGCGGCCACGGCTCGGTGAGCCGGACGCTGCTGCCGGGCGGCAGCTCGACGGGCAGTGCGCGCGGGGCGCGGTCGAGGACCCGGCCGAGCACTCCGTCGGCGCGCACCGCGAGCCTGGGGGTCAGCACGGTGGTGCCCCGGTTGACCAGCTCGTAGGTGATCCGCCCGCGCCGCACCTTCAAGTGCTCCACCGTCAGCGCGGACAACACGGGTCCCAGAACGCGGACTTGGACCCGTACGGCCGAGGTACGGCCGCCGCCCGTGTCCGCCACGATCGCGCCGGGGTGGTCTCCGGGAGCGGCGTCCGGCGGCACCGTCACGGTGAACGGCACGTCGGCGCGGGTACGGGCGGGCACGGTCACCGCGACCGTGGGTACCGCGGTTCTGCGGCCCCCCGAGCTGCGCGCGAAGCGGATCCACGCACCGGTGCCCACCGGCTTCGAGTGCGCCTCGAGGCTCCCGTCGGCGGCGTCTTCCGCGTCGGCGCCGCTCAGCCGGACGGTCAGCGGCCGGTTTCCCGGGTTGAGCACCGACACGGCGTCCTGGAGCACCGTCCCGGGGCCGCCCTCCGCGTAGACGTACGGCCGGCCGTCGGCGCCGCCCGTCGCGGGCACGACGGACCAGCCGCTGTCGGCGGCGACGGGCGCGGCGCCCAGCAGGACGGTCGCAGCGGCCAGGGAGAGACGGACGGCGGCATGGCGGGCGTACGGCATGGGCGGCTCCCAGCGGGTGACGGGCGGGAGGGGCGGTGAGCTTGCGCCTCAGCGGCGCACCGCCTGGTTCCTGCGTGTCAGCCACAGCACCCCGGCCGCGCCCGCGAGCAGCACCGTGCCGCCGAAGGTGCCCAGGGCGACCGCGGAGTCCTCGGGGCCGGTCTGCGGCAGCTGCCCGCCGCTGTCCGCGCCGCCCTGGGTGGAGCCGGACGAGCCGGACGAGCCGCCGCCGGCGGCCGTGACGTCGAGGGTCAGTGACGGGCCCGGGGTGTTGGAGGGCGTGCACGTGGTCGTCGTACCGAGCGCCTTGATGGTCAGCACCCCGGCGGTGAACGTGACCTTGCCGGTCTTCTTCGGCGTGTATGTACCGCTCAGATCGTTGATCTTGATGGGAGTGTTGGCCGGGATCGACTCCTGGTTGGCCGGGCCCGTCACCGTGATGCTGCCGCTGTCGGCACCGCCCAGGTTGACGGTCGCGCTCGGGCTCATCGCCCCCTTGCCCAGTTCGACCGGGCTGGAGGAGACGCCCTTCTGCCAGGACATGGTGATCTTGTAGGCGCTGCCGCTCTTGACGCCCTTGATGTCGATGGGCGAGACGGCGCTCTTGTCGCCGATGGGGGTCTTGCACTGGTAGTTGACGTTGACGACCTCCGCCTGGGCCGCGGGGGCGGTCATCAGTAGCGCCGAGCCGGCCAGGGCGGCGGCGGACGCGAGCACGGCGGTCCGTTGGTAGTTCGGCACGGTCCCCTCTTTCCTGACGGCATATCAGATTCGGCCGTCAAGGTACGCCCCGGCCGTTGTAGAGGGAAGACACAGTGCGCGCCGGATCTGTGGCGATCCGGCGCGCATGAAGTGATGTGCGCGTGTGACGCGCGGCGGGGGCGTCAGGCAGGGGCGCCGAGCTCGGCCCACACCTTCTTGCCCGCGACACCGGGCGTACGCACGACCCCCCAGTCCAGGCAGAGCCGCTGCACGATGAACATCCCGTGACCACCGGGGCGACCCGCTCGGTGCGGGGTGCGCGGGGCAGGCTGACCCGAGCCCTTGTCCGACACCTCGATGCGCAGCACCTTCTTGTCGCATGTGATCCACAGCTCTTCGGGACCCTCGGCGTGCAGGCACGCGTTGGTCACGAGCTCGGAGACGACGAGCAGCACGTCCTCGGCCGCGGCCCGCCGGTCGGCGGTCGCGGCGGGCAGCCAGCCCCACGCATACAGCGCCTGTCGGGTGAAATCGCGGGCGAGCGGGACGACGCCGCTCGCACCGTCGAAGCCAAGCCTGCGCACCTGCCGGTCCGAGGGAGGCGCCTCTCCCCCGGACACACCCGGGGGAGCGCCCGCGCCGGACGAACCCTGCTCGGGCGCTCCCGAAGCGCCGCCGGGCTCGGGGCCGCGGTCGCCCGGCGAGTAGGGCCGGGTGGTGCTCATCAGCGCTTCACCTCACCGATTCACCAGTTCACGATTCAAGACTCAGTACGTGGTCGGGCGGCGTTTCCGCCGGTTTTCTGTCGTGCCGTTCGTGCGTGATGTTCGTGCCGTTCGTGTGGAGCCTCTGCATTCGGCCTTCGGCCTACGCCCGGACTGCCGACACATTCAGCATGTCTCCTGCCCGGGCGGATCGCCTGAACACCCGCGGATCCGGCCGGGAACTGTGACACCCGTAACGCGCTGGTCACACGATGACGACCGAGCGCACCGCTGCCGTGCGCCCCGGTACTACTCGGCCAGCGCATCGTCCACGGCGTCATGGACGGTGAAGACGGCGTCCGCCCCGGTGATCTCGAACACCCTGGCCACGACGGGCAGCATCCCCGCCAGATGGACGCCGCCACCGGCGGCCTCGGCCTTCAGCCGGGCGCCCAGGAGCACGTTCAGCCCGGTGGAGTCACAGAACTCGAGCCGTGAACAGTCCACCACCAAGCGTGAGAACCCCTTCTCGAGGCAGTCCTCCAGGGGTTCGCGCAGCAAATCGGCGGTGTGGTGATCCAACTCACCCACCGGGGTCACAACGGCGCTCGTGCCTTCTTGCCGCACTTCGACCAGAAGCCGGCCCGACTGTGCGCTGCCGACCGTCCCGCGGTCCATGCCGTCTCTCTCCCGACCGTCGTGGCTGTCTGATTGGACGCTTTCGAACACTACGCCTTCCTCACACCTCTCGACACCCGAACAACCCGACTAATTCGGACATTCCGCTACATAACGCACTTGCGGTGGGCCGACAAAAGCAGGTAGGGCTAGTACGGACACCGATTCGACACGGCCGGCTTTGGAGGCGCCGCACACCGCAGTGCACGTATTGGCTTCGGCGGCCATATGCCGAGAACGATGGAGGACATCATGTCACCCCGGCTCGACACACCGCAGACCCAGAGGGCGACGTCGGCACCCCTTCTGGAACAGCTGAATCTCGACACTGCCGACAGCGTCGCCCAGCACGGTCTCACCGAGTCCGACGGTCTCTCGGACCTTCCCGAGATCCCGCCGTACGACGAGGTGGGGGCGGTCGACGCGCGAGCCCTGTCCAAAACGCTCTTCGAACGGCTGGAGTCGCTCGAGGAGGGCACGCACGAATATTCGTACGTCCGCAATACCCTCGTGGAATTGAACCTCGCCCTGGTGAAGTTCGCCGCCTCCCGTTTCCGCTCGCGCAGCGAGCCGATGGAGGACATCATCCAGGTCGGCACGATCGGCCTGATCAAGGCGATCGACCGTTTCGAACTGACCCGCGGTGTGGAATTCCCCACCTTCGCGATGCCGACGATCATCGGCGAGATCAAGCGCTTCTTCCGCGACACGTCGTGGTCCGTGCGCGTCCCGCGCCGGCTCCAGGAGCTCCGTCTCGACCTGGCGAAGGCCGGCGACGACCTTGCCCAGCAGTTCGACCGCGCCCCCACGGTGGCCGAACTGGCGGAGCATCTCGGCATCTCGAACGACCAGGTCGTCGAGGGCATGGCGGCGTCGAACGCCTATACGGCCAGCTCCCTTGACGCGCAGCCCGAGGAAGACGACTCCGAGGGCGCGCTCGCGGACCGCATCGGCTACGAGGACCATGGGCTCGAAGGCATCGAGTACGTCGAGTCGTTGAAGCCGCTGATCGCCGAACTCCCGCCGCGCGACCGGCAGATCCTGTCGCTGCGCTTCGTCGCCAATATGACGCAGTCGGAGATCGGCGACGAGCTCGGCATCTCGCAGATGCATGTGTCGCGGCTGCTGTCCCGGACGTTGGTACGACTACGCAGGGGGCTGACGGTCGAGGAGTGACGACTGTCGTGACGTGATGTCACCGCATGTACCCACCGCCCGGTGCCGCAACGGCGCCGGGCGGACCCGTTTCGGCATCGCCGCTCGCCGGTGGCCCGGCAGACATCGTTCGCCCGTCGCCGCGAGGCGAACGATGTATCCCCCGGCACTGGTTACCCACGGATACCTCTTTTCCCGCGCGCCACGGTCCACCACTATGGAGCACCGCAAACCGGCCGGTAGGTCAGCGGTGCGGCGAGCGGCGCCGCGGGGTGGTGCGAGGAGGCGGGCGGATGGTTCGGGCTGACGGGGCTGACGGGGCTGACGGGGCTGACAGCACCGGAGCATGGGACGTGGCGACGTCCGGGGCCTCCATGCCGGAGGGCGCGAGCGGCATGGGAGTCGCGAGCGGCTCGGGCCCCGGCGCCATGGGAACGGCGGACCCGTCCGACACCCGGCTCACCGAGCTCCTCAGAGCGGACACCGCGACCTCCTACCAGGCTCTGCAGGACCTCCGCGCCCGCCACCGGCCCTCGGTCCTCGCCTACGCACGGCTGTGCACCACCAGCGAACCGGCCGCGCGCCAGCTGGCCGGGCAGACCTTCACCCTCGCGGCCCGTCAGACCGCGCACGGCACCGATCCGGGCCTCCCTTGGCGGCACCGGCTCCTGCTGCTGACCGCCCGGCTGGCCATGTCCTGGGCCAGGGACGAGCGGGCGGCGGGTCTCGACCCGGGACTGCTCCTCGTCATGAACACCGCCGGTCCGCACGGCCCCGTCCCGCCCATGCTCGCGGCGTACCAGTCCCTCCCGTCCCGTATCCAGGGCCTGCTCTGGTACGGGGTCGTGGAGCACGAGCCGGAGGAAGGGACGGCGACGTTCCTCGGGCTCAGACGCGAGGACGTGGTGTACGGCACCGAGCAGGCCCTCACCGCGATGAGCCAGTCCTGCCTGAGGTCCCGTCTGGCCGTCTCCGACGATCCGCACTGCGGCGATTTCCGGCGGCTGATCGAGGAGTCGGTACGGCCCGACAACCCTCGCCACAGCGCCGACATGCACGCTCATATGGCGCACTGCGGGCACTGCACGGCCGCCTACGAGGAGCTCATCGCGCTGCGGGACACCCCCCGTACCGTCCTGGCCGAGGGGCTGCTGCCCTGGGGCGGCACGGCGTACGCCATGGACAGCGCGAGCGAACACCCGTCCAACGCTCCCGCGACGGGGACCACTTGGCCGCCGCGCCGCCGCTTCGCACTGGCCACGGTCGCCCTCGGTCTGGCCCTGGCGCCGCTGCTCGTCTTCATGCTGTCCTCGGGCGGACCACGGGAGCAGCGTGCGGCGAGCTCGTCCGTCAGCCCGCCCGCCGCTCCGCCCGCGGTGACGGTCACGGCCACGGTCTCGGTGAGCCCCACCGCGTCGCCGTCGCCCTCACCCACTCCTACGCCGTCCGCCAAGTCGCCCTCGCCGACGAGGAGTTCGCAGCCGCCGAAACCGACGCCGACCCCCACGGCACACGCACCGGACGGCACGTACGCCCAGGTCGTGAACGCCTCCACGGGCCGTTGCCTGGACGTGGACGGCTACTTCGACGACGGCACGGACGTCGTCACCGAGCCGTGCCGCTCGTCCCCCACCCAGTTGTGGCGTGTCGACACCTCACGCGGCGTGCTCCAGTCCTACGCGGACGCCGACTTCTGCCTGGACAGCCGCGGCTCCGTGGACAGGGGAGTCGGCATCTGGGGGTGCGACTCGGTGTACGGGCGCAATGGCGACAACCTGCGGTTCAGCGTCGACGCCGACGGCGCGATCCGCCCGGCCATCGCCCTCGACACCGCGCTCACCCCCGACGGCCGCCACGGCCTTTCGCTGCAGCCACTGAGCGGGGGCCCTGAACAGCGGTGGCTGGCGGGGGCGTCCTGACAGGGCCCGGCCGTCGGATGTGCGCGGGCCGTCAGGCGCCCCGCACTCCCCGCCGCCACACCTCGGCGACGAGGGGCACCCCGGGCCGGTAGGCGAGGTGGACATGGCTCGGGGCGTCGAGGATCGCCAGGTCCGCGTAGGCGCCCGGGGCGATGCGGCCGATGTCCCTGCGGCGCAGGGCGCGCGCCCCTCCCGCCGTGGCCGACCAGACCGCCTCGTCGGGGGTCATGCCCATGTCCCGTACGGCCAGCGCGATGCAGAACGGCACCGAGGACGTGAACGACGAACCCGGGTTGCAGTCGGTCGACAGGGCCACCGTCGCGCCCGCGTCCAGCAGGCGGCGCGCGTCGGGCCACTCGGCACGGGTCGAGAACTCGGCGCCGGGCAGGAGCGTGGCGACCGTTTCGCCGTTCGCGAGCGCGTCCACGTCGGCGTCCGTCAGATGCGTGCAGTGGTCGGCGCTGGCCGCGTCGAGTTCGACGGCGAGCTGTACGCCGGGGCCGTACGACAGCTGGTTGGCGTGGACGCGTGGGTGCAGGCCCTTGCGCTTGCCCGCGGTGAGGACGGCGCGGGCCTGGTCGCCGTCGAAGGCGCCCTTCTCGCAGAAGACGTCGATCCACCGGGCGTGCGGCGCGCACGCTTCCAGCATCTCTCCGGTGACCAGGGCGACATAGCCGGCGGGGTCGTCGGCGTAGTCCGGGGAGACGATGTGGGCGCCGAGGAAGGTGACCTCGTCGGTGTGCGCGGACGCGATGCGCAGGGCCCGTGCCTCGTCCTCGACCGTCAGGCCGTAGCCGGACTTCGTCTCGAAGGTGGTGGTGCCCTGGCGGAGCGCCTCGGAGAGGTAACGGACGAGGTTCGCCTCGAGCTCCGCGTCCGTCGCCGCCCGGGTCGCGGCGACCGTGGTGCGGATGCCGCCCGCCGAGTAGCTGCGGCCCGACATGCGGGCGTTGAACTCCTGGGTGCGGTCGCCCGCGAAGACGAGGTGCGAGTGGGAGTCCACGAAGCCCGGGATCACCGCCCGTCCCTCGGCGTCGACCCGGTTGTCAGTGGCGGGTGCTTTGCTTGATTCACCGGTCCAGACGACGCGGTCGCCGTCGATGACGACGGCCGCGTCCTGGATGAGTCCGAGGGGAGAAGTGTCGCCGAGGGAGGGATCGTTGGTGACCAGGCTGGCGATGTTGGTGATGACCGTGCTGCTCATGGTGTCCTCGTGGGTGGCCGGTCCGGTGGTGGGCGTCAGGCGCGCAGGGCTTCGACGGCGTCCGCCAGTGCCCTCGGCACGTCGGGGACGAGCGTGTGTGCCCCGTCGCGTACGACATGCCGGCCCCCGACGACCGTATGGCGCACATCCGCCGCCGTCGCGGCGAATACGGCCGTCTCGGCGCCGTGCCGCGGCGACGGTCCCGCGGTCCTGACCGAGTCGAGCGCGATCGTCGTGAAGTCGGCGAGCGCTCCGGGCTCCAGGATGCCCGCGTCCGCCCAGCCGAGCGCCGCGTGCCCGTCGGCGGAGGCCGCCCGCAGGAGTGCCTCCGCCGTCCAATGACCGCGGGTGCGGCTGCGCAGGCGCTCGTTCAGCTCCATCGCCCGCGCCTCTTCGAGCAGATCGATGACGGCGTGGCTGTCGGAGCCCAGGCTGAGCGGGGAGCCTGCCGCGTGCAGGGCCACGGCGGGCCCGATTCCGTCGGCGAGGTCCCGCTCGGTGGTCGGGCACATGCAGGTGCCGGTGCCGGTGGAGCCGATCAGCCGGATGTCCTCGTCCGTGAGGTGGGTGTTGTGGACGCCGGTGGTGCGCGGTCCGAGGACACCGTGGTCGGCGAGGAGACGGGTCGGGGTGCGGCCGTGGGCCGCCTGGCAGGCGTCGTTCTCCGCCGTCTGCTCGGACAGATGCACATGGAGCGGGGCCCGCCGCTCCTCGGCCCAGCGTGCCACCGTGGCCAGCTGCCCGGCGGGCACGGCGCGTACCGAGTGGATGGCGGCGCCGATCCGCGCGTGATCACGTTCCTTGAGATCTGAACAGCGTTCCGCCCAGGCTTCCGCGGTGCCGTCGGAGAAGCGGCGCTGGTGGGCGTTCGGCGGCTCACCGAAGCCGGAGGAGAGATAGGCGGTGTCCAGGAGGGTGATGCGGATGCCGGCCTCGGCGGCGGCGTCGACGAGGGCCTCGCCCATGGCGTTGGGGTCGGAGTAGGGGGTGCCGTCCGGGGCGTGGTGCACATAGTGGAACTCGCCGACGGAGGTGACCCCGGCCAGTGCCATCTCCGCGTACACGGCACGGGCGAGCTCGCGGTACGTCTCGGGAGTCAGCCGCTCGGCGACGGAGTACATGACCTCCCGCCAGGTCCAGAAGGTGCCGGAGCCGACCTGGGTCCTGCCGCGCAGGGCGCGGTGGAAGGCGTGCGAATGGGCGTTGGCGAGCCCGGGGAGGGTGAGTCCCCTCAGGATCTCGGCGCCCGGGGGCGGGGTGGGGACACCGGTGCGGACGGCGGCGATGCGGCCGTCCGCGGCCTCGACGCAGACGCCGGGTTCGACGTAGGTGTCGAGCCAGGCATGCTCCAGCCAGTAGGTGCACGTGCGCTGAGTCGGTGTCACCTGCACACCAGCCCTTCCAGTACGTCGGCGAGCGCCCTCACCCCGGCCAGGCAGTCGTCCTCGGCGGCGTGTTCTGCCGGGGAGTGCGAGATGCCGGTGGGGTTGCGCACGAACAGCATGGCGGTCGGGATGCTCCCGGACAGGATTCCGGCGTCGTGTCCTGCACCGGTGCCCAGGACGGGCACGGTGAGGCCGGGGGCCGTTTCCTTGCCGAGGATGCGGACCAGTTCGTCGCGCAGAGCGTGATCGAACTCGACGACGGGTGTGAACGACTCGCGCGCCACATCGAGGTCGACGCCGTGCCGCTCCGCGTACTCGCGGGCCGCCTTCTCGATGCCGCCGACGACGGTGTCGAGACCGTCCTGTCCGGGGGCCCGGGAGTCGAGCCAGCCGCGGACGAGCGAGGGGATGGCATTGACCCCGTTGGGCTCGACGGCGATCTTGCCGAAGGTGGCCACGGCACCGGCCAGCTCGGCCTCGCGCCGGGCGGCGAGGACGGTCTCGGCGTAGGGCAGCATGGGGTCGCGCCGGTCGGTGAGCCGGGTCGTGCCCGCGTGGTTGGCCTCGCCCCGGAAGTCGAAGCGCCACCGCCCGTGCGGCCAGATGGCGCTGGCCACACCCACCTGGTCTCCGCTCAGATCGAGGGCGCGGCCCTGCTCGACGTGGAGTTCCACGAACGCGCCGATACGGCCGAGCCGCTCGGGGTCGGGGCCGATGGCGTCGGGGTCGTATCCCGCGGCCTCCATGGCCCGCGGCAGTGTGACGCCGTCGCCGTCGGTCAGCCGGTGCGCCTGCTCGCGGGTGAGCTGTCCGGCCGTCAGTCGCGAGCCGACACAGGCGAGCCCGAACCGGGCGCCTTCCTCGTCCCCGAAGTTGACCACGGCCAGCGGCCTGCGGAACTCGGTGCCCCGCGCCCTCAGCTCGTCCAGGGCGGCGAAGGAGGACACGACACCGAGGGGCCCGTCGAAGGCGCCGCCGTCGGGGACGGAGTCCAGATGGGAGCCGGTGACGACGGCGTCCCCGGCGGCGGGGTCACCGAGCCAGGCCCACTGGTTGCCGTTGCGGTCGACCTCATGGGTGAGGCCCCGTGCGCGGGCCTGCTCCTCGAACCAGGCCCGGCACTCGGCGTCGGCGGCCGTCCAGGCGAAGCGCCGGTAGCCGCCGGAGTCGGAGCTGCGGCCGACCGGCAGCAGCTCCGACCACATGCTGTGGAAGGTCACGCGTCGTCACCCTCGCGCATCGGGACGCGGACGCCCCGGTCCTGCGCCACCGACTCCGCGATGTCGTAGCCGGCGTCGACGTGCCGGATGACGCCCATGCCGGGGTCGTTGGTCAGGACCCGCCGGACCTTCTCCCCGGCCAGCTTGGTGCCGTCGGCCACGGTCACCTGCCCGGCGTGGATGGAGCGGCCCATGCCGACACCGCCGCCGTGGTGGATGGACACCCACGACGCACCCGACGCCACGTTCACCATGGCGTTGAGCAGCGGCCAGTCCGCGATGGCGTCCGAGCCGTCTAGCATCGCCTCGGTCTCGCGGTACGGGGAGGCGACGGAGCCGCAGTCGAGGTGGTCGCGGCCGATGACGATCGGCGCGGACAGCTCACCGGCGGCGACCATGTCGTTGAACCGCTCACCGGCCTTGTCCCGCTCGCCGTAGCCGAGCCAGCAGATACGGGCGGGCAGGCCCTGGAAGTGGACGCGCTCGCCGGCCATCTTGATCCAGCGCGCGAGGGACTCGTTCTGCGGGAAGAGGTCGAGGATCGCCCGGTCGGTCTTGGCGATGTCGGCCGGGTCGCCGGACAGCGCCGCCCAGCGGAAGGGGCCCTTGCCCTCGCAGAACAGCGGCCGGATGTAGGCGGGCACGAAGCCCGGGAAGGCGAACGCGCGGTCGTAACCCGCCAGCTGGGCCTCACCGCGGATCGAGTTGCCGTAGTCGAAGACCTCGGCACCGGCGTCCATGAAGCCGACCATCGCCTCCACGTGCCGGGCCATCGACTCACGGGAGCGCGTGGTGAAACCGGCCGGGTCCTTGGCCGCGTAGGAGGCCATGTCCTCGAAGTCGACGCCTGTCGGCAGATACGCCAGCGGGTCGTGGGCCGAGGTCTGGTCGGTGACGATGTCGATGGGGGCGCCCATGGCGAGCAGCTGGGGGAGGAGGTCGGCGGCGTTGCCGAGGACTCCGATCGACAGCGGTACGCGCCGGTCGCGGGCGTCCGCGGCCAGCTGGAGGGCGTGCTCCAGGGAGTCCGCCTTGACGTCCAGGTACCGGTGCTCGATACGGCGTTCGATGGCCCGGGGGTCGCAGTCGATGCAGATCGCGACGCCGTCGTTCATGGTGACGGCGAGCGGCTGGGCACCGCCCATGCCGCCGAGCCCGGCCGTCAAGGTGATGGTTCCGGCCAGGGAGCCGCCGAACTTCTTCGCGGCGACGGCGGCGAAGGTCTCGTAGGTGCCCTGGAGGATGCCCTGGGTGCCGATGTAGATCCAGGACCCGGCGGTCATCTGCCCGTACATGGTCAGGCCGAGGGCCTCCAGGCGGCGGAACTCCTCCCAGTTGGCCCAGTCGCCGACGAGGTTGGAGTTGGCGAGCAGGACGCGCGGCGCCCATTCGTGGGTCTGCATGACGCCGACGGGACGGCCGGACTGGACGAGCATCGTCTCGTCCTGCTTGAGGGTCTTCAGCGTGCGCACCATCGCGTCGAAGGAGCGCCAGTCACGCGCGGCCTTGCCGGTGCCGCCGTAGACGACGAGCTTGTCGGGGTGCTCGGCGACCTCGGGGTCCAGGTTGTTCTGCAGCATGCGCAGAGCGGCTTCCTGCTGCCAGCCCAGGGCGCTCAGTTCCGTGCCGCGTGACGCTCGGACGGGGCGGGGTCCTGACATGGGCTGCCTCCTGGTGGACGGCCGCACGCTGCCGGGGGCGCGCGGGGACTGTTGCAGTGGTTATTCACATCCTGACCACCTGAATAGAACTAGTCAATACGTTCTTGCGTAAGCGCGTCGGACGTGGGGGTGTTTGGCTGAATACATGACCGCAGAAAGGCACACGGGGACGGGGGACGCGGTGGACAGCAGGGGCGCATGGGGCGCGTGGGGCTCCAGGACAGGTCATACGAGCGGCCCCGGCGACGCCGAGCGGGTGGCCCGCCGCGACGACGCCGTGCGCGGTGCCGTCGAACAGGGACTGCTGGGGCCGACGGCGCCGATCGCCGGACTCCTGGACGTCGTCGGGATCCGGGAGGCGGCGGCCGGCCTGCGGGCGGCCTTCGAGGCGGTGGTCGCGCCGGGCACACCCGTGCTGCACGCCTTCGCGGTGAAGGCGACACCGCTGGTCCCGGTGCTGCGCCTGCTGCGGGACGCGGGCATCGGCGCGGAGGTGGCGAGTCCCGGGGAACTGGCCCTGGCCAGGGCGGCCGGGGTGGCGCCGGAACAAACGGTGCTGGACGCGCCCGCCAAGACCCCCGAGGAGCTGCGCGAGGCCCTGGCGCTGGGCGTCGCCGTCAACGCGGACAACCCGCAGGAACTGGAGCGGCTCGACGCCCTCCTGCGCACCACGAAGACCTCCTCCGCCCTCGGGGTCAGGGTGAATCCGCAGCTCGGGTCCGGCGCCATCGAGGCGCTGTCCACGGCGACCGCCACGTCCAAGTTCGGGGTGGCGCTGCGGGACGAGGGAGCGCGCGCGTGGCTGATCCGCGCCTGTTCCGAGCGGCCCTGGCTGACCCGGCTGCACGCGCATTCCGGTTCGCAGGGGATGCCGCTCTCCCTGATGACACGGGGCATAGCCGAGGTCCACGCGCTCGCCGAGGAGATCAACAAGACGGTCGGACGGCGCCAGATCGACACCATCGACATCGGCGGCGGGCTGCCGGTCAACTTCGCCTCGGACGCGACGGCGCCGACGTACGCGCAGTACGCGCGGCTGCTGTCGGAGGCGGTGCCCGGACTGTTCAGCGGGCGCTACGGACTGGTCACCGAGTTCGGGCGGTCACTGCTCGCCAAGCAGGGGACGGTGGTGGCGAGGGTGGAGTACGCCAAGCGCGCGGGCGGCCGGGCCGTAGCCGTCACCCACGCGGGCGTACAGGTCGCGACCCGCACGGTGTACGCGCCCGCGTCCTGGCCCCTGCGGATCGCGGCGTACGACGCCAAGGGACGCCCGAAGGAGGGGCCCGAAGCGGTGCAGGACGTGGCCGGACCGGCGTGTTTCGCGGGTGACCTGCTGGCCTCGGCACGCAAACTGCCGCTCCTGGAGCAGGGCGACCTCGTGGCGGCACTGGACACCGGGGCGTACTACTTCGCGCACCACTACGCCTACAACTCCCTCGCCCGGCCGGGAGTGTACGGCTACGCGCCGGACGGCCACGGCGGGATCCGGTTCGCCATCGTGCGGGAGCCGCAGAGCCTGGAGGAGATCGTGGCGGAATCGGGCGGAGAGCACACGGGCGCGCTGACGGCGCTCTGAGAGGGCCCCCGGCGCCCCGGGAGGCGCGCACGCCCTCCCCGGGCGCCGTACCTCACCCGCACGCCGCCGCATATGCGCAGGCCAGCAGGCTGAAGCACATACGGCCTCATCAGGCCCCCAAACAGGGACAGCCGACCAACGTTAGCGGCTCGGCGCATGTTCCACCGGAAAATGCCCCGATCCCCCACTCGCCGCACACACGTTGCGTAACGTCTGCGTCACTCAGCCGTACCCGAGGCGGGAGGGGAGCCACGGTGCCCGGAATCGACGAGTGCCTGCTGGAAGCCATGCGACTGCCCGGTGCCCGGGGCGCCGCGGTGGTCGACTGGACCAGCGGGCTCGCCCTGGGCACGGTCGGGGACTCACCCGGCGGTGACCACGAGACGACCGCGGCGGAAGCCGCCGAACTGGCCCGGCTGGCCGCCGAGCACCGGGCGTTCGCCCCGGAGGGCGACGCCGACTGGTCCATCGACGCCTGCCCGGTCGAAGACCTGATCATCGCCAACCGCGACAGCTACCACCTGCTGCGGTTCGTCCCGACGACTTTCGACAGCAGTGTCTTCCTGCACCTGTGGCTGGCCCGCACGGAAGGCAATCTCGCCCTCGCCCGCATCCGGCTGGGCGAGATGGCCGGACGGCTGGTGCTGGTATGACGACCGTGAGAACACCTCCCCCGCCCCCGCTGCCCGTACGGCAGCGGACCGAGATCCCGAGCGGCGGGCTCTCCCCCATGCTCAGCAGGCTCGCCGCCGAGCGGGCCACGGGTGTGCTGATGCGCGACGGCGGCATGCTCCACCTCGCCGACGGCCATGTGGTGTACGCCGAGAGCCCCGCGACCCCGGGCCTCGACGCCCTCCTCATGGCGCGCGGCGCGATCGCCGAGGACGGCTGGCGGGAGGCGGTCGCGAACGCGGGGGGACGGCGGCTGGTGGGGCGGTTCCTCGTGGACAGCGGCCGGATCGGCCAGGGCGCGCTGGAGCTGTGCCATCTCGGGGCACTGTACGACGCGGCGTACTTCGTCCTCGGCCCGAGCACCGCCCCGGCCCGCTTCCGGTACGGCGACGCCCACTGGCTCGGCCCCGTACGCCCGGTGCACGTGGCCGCGGTGGAGCGGGAGACACTCCGCCGCCGCGATCTCCTGGACCGCATCTGGCCCGATCCCGCGGCCGACGAGGCCCCCCTCGTGCGCACCGGGCTGGCTGAGGGCCCGAGGGTCTCCCCCCGTCAGGGCGAGGTCCTCGACCGGGTCGACGGGGTCCGGACGGCGACGGACATCTCGCGCGAGCTGGGCCGCCCCGCGTTCCACACGCTGGTGGACGTACGGCGCCTGGCCGCGGCCGGTGTCGTGTCGGCCCGCGTGCCCGTGGCCGCGCCCCCGGACGCCGTCGGCGTCGGCGTCCCCGTCCCCGCGGCGGAGCTGCCGCCGTTCACCGACCCCCACGTCACGTTGCTGAAGAGGCTGAGGGATGCGCTGGAGGCCCTTTGACCGGCTCGAACGGCCAAGCCCGGCCGAGGAGAGGAGGCCCTTGATGGAAGCGGAGCCCGAGGTGCTCGACGAACTCCGCCGCCTGCGATCCCGCATCCCTCAGCTCAGCGGCGCCCTCGCAGCCAGCGTCGACGGACTGGTCCTCGCCCAGGACACCCCCGGCGTCGAACCGGAAGGCGTCGCCGCCCTGACCGCCGCCGCGCTGGGCGTCGCCATGAGGCTGGCGGACGCGACGGGCCAGGGCGAGTTCCGTGAACTGCTCGTCCGCGGCGTCCATGGCTATGTGGCCACCTACGCGGCGGGCCGCAGCGCGGTGCTCACCCTGCTGGCGCGCGACCGCGTCAACGTCGGCCGACTGCACCTGGAGGGCCGCCGCTCCGGCTCCCGCATCGGGGAACTGGTCGACGCCATCGTCGCCAGGCCCGCGCCGTTGCCCGCGCCGCGCCCCGCCGGCCTCACCCCAAGGACCTCCACCTGGCCCGCTCCCATGCGGACCCGCACCCCGCGCACTCCCGCGAGCCCTCAACCGGCCGCGGACTCGCGCACCACCACGGAAAGTTGAAAGGACACACCACCAAATGGCCAACACCGAGACCACGCTGAAAGAAGCACTCGCCCAGATCGAGGGGGCGACCGCGGCGGCGCTCGTCGACTACACCAGCGGAATGGCGCTGGGCACGCTGGGCGGCAGCAAGAGCTTCGACCTCACGGTCGCGGCGGCGGGCAACACCGACGTCGTGCGGGCCAAGCTGCGCACCATGGAACACCTCGGGCTCAAGGGCCAGATCGAGGACATCCTGATCACCCTGAGCGACCAGTACCACCTGATCCGGCTGCTCACCGGCCGCGGTGGCAACGGTCTGTTCCTCTACCTGGTACTGGACGCCAAGCGCGCGAACCTGGCGATGGCGCGCCACCAGCTGAAGAAGATCGAGGAGGACCTCGAGGTCTGACCCTTCCGGCCCTCAGGCACCCTCACGCCCCGCGCGCCGGAGCTGAGGGGCAGGACCGGAGCTAGACCAACGCGGCGGTACGGCGGCGCGCCCCACCCGGGGCCGCGTCGCCTGCCGCGACGCCGGTGCTGCGATACCCCTTCACCGGCCTGCCCGCGGGCGCGCCACCGCGGCTGCCGAGCCAGTCGACGCGCACCCACAGCAGCACCTCACCGGACCCCTCGCGCCGGCCGATCCGTGCGGCCTTCAGCCACAGTCCCGCGCCGGCCCCGGCGAGCAGCATGCCACCTGCGGCGGGCGCCACGAAGGAGACGGCGAGCGCGGCGGCGAAGGCGGCGAGCAGCCACCAGCGATGGCCGCGCCGCCAGGTCCGGACGGTGACCGCCCGGTCCTGGAGCACATCGTGCTTGCCCGCGCGGGATGCCCCGCGCACGAGAGCCGAGTAACGCTTACGGCGAGCGAAGGCGACGACGAGGGCCGCGACGACGAAGAGTACGGCCCCGGCCAGGACGCCGGTCGGCCGTCCGGTCAGTCCCGGGGCGAGCATCCCGACACCGGCCGCGAACAGTCCGAGCCACCACAGCGGTGCGGCACCTGCCCGTACGACGACTGCCACCCGTGCCAGTCCCTGTCCTCCGCGTACCACGCTCGGCCTTCCGTCCCACTCGCCGTCCTTCTCGGTGCGGCGCACCGGTGCGCGCAGGCTAACGAGCGAATCTGAGACCAGTCTGAAAAGCGACACAGGCAGGGCCGTCCACAGGTGAGCGACCGGACGCGTCCGGCGGCGCTACTCCACGAACAGCCCCCGGGCCGCGGCCCTTGCGTCGAACTCCTCCAGCCGGGCCTGGGCGTCCGGCAGGTCGTCGCACATCGCCTCCAGCAGGACCCGGCCGAGCAGCATCGGTGCGCAGGCCGTGTCGAAGGCGAGCCCTGTGCCCACGGCGGCCGGGAGCAGCAGGTCGGAGACCTTCGCCACCGGGGCGAAGGCCGAGTCGGAGACCGTGACCACGGTCAGGCCCGTCTTACGCGCGTACGCCAGCGCGTCCACGACCTCACGCGGATGCCGCGGCAGCGCGAAGCACAGCAGAGCGCTCGCCCCCGCCCGCACGGCCGCGTCGATACGGTCGTGGAGCATCGAACCGCCCTCGTTGAGCAGCCGTACGTCTGGGTGGACCTTCACCCCGAAGTACGCGAAGCCGTACGCCTGGGAGGCCGCGGCTCGCAGACCGAGGACGGGCAGCGGGCGCGAGGCGGCGAGGAGCCGCCCGGCCCTCTGCACCGGCTCGGGGTCGGACAGCAGCTCCGCGAGATGCTTCAGGTTCTCGATCTCGGCTTCCACGGCCTGCTGGTACTCGTTGTGCGTCCCGGTCTCCGGGGGTTGTTCCGCGGGGGCGACCTCGCGCAGGTGCTTGCGCAGAGCGGGGTAGCCGTCGAAGCCGAGGGCGACCGCGAAGCGGGTCACGGACGGCTGGCTGACCCCGGCGAGTTCGGCCAGTTCCACGCTCGACAGGAACGGCACGTCGGCCGCCTTGCGCACCATGCTGTGCGCGATACGCCGCTGGGTCGGCGTGAGCCGGTGCCCCTCGAAGAGTGCCTGCAACCGTGCCGCAGGGCTGTCGGTCACGCTCATGACGTACTCCCCCTCCAGGTGTCGGTGTACCGGGCGCCGCGCCCGCACGCCCTCGGGCGCGAGCCGGCCAACAGACGGTACGCATGGCACGCGCGCGGTGTCTGACGCGCGGACCTCTCCCGACCCGGGCACCGGATCATCGAGCACCTATTCAAACACCAAGGCGCCTGCATGGCGATATGCAATCCGGATGTGCGCAGGCCCGGCACGGGCCCGCCCCAGAACAAAGAGGGGGGCTACCCCCAGTGATGCTGGAGTCGCGGCTCCCTAACGTGGGACGCATGACCGGAATGGACACACGGGACGGCGACCTCAAGAAGGAACTCGACGCCACCCTGGGGACCCGCAGGGAACTGGGCGAGGAGTACGAGTCGGCGCTGGTCGACTCCTTCCTCGAGAAGGTCGACCGGCGCATCGACGACACGATCGACCGGCGGGTGCGGAGACAGCTGGCCGAACAGCAGACAGCGGTGGCCCGTGCCGCCAAGTCCCCGCAGGCGACCGACTCCTGGGGCGAGCGCTTCGGCTTCGGCATCGTGTCCCTGGTGCTGGCGGTCCCGCTGTCGGCGATCGGCGCCACGGTCTGCGGCCTGCCGGGCCTGCTGATCAGCTGGGTGGGCATCGTCGGTGTGAACGTCGCCCAGGTCGCCCGTATCAGCCCGGGCATACTCGGCCGCGGCCGGAAGTCCTCGGGGGACACCGACTGAGAGGGCCGAGCCGAGCCGAGCGCTCCGGGGGAGGTGTGCGCGGGGACCGCCGCACCCCCGTTGCCGGGGGGCGGGACGACGGCGGTCCCCGCGAGGGACGCGGGCCGGGTCAGGGCCGGGCTGCGCGTCCGGGGCGTCCTTGGAGGTCCGGGAGCCGCTCCGGAAGTCCTTGACGCCGTTTCGGTTGCCGGCCGCAGCGCGAAGCCCTGCCCTGGTGCTCCACACCCGGGAGGTGTCCCCGCCGCTTCGCCGACACCCACCAATGTGCCGGACGCGTGTTAAGCGGGTGCTGCGTGGACGTGACGCGCTCGTACCACTTCCGGAAAGCTCATGTCCTCCCGCGTCACCCCGGGTTCGTCCGGCACGCCCGCTTCACCGGACGTTTGTCACTGCTTCGCGCCCTTGGCCAGGAACGCCAGGAGGTCCTGCCGGCTGACCACTCCGGTCGGCTTGCCCTCGACCAGGACGATCGCCGCGTCGGCCGCGCCGAGCACGGACATCAGGTCCTCGACCGGCTCACCGGAGCCCACCTGCGGCAGCGGCGCGGACATGTGCTTCTCCAGCGGGTCCTCCAGCGAGGCGCGCTTGGTGAACAGCGCGTCCAGCAGTTCACGCTCGACCACCGACCCGACGACCTCCGCCGCCATCACATCCGGGTGGCCCGCGCCGGGCTTGACGATCGGCATCTGCGAGACGCCGTACTCGCGCAGCACCTCGATGGCCTGACCGACCGTTTCGTCGGGGTGCATGTGGACCAGGGACGGGATGGCGCCACCCTCCTTGTCACCGAGCACATCGGCGACACGGGCGCTCGGACCGGTGTCCTCCAGGAAGCCGTAGTCGGCCATCCACTCGTCGTTGAAGATCTTGCTGAGGTAGCCGCGACCGCTGTCGGGAAGGAGCACGACCACCACATCGTCGGGGCCGAGCCGCTCGGCGACGCGCAGCGCCGCCACGACCGCCATACCGCAGGAGCCGCCGACCAGCAGCCCCTCCTCCTTCGCCAGACGCCGGGTCATCTGGAAGGAGTCCTTGTCCGACACGGGGACGATCTCGTCGGCAACGGTCCGGTCGTAGGCGGTCGGCCAGAAGTCCTCGCCCACACCCTCGACGAGGTACGGCCGCCCGGAGCCGCCCGAGTACACCGAACCCTCGGGGTCGGCTCCGACAACCTTGACCCGGCCGTCGCTGATCTCCTTCAGATAGCGCCCGGTGCCGGAGATGGTCCCGCCCGTGCCGACACCGGCGACGAAGTGGGTGATCTTCCCCTCCGTCTGCTCCCACAGCTCGGGGCCGGTCGAGTGATAGTGCGAGAGGGGGTTGTTGGGGTTGGAGTACTGGTCCGGCTTCCAGGCGCCCGGCGTCTCACGGACCAGCCGGTCGGACACGTTGTAGTACGAGTCCGGGTGCTCCGGGGCGACCGCGGTCGGGCATACGACCACCTCGGCGCCGTACGCGCGCAGCACATTGATCTTGTCGGTGGAGACCTTGTCGGGGCATACGAAGATGCACTTGTAGCCCTTCTGCTGGGCCACGATCGCGAGGCCCACGCCCGTGTTCCCGCTGGTCGGTTCGACGATCGTGCCCCCCGGCTTGAGCTCGCCGCTCTCCTCGGCCGCCTCGATCATGCGCAGCGCGATGCGGTCCTTCACGGAACCGCCGGGGTTGAAGTACTCGACCTTCGCGAGAACGGTCGCCTGAATGCCGGCGGCCACGCGGTTGAGCCTCACCAGCGGGGTGTTGCCGACCAGGCTGATCATCGAGTCGTGGAATTGCACCGTTGTCTCCGGTTGCTGCAAAAGGGGTGGTCGTGATGGTTACGCCAGGGTAAGCGGTCGCGCGGCCCGCGGGTCGGCAAACGCGGGCCATCCCAGGCCGATCACGCACGGTGGGGATTGGGGGACAGGGCGTACGGGGCAAGCAGTGGTTGTACGGCTACGAGGAGGTGGCGGCGGCGCATGTCGAGCATGTCCAGAGCGAGGGTGGCCCGGCGCATCGCGGCGGGCGCGGCATACGGCGGCGGCGGGATCGGCCTGGTGGGTGCGGCCGCCGTCGGGCTGCTGGTAGCCGAGGTGCAGATGGCCAAGCGCCACGTCGGCAACGGGCACAGCCCGTATCCGCCGAGCGCGGACGGCCTGTACGGATGGGAGTCTCCCCACTCGGGCCGGACCGGTGCGGGGGCTGGGTACACCGCCCTGGACGACCCACCGCTGCGGCTGGTGATGCTCGGCGACTCCACTGCCGCGGGGCAGGGGGTGCGCCGCGCCCGCCAGACCCCCGGCTCCTTGCTCGCCTCGGGGCTCGCCGCGGTGGCGGAACGACCGGTGGACCTGCAGGTCGTCGCCCTCCCGGGGGCCCAGTCGGACGACCTGGACCGCCAGGTGGCGCTCGTGCTGGAGAACCAGGACCAGGTTCCGGACATCTGCGTGATCATGATCGGCGCGAACGACGTCACCCACCGGATGCCCGCGACACGATCGGTGCGCCATCTGTCGGCGGCGGTGCGCCGGATGCGTACGGCCGGCGCGGAGGTGGTGGTGGGCACCTGCCCCGACCTCGGCACGATCGAACCGGTCCAGCAGCCGCTGCGCTGGCTGGCCCGCCGGGCCTCCCGCCAGCTGGCCGCGGCCCAGACGATCGGGGTGGTCGAGCAGGGGGGCCGTACGGTGTCGCTGGGCGACCTGCTGGGCCCCGAGTTCGAGGCCAATCCGCGTGAGCTGTTCGGCCCGGACAACTACCACCCTTCGGCGGAGGGCTACGCGACGGCGGCGATGGCGGTCCTGCCGACCGTCTGCGCGGCTCTCGGCCTGTGGCCGGCGGAGGAGGAGCGCCCGGACGCCTCCCGTCGCGAGGGCTTCCTGCCGGTGGCCCGCGCCGCGGCAGAGGCGGCGTCGGAGGCGGGCACGGAGGTCACCGCCGCGATGCCGACGGGCCCCCGGGGCCCATGGGCCCTCCTCAAACGCCGTCGCCGCCGGCGCCTGCCCACCCCGGACGAAACCCCGGCCACAGCGCCGGAGCCCACGGCCTGACCCCACGGAGCCCACGACCCCGCTGTCGCGGCGGGGGCTGCCGCCGCACCGGGCGGCAGCCCCGCGGCCGCGCCGCCGGGGCGCGCGGTGAGCCAGGGGGCCTGCTGCCTGGCCATTTCCCGGCTGAACCGCCAACGGGGATAAGCAAGCGCTTAGAAAAGTGCGGCCCGAGTCACACCCCACAGCCCGTGACCTCCACCGTACGTACGGGTAACTTCCCCTACAGCCCTGCCCTTCCTCGTGCAATGGAGCCGTGATGCCCGAAGCCGTCATCGTGTCGACCGCCCGCTCCCCCATCGGCCGTGCCTTCAAGGGCTCCCTGAAGGACCTCCGCCCCGACGACCTCACCGCCACGATCATCCAGGCCGCCCTGGCCAAGGTGCCCTCGCTGGACCCGAAGGACATCGACGACCTGATGCTCGGCTGCGGCCTCCCCGGCGGCGAGCAGGGCCACAACCTCGGCCGCATCGTCGCCGTGCAGATGGGCATGGACCACCTTCCGGGCTGCACCATCACCCGCTACTGCTCGTCCTCCCTGCAGACCTCCCGTATGGCCCTGCACGCCATCAAGGCCGGCGAGGGCGATGTCTTCATCTCCGCGGGCGTCGAGATGGTCAGCCGCAGCATCAAGGGCTCCTCGGACGGCCTCCCGGACACCCACAACCCCCTCTTCGCCGAGGCCGAGGCCCGCACCGCCGCCGTCGCCGAGTCCGAGGGCTCCGACTGGCACGACCCGCGCGAGGACGGCCTGATCCCCGACGCGTACATCGCGATGGGCCAGACCGCCGAGAACCTCGCCCGCCTCAAGGGCGTCACGCGCGAGGAGATGGACGAGTTCGGCGTCCGCTCGCAGAACCTCGCCGAGCAGGCCATCGCCAAGGGCTTCTGGGAGCGCGAGATCACCCCGGTGACCCTCCCGGACGGGACGGTCGTCAGCACGGACGACGGCCCGCGGGCCGGGGTCACCATGGAGGGCGTCTCCGGCCTCAAGCCGGTCTTCCGCCCCGACGGCCGTGTCACGGCCGGCAACTGCTGCCCGCTCAACGACGGCGCCGCCGCCGTGGTGATCATGAGCGACACCAAGGCGCGTGAGCTGGGGCTGACGCCGCTCGCGCGGATCGTCTCCACCGGTGTCTCCGGGCTGTCCCCCGAGATCATGGGCTACGGCCCGGTCGAGGCCAGCAAGCAGGCACTTCAGCGGGCCGGCCTCACCATCGACGACATCGACCTCGTCGAGATCAACGAGGCCTTCGCCGCCCAGGTGATCCCCTCCTACCGCGACCTGAACATCCCACTGGAGAAGCTGAACGTCAACGGCGGCGCCATCGCCGTGGGCCACCCCTTCGGCATGACCGGCGCCCGCATCACCGGCACGCTCATCAACTCCCTCCAGTGGCACGACAAGCAGTTCGGCCTGGAGACGATGTGCGTCGGCGGTGGCCAGGGCATGGCGATGGTCATCGAGCGCCTCAGCTGACCACGTCGCGCCACCCCCGGTGTGCGGCCCGGAACCCTGCCTGCCAGGGTTCCGGGCCGATTTGTGACCCAACCTCCCCCAGGATGTGACCTATCTCCTTCCGGACGGGATATACGCAGGTCAAGGTGGTTTCACGGGAAACATCAGCACCAGTCGACTGTCCGTTTCGTGACGTTACGCACTGACAGTTGGTTAGTCCGGCCTTCAAGCTGATGTAGGAAGTCGAGGGTCGACTTTGAACCGGGAGTACGTCAGTGAGCGCCATGCCGATAGTCCTGCTGCTCACCACGGCCGCGACCGCGGGCGTGGGCGTCGCCGTCCTGCTCAGCGTGCGCTCGCTGCGCCGGCAGGTCTCAGCCCTGCACGGTGAACTCGCACAGAGCCGCGCCGCGCAGGCGCACGGCCTGGTGCCCGCCGCCCGTTCCGCCTCCGGCACGGAGGAGATACGCGCCGCCGTGGCCGATGCGCTCGCCGAGGAGCGGGAGCGGGAGCTCGCCGAGGCGCGCGCCTTCTGGGCGGCCCAGGAGGCGCATGACATCGCCGACGCCCCCACCCTGCTCGGGCTGCCCGAGAACGACCTCTTCCTGCCCCGCCCGTCGGACTTCGCGGGCCTGGAGCACGACAGCCTGGAGCCGGTGAGCGAGCCCGCCTCCGAGGAGAGCGAGTTCGCCGCGGGCACGCCCCTGGACGGTCTCTTCGGAGGCGAGTCGCCCGAGCTGGCCGCGGCCCGCCGCCGCCACCCCTCCCACCCGGACTTCGTGCCCTCCCCGTCGCCCGTCGTGGGCGACTACGAGCGCACGGTCTCCCGCCTGGAGAAGCTGGCCGCCGCGCGCACCGAACTCGCCGACGTCCGCCCGGGCCCGCTGGGCACCCTGGATGTCTATGTCTTCGTGGACGGTACGACGCTGTGCATGACCCCGGGGCACCGTGAGACCGCGGAGCGCCTGGCCACCGCCCTGGCCGACGGAAACACCCCGGTCCTGCTGGGCGGCTCCGGCGTCTCGGGCGCCTACGCGCTGACCTTCGAGTGCGGCGAGGAGAACGTCTACGTCCTCGCGGACCGCGTCATCGCGTCCCTGTAGCACCCGCGGGTCACCGAGGCCCGTAGCACCCGCGTGTTGCCGAGGCTTCCGCGTCCTCGGGTTCCTCGCGGTCCTCGCGGTTCCTCGCGGTCCTCGCGGTTCCTCGCGGTCCTCGCGGTCCTCGCGGTTCCTCGCGGTCCTCGCGGTTCCTCGCGGTCCTCGCGGTCCTCGCGGTTCCTCGCGGTCCTCACCAGCCGAAGGCCGCGGGAGGACCGTTTCCAGGACCGCGCGCAGGCGTCACACCCCTCACACACCGGCGCGCTTCTGCGCCTCCTCCACGAGCGCCACGGCCTCGTCAAGTTGCTGCGAATCATTCAGGACGATCGCGAGATCGTGTCCGGCGACCGTGATCTGGTCCGCAGCCGCGAACATGCCCGCGTCGGGCATCTCACGGGGTTCGGCCGAGGGGTCCTCGATGAGTTGGGCACGCCGTGCCAACTCCCTGGCCAGAGCGAGTGCCTCGGCCGCCGCACTCCGCTGCAGCCGGCTCTGCGGCGCGGCCCGCAAACGGTCGGCGAAGTGATCCACGGCCCGAGTCAAAGGCGTCGTATCAAGCACGCCGCGAGACTACGCGTCACAACACGACTGTTGCCAACAGGCGAACGCTCAGGCACGGTGACCTGAAGGACCGGCTTCATCGAGTGCGTCCGGAGGCGCCGATGTCCCAAGTCTTCTCCGAGGAGACCCATCGCAATCTGCTCGCCCGTATCCCTCACTGCACCGGTCGTGAAGTCTCCGACTGGCTTCGCACCGTCGACGAAGGCCCCGCTCTCTGCTTCGAGGAGAAGCTCAGCTGGCTCCGGCACGAGCACAATCTCGCGTACGGCCACGCCAAGGCGATCATTCACGAATACGACCTGAGGAGGGCCGCGCGCAAACTGCTCTGAGCGCGCACCGCTCGCAGCAAGCCCTACGTCCGAAGGGCCCGCGAACCGTGGTTCGCGGGCCCTTCGGGGTGTTCGGTGCGGTGCGTCAGTCCCTGCTGAAGATGGCCACCAGCCGCAGCATCTCCACGTAGATCCACACGAGGGTCATGGTCAGACCGAACGCGGCCAGCCAGGCCTCCTCGCGCGGAGCGCCGTACGCGATGCCGTCCTCGATCTGCTTGAAGTCGAGGGTCAGGAAGAACGCGCCGAGCAGGATCGCGATGACACCGACGAGCGCGCCCAGCGGGCCCATGCTGCGCAGCCCGCCGTCGGGGGCGACGCCGAAGACGACCAGCAGCAGGTTGACCGCCATGGTCAGGACGAACGCCATGGCGATGGCCATGCCGATGCGGGCGTATCGCGCGGTCACCCGGATCCAGCCCGCCTTGTAGACGAGCAGGGTCGCGCCGGAGATCGCCATCGTGCCGAGCACGGCCTGGAAAGGCGCGCCGTGCCACTGCGCGTTGTACATCTCGCTGATGACGCCGAGGAAGACGCCCTCGAAGGCGGCGTATCCAAGGATCAGCGCGGGCGTCGGGGTCCGCTTGAAGGACTGCACCATCGCCAGGACGAACGCGACGAGCCCGGAACCGATCGCCAGGCCGAAGCTGGTGGCGGTGATCGGCAGCAGGGCCCAGGCGAGGACCGCGCCGACGACGACCGTGCCGAGCGTCATCGCCGAGCGCACGACGACGTCGTCCATCGTCATCCGGCCGGTGGCGGCCGGGGCCTGCGGCGGGGCGCCGTACTGGGTCTGCTGGGCGTAAGGGTTCTGCGCGTAGGGGTTACCGCCCGCGTACGGGTTCTGCGCATACGGGTTGCCCTGCGTGCCGACTGCGGCTCCCCCGGCCTGCGGCGCGGTGTTGAAGCCCGCGTAGCCGTTGTCGCGGCTGAACCCCCGTCGCGAGAAGACCGGGTTGCTGCTCCTCATTTCACTCCTCCATGGCCACTCTGACGTGGTCTTGGCTCAAGAGTAATAGGTAGGCAAAGGGGCGACCCTACTGCCTGGGGAGGATCTTTCCCTCCTCCTTGCGCGCAACACGCTACGCCTGACCATGATTCCCAGCACGGGAGCGTCTCATCCATGACCAAGCTGGGACAGATTCGAGACCGGCCGCTGATCGGCGAGTGAGGGGCGAGTGAGGGGCCCCTGCCGGGGTTCACCCATGTGGACGCCTCGCGCCGAGGCGGCGTCCGGCGCGAACCGGTGACGGGCATGCCGGGACGGGGCTCCCGGGTTCGGGTTCCCGGGAGCCCCGTCAGGCCGTGCCCATCCGGTCAGCTGTGGGCCCGTCAAGGGTCCGCGGTCAGTGCGTGCCGGTCACCTTCATCGTGGCGGCGAGCGCCGGGACGGCGTACGGCGAGTCGGTGTCGACGGTCAGACCGCTCGTGTACGTGCCGGCCCGGTCGACCTCGCCCGCGTTCAGGGTGACTCGTACCATCACCGCGGCGCCCGGGGCGACGGTGACGGTGTGCGGCGCCGACAGCCAGGGGGCGGCGCCCGAGCTGCCGCAGTCGCCGTACCCCGGCAGCTGCTCGACGCCGGTGACCGGATCGCTGCCCGCGTTCGCACCGCCGACGACGTACAGTCCGCAGGCGCCGCTGCCGCGGTAGACCATCGCGTCGGCCGTCGGCAGGGCCGACCAGGAGTCGGTGACCGGGTCGTACTCCTCGGCCTGGTTGGTCAGCTGTCCGCCGGTGACACCGCTGACCAGCTGAAGCCGCCCGCCGGAAGAGGCAGAGGCCATCGCCCAGTTCGGGTACGGCAGGTCGGCCCGCGCAGTCCACGCGCCGGTGACCGGATCGAAGGCGTACGTCGCCGTCGTCTCCTTGCCGCTGACCGGATCGGTCCCGCCGGCGCACACGACCTGGCCGTCGATGCCGGCGCAGGAGAACCACGAGTCGGTGATCGGGTAGTTCGCCACCTGGCTCCAGGTGTTGGCCCTGGGATCGTAGACGTAGGTCGCCTGCGAGGCCGGGAAGCAGTTGCCGCCGCAGCCGGCGACCACATAGAGCCGGCCGCCGAGGACCGCCGTGCCGCCCGCGACGACGCCCGCGGGGAGCGACGCCACCGAGGACCACGAGTCGTGCTTCGGGTCGTAGCGGTACGCCGCGGTCGAGGCGTTGCGGTTGCTGTCCCAGCCGCCGACGACGTAGATCTCGCCGTCGACCGCCTCCACGCCGGGCTTCTCCAGCTTCTCCGGCATGTTCGCCAGCCGCTGCCAACCGCCGGTGGCCGGGTCGTGGACGTAGGCCTTGAACAGCAGGTTCGCGCCGTCGGTCCCGCCGAACACGTAGACCTTCCCGTCGAGTGTCACCGTGCCGCTGTCCATTACCGGTGTCGGGAGGACATCGGCGGTCGTCCACGCGGTGGCGCCCGCCACGGTCGTCGCGCCGGTCGGGCCCGTCGGTACCCCGCCTCCGTGCGTGTCACCGGCGAGCAGCGACCCACGGGTGAAGTCGCCACCGGCGTGCCGGACCGGTGCGCCGGTGGCGGGCTTGCCCGCCTGCCCCGGGTGCGAGTCCGGCGTGTAGGAGCCGTCCTGCGGGTCGAGGACGACGTGGACGGGTGCCGTGCCGGTGTTGCGCAACGTCACGGTGCGGTACGCCGACCGGCCCAGCGGCTCGGTGACCTGCGGTGAGCCGCCCGAGACGCTGAGCCGGCCGGCACCCAGGCCCCAGTCCTTGCGGGTGACCTGGTCGCGGGCGACGGGGACCTTCGCGGTCGAGTCCGTGTACGCGCCGTCCATGACTCCCAGCGTGGTCCGGCCGGAACTGTCGGCGGCCGAAGCGGGCGCGAAGAGCTCGTAGGCGCCGTCGGCCGTCGTGGCCGTCGGGGTGCCGGCCACGCTGACGGTGGCGCCGGAGAGTGCCTTGCCGGTGTTGGCGTCATCGACGGCGCCGGCCACGAGCCCGCCCGAGGCGGCATCGCAGGAGCGGTTGCCGATGAAGACGTCGTCGACCTTCCAGAACCACGAGTGGACCGCGTCGTACCGGAACCGGACCCGCACGTCGCTCTTGCCGGCGGCCTGGGGGAGCGCGACGGCCTCGGGGCCGTAGGAGATCGTGCGGGCCATGTGCCAGACCGAGGTCCAGGTCCGGCCGCCGTCGACGCTGACCTCGACGTAGGCGTTGGAGTTGTAGCGGGGTGACATGAAGGAGTTGTCGAAGGAGACGATCGGGGTGGCATCGCCGCTCAGGTCGAGCGCCGGCGAGACCAGGCTGGTCGTCTCCTCGGTGTCGACGCCGCCGTCGCGGGAGTCGACCTCGGCGAACCGGCCGGTGCCGCCGGTGTCGTTGCCGTAGTGGCCCGGGTCGTCGAAGCGCCAGGTGATCCCGGAGCCGCTGTCGTCGGTGACCGTCCAGCCATGCTGCGGCGTTGCGCCGGCCCAGCCCTCGAAGTCGGTCGTGGTGCCGTCGTATCCGAAGCGGTAGCCGAGCGTGGTGCAGGCGCTCGCGTCCACGGGCAGCGACACGTTGCGGCGTACGTCGCCGGTGCCGACTGCGACGGTGTCGTCCGCCGTCCTGTAGCCCGGCAGGGTCGACGAGACGTGCAGCTTGTAGTTCCCGTCGTCCGGCAGCCGGACGGCGTACCGGCCGGTGACCGGGTCGGTGTCCACCGCGCCGCCGGGGTAGCCGTCGACGGTGATCGTCGCGGCGAGCGGCCAGCCGTGGCCCGACGCGTCGGTGACGGCCCCGGAGACGAGGTGGGTGGGCAGGGCGCGCAGCGTGAAGGACTTCTTCGCCGTGAGCCCCTCGGTGACCTTCAGCGTGGTGGTGGCCGTCGCGTAGCCGAACCGCGCGACGGTCAGGGTGTAGTCGCCCGGCGCGGGGGCGATCGTGTAGCCGCCCGACGCCTCGGTCTTCGCGGTGTAGCTGCGGCCGTCCGCGTCGGTGGCGGTGACGGAAGCGCCCGGGACCGGGCCGTTGGCCGTTCTCGAGCCGGTGCCGCGCACGGTACCGGTGACCAGACCGTGCGGGCCCTGGCGGAACGCGCCGACACCGGCGGGCGAGCCGAGCCCGGTCGGACCGTCCCAGCCCTTGCGGGCGTTGCAGAGCTGGTTGCCGCAGTAGCCGTCGGAGCCGGCGGTGACGTCGGTGAGGTCACCGGCGTTCGTGTCGTTGTACGGGTAGGTCACCGGGTAGGTGCCGGGCGTCGGGGTGCCCGCGAGGGCGTACATCGCGGCGACGAGCGGCGAGGAGAGCGAAGTGCCGCCGACCTGGAGCCAGCCGCCGACGGCGGGGTTCGAGTTGTAGATGCCGAGGCCGGTGGCCGGATCGGCGTCCGCGGACACGTCGGCGATGGCACGCCTGTCGCAGCCGGTGTCGAGGCCCTGCTGGTACGCCGGCTTCGGCTCGACGCTCGAGCAGCCCGAGCCGCCTCTGTCCCAGGCCGCCTCGGTCCAGCCGCGGGCGGTGGTGCCGTCGCGGGTCAGCGTCGTCCCGCCGACGGCGACGACGTTCCCGTTCGACGCCGGCCAGTTGACGATGTTGCCGTAGTCGCCGCTGGATGCCGTGACAGCGATACCGGGGTGGTCGTAGTCGTGGTCGTACGCCGTCGCGAGGCTGCCCCCCTCTCCGGGGATGCCGTAGGAGTTGGAGATGGCCACGGGGTGGTGGGCGGCGGCGGTGTTCTCGGCCTGGCCGAGGTCGTCGACGCCGGCGGAGTCGGCCTCGACGAGCAGGATGTGGCACTGCGGGCAGGCCGCGGAGACTGCGTCGAGGTCGAGCGCGGTCTCCATGGACCAGTCGGCGTCCTCGGGCGGGAGGTTGTGGCCGCCGTTCTGGTCGAGCTTGGTGAAGCAGCCGTTCGCCGTCGTGCACGCGGGAAGGCCGTAGGTGCCGCGGTAGACGGCCAGATCGGCCTCGGCGGTCGCGTAGCCGCCGGCGTCGACGATGGCGACCGTCTCGCCCGAGCCGCCCGTGGGCAGATGGTAGGCCGCCCTCATGTCGTTCGGGGTGAGGGCGTTCGCGGGCGGGGTGGACGAGCCCGCGGCCAAGGCGCCGTGAGTGTTGGTCACGCCCATGAGGTCGCAGGTGGCGTAGGGCGCGTCACCCTTCTGCTCGGAGGCAGGCAGGGGGACGGCGCATCCGGCGGGCTTGTAGGTCGCTGTGCTCTGCGGGGTGCCGCCGGCCGGGGTGGGCGCCGCTTGCGCCGGGGCGCCGGCCATCAGGCCTGACGCCACCGCGCAAGCGACCGCCGTCACAGCGGCCCATATGCGTATTGGTCTGTGCATCGCTCTTCTCGGAAGTGTGCGTCGGCCGGGCCGACTCGAGTGGGGTGCTGGTCAGACCGGCCGGTACTCCACGCCCGTCTTCCGCCGGTACTCGCGCGGCCCGTCCGCGCCTGCCGTCGGGGCCGGATCGACGGTGGTGTCCTGACCGTCGGCGGAATCCTCGAGGGAACCGTCGACGGGGCCGAACGCCGGCTCCTCGCCGGACCGTTCGGCGCCGTTGCCAGAAGTCATCGTGGCTGCTCCGTTCTGTCCCAGAGCCAGCAGTGAACGCGGCACGGCGATCACACGGCAATGGGCAGAACTACCCGGGAAACTCCCGCACGGTCACCCGTGGCTACCCCGTCGAAGTCGGCGGCTGCGGCACGTTCCCCGGCAGCGGCACGTCACCCGACTCCACGGCGGCGACGGCGAGCGCGGTGCGCGAGGGCGCTTGCCGTTTACGCATCGCGGAGTGGACGTGCTTCTCGACGGTGCGGGGCGAGAGCCCGAGAACGCGGGCGATCTGCGCGCTGGTCCGGCCCTCGACGAGCAGGCGCACCACGTCGAGTTCACGCGGCGAGAACTGGTCGCCGTAGCCGGGCCGGCCCGACCGCGCTCCGGCCCGGACCCCCTCGTCCGCGAGGGTACGCCGCACCCGGTCCGCGTCCTCGGTCGCGCCGAGGGCGGTGAGGCCGCCGAAGACCTCGCGGAGCAGGCCGACGGCCCGGTCCCGCTCGCCGACGGCGAGGTGACAGCCGGCCGCCGCCTCGCGGGCCAGCAGGGCGTCGTACGGTCTCGGAAGGGCGGCCCAGGCGGCGCCCGCCTCCTCGAAGAGCCCGGCGGCGCCGGCGAGGTCACCGCCGGCACGGGCGAGCAGGGCCGCGGTCAGTCGGCGGGCTGCCGTAGCCACCGGCGCATCCAGGTCTCGTGTGCCCGCCGCGAAGGCCTCGGCCGCGCGGACGGCCTCCCCGGCGCGTCCGTCTTCGAGCAGGGCGCGGACCCGGAGCGGGGCGATCTCGGCGGCCCAGAGCCAGAGTCCCTTGGCCTCGACGAGCCGCCAGGCGGCATCGGTGGCGGCCAGTGCCTCTGCGGGGTGACCGGCGGCGAGCGCCAGCCGTGCGAGCACGGCGGACGGATCGCGGGACCCGTCGGCGGGGCCGCGCGGACGCCCGGCCTCGATGGCGGCGCGGACCCGCTCCTGTGCCCGCCGGTGGTCGCCGCGAGCGACGTCGAGCAGGCCGGCCAGCAGCAGTGCGTCAGCGCGCAACACGGGTTCGTCGGCGTCAAGTGCCAAGGACCCCCACTCCATCGGGGCCGCCCAGTCGCCGGTGAGCCAGTCGAGGTGGGCGAGGGTCGCCCCGACGAGGTCGCGCAGGCGCAGGTGCTGGTGCTCCTCGGCCAGGGCGGCGGCCGCTTCGAGCCGGCGCCGGGCGTCGTCGTAGCGGCCCCACAGCATCGCCGCCTCACCGAGGTTGGCGAACCCCCGGGCGCGCTGCAGCACCTCGCCTGGGGTCTCCCCCTCGACCGGCAGGTCACGCGCTGCCGCCCAGCCGGCGGGGTCGCCGAGTACCAGGAGCGTGGCGGCGCGGTCCATAAGAAAGGAGAGCCGCTCCTCGGGCGACGGACCGGGCCGGGCCTCGATGAGACGCCCGGCGTGCTCGAGCCAGGCTCGGTGATGCGCCGCGGGCCGCGCGGTACCGACCGGGCGAGCGAGCATCATCATCGCGTGGACCGCGGCGCCCGGCCGCTCCTGGACCAGCCCCGGCACGGCCCGCTCCATCTCTACCGAGGCGGCCTCCACATCACCGACGTGGAACATCAGCCGCGCCAGCTGCCAGGTGGTCTCGGTCCGCTCCTCGGACGTGAGTTCACCGGCGGCGGTCTCACGCAGCACGGCGACGAGCTCGCGCAGCGGCCCGTTTCCGGATGCGGCGTACAACGGCATGCGCTGCACCAGACGAGACACTTCCGCGCCACGGACGGCGCCGCCGGCAAGGAGGTCGAGGAGCAGCCCGAACGCTGTACGCGGGTCGCCCGACGAAATCGCGTGGTCCGCCGCCTGCTCGGCGTACGCCGCCCAGCGGTGCGGGTCGCCCGCCTCCCGGAAGTGCCGGGACAGCTCGGCGACGCGGCGTACCGGCTCCCCCTCGAGGGCTTCCCCGGCGCGGAAGTGGAGGCGGCTGCGCTGAATGGCGCCGAGGGCGTGGTAGACACTGCGCGCGGCCAGCACGTGACGGAACCCCACCCGGGCATCGCGCTCCTCGTGCAGCAGCCCGCCGGCGAGGGCCTCGGCCAGACCGTTCTCCGCCTCTTGCACGGGTATGCCGGCGACCTCGGCGACGAGCACCGGAGACCGCTCACCCTCGAGCACGGCGAGCGCGGCCAGCACCGCGCCGGCCGCGGGCCCGAGGCGGGAGGTCCGTTCGAGCACGGCGTCACGGATGCTGGGCGGCACGTCGAGCTCCTCGACGTCGCGCCGCAGCCACGCGCCGTTCTCACAGACCAGGTCCGCGCGGTCGTAGAGCAGACGGACCGACTCCTCGATCGCGAGCGGCAGCCCGTCCGTGTGGCCGTGGAGGAACTCGGCGAACTCCACCGAGACCGGCTCCCCGCCGAGCATCGAGGACACCAGGTCCGCTGTCCCGGCGGTGTCCAGGGGCCCGGGTTCCACACGGGTTACGCCGGACTGCGCGACCAGCCGGCGCAGCAGGGACTCCGGGCGGACGTCCTCGGGCCGGTGGGTGAGGACGAGACGCGGGCCCCGCTCCCGCCGGGCTCGCAGGAACAGCAGAAGCTCGAGCGTGGTCTCGTCGGCCCAGTGGGCGTCCTCCACCACGAGCAGCCCGACGCCGAGGGCGTCGATGAGCTCGACGAGTGCGCGCAGCAGCCGGTGCCGGGCGGACGCGGCGTCGGGCAGCGGCCCGGGCGCGGGCGGGAGCTGATCCGCCCATTCCGGGAAGACCGGCCGCAGCGCCCCCGCCAGTCCGGTGAGCGGCAGGCCGGCGACGCGCTCGGTCAGCCGGCGTACGCCGTCGACGACCGGGCCGAGCGTGTATGGCTCCCGGAACGGCGGGCACACCGCGACCAGCGCCGTCTCCCGGCGCCGCCGCAGGAGCTCGTGGAGCAGCCGGGTCTTCCCGATCCCCGCCTCACCCGCGACCACGACGAGGGCCGGCCGCTCGTCGAGAGCCTGGTCGAGCGACGATAGGTCGCGCTCGCGGCCCACCAGCCGGGGTACGGCGAGGCCGGGACGGCGTGCCGGCGTGCCGGCATCCTCCGCTGCACTCATCCGCGTCTCCGATCCGTCCCGGTGCACCCATTCTGCAGGTCGCCCTTTCCGGCCCTCGTCCTGGTGTGCTGCGCGCCCGTTGCGGGCGGATTCCTTCGCTCGGAGCAACGTCGGTGAACGGAGACTTCGATGGGCCGGGTGAGCGCCGCCATCGATGGAGACCGATCGGTTCACCACCGCTGCCAGGGCCTGGCCGGATGGCAGCAACGCAGCGCCGGGGGCAGGCTTGGAAGCCGGGGCGAGCAATGGAGGAGTGGTGGGCAGGCTGGTCGTCGTAGGAGTGGATGGCTCGTCGTCGAGTCTGGACGCGGTGGCGGAGGCCGCCACGGAAGCCCGGCGGCGTCATGCGGAGCTGCGTGTGGTGCACGCCTTCAGCTGGCCTGTCAGGCCGATGTATGCGCCGCTGGACCCGTCACCGCTCGATCGCCTGGTGCACGAGGCCGCGCAGCATGCCCGGAGCGTTGCGCCCGAGGTGGAGGTCACCGAGGCCATGGCGACCGGCGACGCGGTGGCGGTGCTGGAGGCCGAGTCGCGAGCCGCGGACCTGGTGGTCGTCGGCTCCCGGGGTATGGGCGGTTTCATCGGCATGCTGCTGGGATCAACGGCGGTGTCCCTGGCCTCCCACGGTCTGTGTCCGGTGATGGTGGTCCGCGAGAAGCCGGTCGACGCCGGACCGATCGTGCTGGGTGTCGACGGCTCCCCGGCCGGCGACAAGGCGGTCGACTTCGCCTTTGCCGAGGCGACGTTGCGCGGTACCGGGATCGTGGCTGTGCACGCGTGGCTGCCGGACTACGCGCCTCCCGGCGGGAGCCCCGAGGGCGCGGAGCGTCTGCTGGCCCAGGCACTCGCCGGCCGCACGGAGACGTATCCGGACGTCACGGTCAGACAAGACGTGGTGGGCGGCGAAACCCGCGAGGTATTGATCGAGGCGAGCAAAACTGCCCAGCTCCTGGTCGTCGGAGCGAGAGGGCGTGGCGGCTTTGCCGGACTGCTCCTGGGCTCGGTGAGCCAGGCGCTGCTGCACCACGCGCACTGCCCGGTCACCGTCGTCCGCGGCAAGCCATGACCCATGCGGTGCGGGACGCCCGTCCCATGAGCTCTTCCCGTCCCGACGGCCGTGATCGGCGCCCTGGCCGGGGCCGGCCCGCAGGTACGGGTGGTGCCCGGAACCGGACTTGAACCGGTACGCCCGCGAGGGGCAGCGAGGTTTAAGCTCGCCGTGTCTGCATTCCACCATCCGGGCAGGCCGTGGGCCAGGCATCAAGCACTCCGAGCCTATCGGCGTGCATCACCCGAACAGGGGCCAGGCGACGCGATGTTGTCTTATTTTATTGATGCCTGAGGGGGCATCAGCCCCTGGTAGGGGCCGTCCGCACTTGCCACTAGCGTTTCGGGTGACGACGGCTCATGTATGCGGAATGACGGAATTTCACCGCCTTGAAGGAGAGCTGTCGGTGCTCCGCGTTCCGGCATGACCAACCGCTTTCCGGCCAGGACGGGTCCCGGGGAACCCGTGGGGGTAGGGCGTCATCCCCAGGTATGACCGGCAGGGGCCCGGTCCGACTCGAGACGGCCCTCCGAACGGGAGCAGCGGCTGACTACAGGCGGCGCATCGCGAACGACGATGGAACGGTCCTCTTCACCGTCGTCCCGACAGGAGCATCCCCCCGTGACCAGCACTCCCCTCGCCGACCGGACCACCACCGTGGCTGCCCGCGCCACGGAACTGTCGAAGGTCTACGGACAGGGCGAGACCCAGGTGGTGGCCCTCGACCGCGTCACCGTCGACTTCCAGCAGGCACAGTTCACGGCGATCATGGGGCCCTCGGGCTCGGGCAAGTCGACACTGATGCACTGCGTGGCCGGGCTCGACTCCTTCTCGTCCGGTTCCGTCCGCATCGGTGACACGGAACTGGGCACGCTGAAGGACAAGCAGCTCACCAAGCTGCGCCGGGACAAGATCGGCTTCATCTTCCAGGCGTTCAACCTGCTGCCGACCCTGACCGCGCTGGAGAACATCACGCTGCCGATGGACATCGCGGGCCGCAAGCCGGACAAGGCGTGGCTGGACCTCGTGATCCAGATGATCGGGCTGTCCGGGCGGCTGAGCCACCGGCCCTCGCAGCTGTCCGGCGGTCAGCAGCAGCGCGTCGCGGTGGCGCGGGCGCTGGCCTCCAAGCCGGAGATCATCTTCGGTGACGAGCCCACCGGAAACCTGGACTCGCGCTCGGGCGCCGAGGTGCTGGGCTTTCTGCGCAACTCGGTACGCGAGCTCGGGCAGACGGTGGTGATGGTCACCCATGACCCGGTGGCGGCGGCCTACGCGGACCGGGTCGTCTTCCTGGCGGACGGGCGGATCGTCGACGAGCTGCACGAGCCGGACGCGGAGGCGGTGCTGGACCGGATGAAGCGTTTCGACGCCAAGGGCCGCACCAGCTGAGGCCGCTCGCCCCGGCCCCCGGATCACCCCACGCGCCGCCGAGCGCCCCCATCCCACCCGTCGCACAATCCTGCCCTGGAAAGACACATGTTCCGTACCGCCTTGCGCAACGTGCTCACGCACAAGGCCAGGCTGCTCATGACCGTGCTCGCCGTAATGCTCGGCGTGGCGTTCGTGTCGGGCACCCTGGTGTTCACCGACACCATCTCCCAGGCCTACCAGAAGAGTTCCGCCAAGGGATTCGACCAGGTGGACGTGGCCATCCAGCCGGAGGGCGCCGCGGACACCGGGGACAAGGTCGCCAAGCAGCCCCAGCTGACGCAGGCCCTCCTCGACAAGGCCGCCAAGGCGCAGGGCGCCGACAGCGCCATCGGCGTCGTGAGCGGCTTCACCGCCATCGCCGACAAGGACGGCAAGCTCATCGGCGGCGGATTCCGCTCGCAGGGCGGGAACTACTGGGGGGCCAAGGACCGCCGCTATCCGCTCGTCCACGGGCACGCCCCGAAGGGCGTGGGCGAGGTCCTCATAGACTCCGAGACGGCCCGGCGCGCCGGATACAACGTCGGCGACACCGTGCGGATCTCGGTCGACGGCCCGGTCCTGACCCCGCGGATCGCCGGCGTCTTCACCACCGACGACGGCAATGTCGCCGCGGGTGGCAGCCTCGCGCTCTTCGACACGGCCACCGCCCAGCGTCTGTTCCACAAGCCCGGCGCGTACGACGAGATCGATGTGAAGGCGGCCTCCGGCACCAGCCAGATCGCGCTGCGCAACGCCCTCGACGGGATCATCCCCAAGGACACCGCCTACACCACCACGGGCCAGCAGCTCGCCGACGACCAGGCGAAGCAGATCGCCGACGCCACCAGCGGCATGCGCACCGCGCTGCTGGCCTTCGCGGGGATCTCGCTGTTCGTCGGCACCTTCATCATCGCCAACACCTTCACCATGCTGGTCGCCCAGCGCACCAAGGAACTCGCCCTGCTGCGCGCCGTCGGCGCCTCCCGTCGGCAGGTCACGCGGTCCGTGCTCATCGAGGCGTTCGTGGTCGGCGCGGTCGCGGCTGTCACCGGTCTGGTGGCGGGCATCGGTATCGGCGCCGGACTGCGCGCCCTGGTGGGCCAGTTCGGCGGCACGGTCCCGGACGGCCCGCTCGTCATCGCCCCGGGCACGATCCTCGCGGCCCTCGCCGTCGGCGTCCTGATCACCATGCTGGCGGCCTGGCTGCCGGGCCGCCGCGCCGCGAAGATCCCGCCTGTGGCCGCGATGAGCAGCGTCCACGCCAAGGCCACCACCAAGTCCCTGGTGCTGCGGAACACCATCGGCGCCCTGCTCGCCTCGGCGGGCGTCGTCGCCGTCCTGTACGGCACCACGCTCAGCGCCTCGGACGCCAAGGGCCCGATGGGTCTCGGCGCCGCGCTCCTGGTCATCGGCGTCTTCGTGCTCACCCCGCTGCTGTCCCGACCGCTCATCGCCGCTGCCGCGCCGCTCATGCGGGTGTTCGGCATCTCCGGAAAGCTCGCCCGGCAGAACTCGGTGCGCAACCCGCGCCGTACCGCCGCGACCGCCTCCGCGCTGATGATCGGCCTGACCCTGATCACCGGTCTGACGGTGATGGCGGGCAGCCTCCAGCAGGCGATCGACAAGAAGGCGTCCTCCGCGATCAAGGCGGACTACGTGGTGTCCATGGCGAACGACAACAACCTCGCGCCCGGCGTCGAGAGGGCCCTGGCGTCCGCCGCGGGCGTGACCGCGACCAGCCCGCTGCGGGGCGCGCCCTCCCGCGTCGACGGCCGGTCCTCCGAGTATCTGACCGGTGTCAACGGTGCGAACATCGCCAAGCTGACCAACCTGACCCTGGACAGCGGCACCTTCGAGGTCGGCGGCTCCCGGGCCGTCGTGGACGACGAGACCGCCAAGGACCACCACTGGAAGGCGGGTTCCCGGTTCACGCTGGCGTTCGAGGACGGCGCGAAGCGGCAGATGACGGTGTCCGGCGTCTACCAGAGCACCGAGATGATGCGCGGCATCATGCTGGACAACGCCACGCTCTCCCCGCACCAGAGCGACCCGTCCGACCGCCAGATCATGGTCAAGACCTCGTCGGGCGCCACGGCTTCCGCCAAGGACGCGCTGGTGAAGGCGCTCGGAGACAACCCGGCCATCAAGATCCAGGACAAGAAGGACATCTCCAACGCCATCGGCCAGGTGTTCACGCTGATGCTGAACATGCTCTACGGCCTGCTGGCGATGGCCGTGATCGTGGCGGTCCTCGGCGTCATCAACACCCTGGCCATGTCGGTCTTCGAGCGCTCCCAGGAGATCGGGATGCTGCGCGCGATCGGCCTGGACCGCAAGGGCATCAAGCGGATGGTCCGGCTGGAGTCCCTGGTCATCTCGCTCTTCGGCGGAGTGCTCGGCATCGGCCTGGGCGTGTTCTTCGGCTGGGCGGCGGGCAAACTGCTCGGCACGGCACTGCCGACGTACGAGCTGGTGCTGCCCTGGGGCCGGATGGCCGTCTTCCTGCTCCTCGCGGGACTGGTCGGCGTACTGGCCGCACTGTGGCCGGCCCGGCGCGCGGCCCGTCTCAACATGCTCAGCGCCATCAAGGCGGAGTAGCGGCGGCGGCGATGCCGCAGGAGCCCCGTCCGGCGTTCGACGTCCGGGCGGGGCTCCTGCCGTCCTGTCGGACGTGCTCGGTGGATCAGTTCCAGGTACGGGCACGCAATGGCATCCCGGATGCGCCCGGCCCTGGCGTCCGTACCGCGAGGACCTGGTTGACCCCGATGCGGTTGCGTTCGAAGGCGAGCGCCGAGGCCGCCATGTACAGCCGCCAGACGCGAGCGCGGCCCGGGCTGGTCAACTGCTGCGCCCTCGCCCACTCGGCCTCCAGACCGGCGACCCAGCGGCGCAGCGTGAGGGCGTAGTGCTCCCTGAGCGACTCGACGTCCCGGACCTCGAACCCGGCGCGCTCCAGCTGGGTCACCGTGGTGCCGACGGGGGCGAGCTCCCCGTCGGGGAAGACGTACGCGTCGATGAACGTGTCCACGTTGTACGTGGTCTCGTCCCGCTGGGGCCGCCGCGCGATCTGGTGGTTGAGCAGCCGCCCGCCCGGCTTGAGGAGGCGGTACAGATCGCAGGCGTACTGCAGGTACCGCTGCGCGCCCACGTGTTCGGCCATGCCGATGGAGGAGATCGCGTCGTACGGGCCGTCGCCGACATCCCGGTAGTCCTGCACCCGGATCTCGACGCGGTCGGCCAGGCCCTCCTCCGCGACCCGCTTGCGGGCGTACGTGGCCTGCTCCTGGGAGAGGGTGACGCCCACGACGCTCACCCCGTGCTCACGGGCCGCGTGCAGGGCCATGGAGCCCCAGCCGCAGCCGACGTCGAGGAGCCGCTGGCCGGGCTTCAGGTCGAGCTTGCGGCAGACGAGTTCGAGCTTGTCGCGCTGCGCGTCCTCGAGGGTGCCGTCGGGGCTGCTCCAGTAGGCGCACGAGTACACCATGGACGGTCCCAGGACGAGCTCGTAGAAGTCGTTCCCCACGTCGTAGTGGTGGCTGATGGCCTGCTTGTCGCTGCGCCGGGTGTGCAGATGACGGCGCGCCTTGCGGACCTCCTCAGGGGGCGGCGGGGGTGGCGGGAAGGGGCCGGCCATCCTGGCGAGGCCGCGGACGGCGGCGCGGACGTCGGGGTCGCGGACGGCCTGGACGAGGGTACGGGCGTCGTCGCCGCGCTCCCAGATGAGTCCCGCGAGAAGACCGAGGGTGGAGTAGAGGTCTCCGTCGATGCCCAGGTCACCGGCGACCCAGGCGCGGACCAGGCCCAACTCGCCCGGCTTCCACAGCAGGCGGCGCAGGGCGCGGCGGTTGCGTACGACGAGGACCGGTGCGCCGGGCGGACCGGCCTCCGATCCGTCCCAGGCGCGGATGCGCACCGGGAGTGGATCTCCCAGCAACTGTTCGACGAGGCTCTTCAACCGCGGCGCGGCATCGGCCATGGTGCACACCTCCGATGGGGCGTCCCCTGCTCAACGGAGTCGAGAGCTCGGGGA
The DNA here is from genome assembly GCF_040644155.1 of Streptomyces sp. NPDC047022. Classification (NCBI taxonomy): domain Bacteria; kingdom Bacillati; phylum Actinomycetota; class Actinomycetes; order Kitasatosporales; family Streptomycetaceae; genus Streptomyces; species Streptomyces sp. NPDC047022. The sequence goes on along the minus strand of NZ_JBEYVV010000004.1, from coordinate 213,354 downwards.
AGGGAGTCTCGGAATGTCCCCCACCACGAAAACACCTGCGGCGCCCGGCCGCAGTCCCCCGTTGGCGTTACGGCTCGGCAAAAACAGCTGCATACACCACGCAAGTCCCCGGGGCCGGGGCCTCTCAGCCCATGATCCCGCTGATCCCGCACGGGAGAGCCGAAGAACCCTCCTGCCGCCGCACGGGAATGCCGAAGGGCCCCCCGCACCACGGATGGCGGGAGGCCCTTCGGCTGGATCGGTGACCGGGCGTCAGGACGCCTTGGCCTTCTCCTCGGTCTTGACCGGCGCGGCGGCGACCGGCGCCGGCTTGGCGGCCTCGTAGAACTCCTCGCGCGGCGACTCGATCGCGCCGAGCGAGACGACCTCGCGCTTGAGGAACATGCCCAGCGTCCAGTCGGCGAAGATCCGGATCTTCCGGTTCCAGGTCGGCATGGCCAGACCGTGGTAGCCGCGGTGCATGTACCACGCCAGACGACCGCGGAGCTTGATCTTCATATTGCCCATGACGATCATCGCGACGCCCTTGTGGAGGCCGAGGCCCGCCACCGCGCCCTTGTTCGCGTGGCTGTACTCCTTCTGCGGGAAGCCCCGCATACCGGAGACCACGTTGTCGCCGAGCACCTTGGCCTGGCGCAGAGCGTGCTGGGCGTTCGGCGGGCACCAGGCGTTCTCGTTGCCCGCCTTGCGGCCGACCATGTCCGGAACCTGGGCGTTGTCGCCCGCGGCCCAGATGTAGTCGGTGCCCTGGACCTGAAGCGTGGCGGCGGTGTCCACGTGACCGCGCGGGCCCAGCGGGAGGCCGAAGCGGGCGAGGGCCGGGTTCGGCTTGACGCCGGCCGTCCACACGATGGTGTTGGAGTCGACCTCGAGGCCGTTCTTCAGCACCACGTGGCCGTCCACGCAGGACTCCATGGAGGTGGAGAGGTAGACCTCGACACCGCGGCCCTCGAGGTGCTCCTTGCCGTACTGGCCGAGCTTCGGACCGACCTCGGGGAGGATCTTGTCGGCGGCGTCGACGAGGACGAAGCGCATGTCCTCGCGGGACACGTTCTTGTAGTACTTGGCCGCGTCGCGGGCCATGTCCTCGACCTCACCGATGGTCTCCGCGCCGGCGAAACCGCCGCCGACGAAGACGAAGGTGAGCGCCTTGCGGCGGATCTCCTCGTCGGTGGTGGAGTCGGCCTTGTCGAGCTGCTCCAGCACGTGGTTGCGCAGACCGATGGACTCCTCGATGCCCTTCATGCCGATGCCCTGCTCGGCGAGGCCGGGGATCGGGAAGGTGCGGGAGACCGCGCCGAGCGCGATGACGAGGTAGTCGAAGGGCAGCTCGTACGCCTCGCCCACCAGCGGGGCGATCGTGGCGACCTTGCGGTCCTGGTCGATGGTGGTGACCCGGCCGGTGAGGACCTCCGCCTTGGGGAGCACGCGTCGCAGCGGGACGACGACATGCCGCGGGGAGATGCTGCCGGCGGCGGCTTCGGGGAGGAAGGGCTGGTAAGTCATGTACGAGCGCGGGTCGACGACCGTGACGGTCGCCTCGCCGTAGCGCATCTTCTTGAGAATGCGACGAGCTGCGTACAGGCCTACGTACCCACCGCCTACTACGAGGATCCTGGGACGCTCCGTGGTGCTCATGCCATCGAGTATCCACCCGCCCCCGGGGGGTCGCTCGTGCGCCCCTTCACAAGCTTAGATGAGGTGTCTGCTACACTGCGCGACCCAAGTGACCAAGGTCATGGCGCCACAGGGGAACCGCAGTGTAGTGCGAACCATTGTCAAGGCCCTGTGAGCTGCCCGTCCTGACTCCCGGGGGATCCATACCGGGCCTTTACAACGCCCCCGGACGAACCCTCGGAACCGCTCGCGTGAGCACCTCCATGACCCCCTTGAGCCCCCCGGATGGCCCAACGAACCCCAAAGGTCCCCCAGCAGGGGCGATTTCCTTGTGAAGAACTTCACGAAGGTTTCTGGCGAGGGTGCTTCGGACGCCCCCGGAGACCCCGGAGGTCCGCTCACAGGCCGCCCGACCTGCCCAAAGAAGCTACCGGTCGGTAGATCCCGCGTCACGTGTACACCGCGCCGCGCAGTCGTGCCGATCGCGGATTTCGAGGTGCTGGAACAAGCGGCCGACGTGCTGCCGGGCAAGGAAGCGGAAGCCATGTCGGCCGAAGGCCGCCGCCGGAACGCCGGACCGCAGGAACATCCGAACAACGGAACATCCGGACAACGGGCCGCCCGGAGCCTACCGGCCCGGGCGGTCGCCGCACCTGGAGTGTCACTCGTCGCCGGGTGCCACGCTCCAGGCGATGCCGTCGAGGATGTCGTGTTCGCTGACCACGACCTCGGCGGCTCCGGTTCGTTCCATGATGGCGAGCAGAACGAGGGCGCCCGCGCCGATCACGTCCACGCGGCCCGGGTGCATGGAGGGGATCGCCGCGCGTTCGGCGTGCGTGGAGCGCAGCAGCGCACCTGTGATCTCGCGGACGCGTTCGGCGGAGATCCGGGAGTGGTGGATCCGCGTGGAGTCGTACTCCGGGAGGTCCTGGGCGATCGCCGAGAGCGTCGTGACCGAGCCCGCGAGACCGACCAGCGTCCGCGCCTCGCGCAGCGGGACCGTCTGCTCGGCGAGGTCCAGCGCCGCCTCTACGTCGGACCGTATGGCCGCGATCTCCTCCGGGGTCGGCGGATCGGAGACGGCGCCGTCGTGCACGAGGTGGCGCTCCGTCATACGCACACAGCCGATGTCGACGGACCGCGCGGCACGCACATGCTCCTCGCCGACGACGAACTCCGTGGAGCCGCCGCCGATGTCCACGACCAGGAAGGGTCCGGCGAGGTCCGTACGGCCCGCCAGTTCCCGGGTGGCGCCCGTGAAGGAGAACTCCGCCTCCTGGTCACCGGAGATGACCTCGGGCTCGACACCGAGGATCTCCAGCACCCCCCGGACGAATTCGTCCCGGTTCTCCGCGTCGCGGGAGGCGGACGTCGCGACGAAGCGGAGCCTCTCGGCGCCGTGCTCCTTGATGACTTCCGCGTACTCCCGGCAGGCGGCGAACGTGCGCTCCAGCGCCTCAGGAGCGAGCCGTCCGGTCCGGTCCACGCCCTGCCCGAGCCGCACGATCGTCATCCGCCGGTCCAGCTCGACGAGTTCACCGGTGGCCGGGTCGGCGTCCGCGACCAGGAGGCGGATGGAGTTGGTGCCGCAGTCGACGGCGGCCACGCGTGTCATTCGTCGTCCTCCCCCGAGCCGGCGGGCCCGGTCCCCGGCCATCCGGTGTCGGTCGTCTCCACCTGGCAGTCGTCACCGGACCGCGGACCCCCGGGGATCACGCACGACCCCTTGCGCCACCACTCGGGCAGCATGGCGATCGCCTCGTCGCCCAGCGGGTTGACGCCCGGGCCCGCGACCAGGGAGTGCGCCACGAGCACATGCAGGCACTTCACCCTGTCCGGCATGCCGCCCGCGCTCGGGAACCCCGGGAGCACCTCGATGGTGTCGCGGCGCGCGATGTAGTCCTCGTGCGCGGCCCGGTAGGCGGCGGCCAGTTCCGGGTCGGCCGCCAGGCGCTCCGTCATCTCCTTCATGACGCCGTTCGCCTCCAGCGTGCCGATCGCGGAGGCGGCGCGCGGGCAGGTCAGGTAGTACGTCGTCGGGAACGGTGTGCCGTCGGGGAGCCGCGGCGCCGTCTCCACGACGTCCGGCTGTCCGCACGGGCACCGGTGCGCGATCGCGCGCAGCCCGCGCGGCGGACGGCCGAGTTGCTGCTTGATGGCGTCGATGTCCGCGTCGGTGGGCTCGGTGCTCGGGGTGGGCGGCGGAAGGGTTTCCATGGGTGTCTTTCAGGCTGTCTTTCGTGTCGGTGCGCTGGTTCGTCCGGATCAGTGGCCGGACTTGTCGGACCTGTCGATCCCGTCCCAGATGTTGGTGTACCAGGGGCGTGCCGCCGTCGTGCGGTCCGTGCTCGACTGCTTGGCCGCCGCGTCCGGGTCGATCACGACGTACCCCGTCTCCCCCGGCATCACATAGTGCAGCCGCAGCCGGATCTGCTGCTCCGCGTACGCGTCGTCCTGCCAGCGCGCCTTGAGGTCGCGCAGCTGTTCGACGCGTTGGCGTGCCTTCGCCTGCTGCCGTTGCAGGTCCGCGATGTCGGCGCGCTGGGAGACGTACTGCCTTATCGGGTACGCCAGCGCCACGATCAGCGAGCACAGGACGAGCGCGAGCAGCGCGGCCCGGCCGGTGAGCCGGGAGCGGCGCGCCTGTCGTCTGGTCTGGGAGCGGTAGACCCGGGCCGCGGTCTGCTCTCCCAGCAGGCGCAGCCTGGTCGCGGTGGAGAACCGGTCACGGTCCTTCACAGCCATGTCTCCCGCCTCCCCTTCATACGTACATACGTCCCCGCACACGGTACGGGACCGAGTACGGGGACGTACGGACGACTGGCTAAGGCGTGACTCCGCTTGCGCTCGGCCTCGCTCTCAGCCCTGTTCGGCCTTGCTCAGCCTCGCTTCGGTCTTGCTCAGCCCTTGAAGCGCGGGAACGCGCTGCGGCCGGCGTAGACCGCGGCGTCGTCGAGGATCTCCTCGATGCGCAGCAGCTGGTTGTACTTGGCGACGCGCTCGGAGCGGGCCGGGGCACCGGTCTTGATCTGGCCGCAGTTGGTGGCGACGGCCAGGTCAGCGATGGTGACGTCCTCGGTCTCGCCGGAGCGGTGGGACATCATGCACTTGAAGCCGTTGCGCTGGGCCATCTCGACGGCGTCCAGGGTCTCGGTCAGCGAGCCGATCTGGTTGACCTTGACCAGCAGGGCGTTGGCGGTGCCCTCCTCGATGCCGCGGGCGAGGCGCTCCGGGTTGGTGACGAACAGGTCGTCGCCGACGAGCTGGACCTTGTCGCCGAGCTTGTCGGTGATGACCTTCCAGCCGGCCCAGTCGTCCTCGAACAGCGGGTCCTCGATGGAGACGAGCGGGTAGGCCGCGACGAGCTCCTCGTAGTACTCCGTCATCTCGGCGGCGGAGCGCTCCTTGCCCTCGAAGAGGTACTTGCCGTCCTTGTAGAACTCGGAGGCGGCGACGTCCAGGGCGAGGGCGACCTGCTCACCGGGCACGTACCCGGCCTGCTTGACGGCCTCGAGGATGAGGTCCAGGGCCTCGCGGTTGGAGCCGAGGTTCGGGGCGAAGCCGCCCTCGTCGCCGAGGCCGGTGGAAAGACCCTTGGTCTTCAGCACCTTCTTGAGGGTGTGGTAGACCTCGGTGCCCCAGCGCAGGGCCTCGGAGAAGGACTCCGCGCCGATCGGGGCGATCATGAACTCCTGGATGTCCACGTTGGAGTCGGCGTGCGAGCCGCCGTTCAGGATGTTCATCATGGGTACCGGCAGCAGGTGCGCGTTCGGGCCGCCCAGGTAGCGGAAGAGGGGGAGGTCGCTGGCCTCGGAGGCCGCGTGGGCGACGGCGAGGGAGACGCCGAGGATGGCGTTGGCGCCGAGCGAGCCCTTGTTGTCGGTGGCGTCCAGGTCGAACATCGCCTGGTCGATCAGGCGCTGCTCGGTGGCGTCGTATCCGACGAGCTCCGGCCCGATCTGCTCGATGACGGCGAGGACCGCCTTCTCGACGCCCTTGCCCTGGTAGCGGTTGGGGTCGCCGTCACGGAGCTCGATGGCCTCGAAGGCGCCGGTGGAGGCACCGGACGGAACGGCGGCACGACCCGTGCTGCCGTCGTCGAGGCCGACCTCGACCTCGACCGTGGGGTTACCTCGGGAGTCCAGGATTTCCCGGGCTACGACGACGTCGATGGACGGCACGAGCATCTCCTTCTTGGATGTGACGCTGAGAGTGCGGCGCACTTTGCGACTAGAGCCTATCCGCCCCGGACCGGCGGTCGGCCGACCGACCGTCCCGTGGACAGGGTGACGGTCCACATTGTTTCACAGCGGAACAAAGAGGGAGGGAAGACCGGGGAAATCTCGGTGAAGAGTGCGGGTCGCGGAAGCGAAAAGACCCCGCTCCGGTGGGTACGGGGGGAACGCGCACCGGAGCGGGGAGCCCGTGGGGACGGGGAGGCCTCACGGTGACCCCCACGGTGGGGGTCACATCTGGGAGGACACTGTGAGCGGACTACCGGATTCCTGTCACTTCAGGTGCAGCTGCTGACCCGGGAAGATGAGGTCGGCGTCCTTGATGATGTCCTTGTTCAGCTCGAACAGCTTCTTCCAGCCGCCCTGCACATGGTGCTTCTCGGCGATCGCGCTGAGGGTGTCGCCCTTGACCACCTTGTACTCGCCGTCGCCCTTCTCGACCTTCTGACCGGACGGGGTGGTGACGGTCTTGTGCGGAGCCGCCGGACGCGCGGCCGAGCGGGAGGCCTTCTGCTCGGCGGGGCGGGGGGCGGCCTTCTTGGCGGCGGAGGGGGCGGCGGCGGCACCGGTGTACGGGGTGCTGGACAGGCCCCTGCCGCAGACCGGCCAGGCGCCCTTGCCCTGGCCCGCGAGGACCTTCTCGGCGACGGTTATCTGCTGCGCCTTGGTGGCCAGGTCGGCGCGGGAGGCGTAGGCGGTGCCACCGTAGGCGGCCCAGGTGGAGTTCGTGAACTGGAGGCCGCCGTAGAAGCCATTGCCGGTGTTGATGGACCAGTTGCCGCCGGACTCGCACTGGGCGACGGTGTCCCACTGGGCGGCGGTGGCGGCCGAGGCGCTGCCGGCCGCGAGCAGCGGGGCGGCGACGGCGGCACCGGTGACGCCGGCGAGCGTGACGGCACGAACGGCCTTGGACGGACGACGGTGCTTGCCCTTGCCGGAACACAGCATGGTTCGATCCCCTCACCGACGCCTGCGAGGTGAGCTGTCGGGTTCGGGCCGGTTGAGTTGCCCGGCCGCGCACCCCATGAGTGCGCGGCTCCACCCCAAGCCGCCCCCGGTCATCATCCGGGCGCGGCACTTACCTTGGGTCCCCCGCTCCTGCCTACGGCGCTTGACGCGACGACTGTTCCCACGCGGCCGCTGGCAGGATTCGGCGTTGCGACGCTGGGGCCCGCTGTGGCGAGCGAGACGACCGTAAGCAGGCGATCGTCCGAAAACCAAAGACGATCAGGGCCAATGAGACTCATCTCTCACTCTCACCAAACCGGACATTCATCGCGAAGCGGGGCGTGAACTCCCGGCTTCGCGGCAGCAGTTCAGGAATGGCCCGGGGTCGGCTCGGCGTCGAGCGCAAGGCTCTGGCCGGGGAATATGAGGTCGGGGTCGGCGCCGACGGTTCGCTTGTTCGCCTCGTACAGCTCGGCCCATCCGCCCTTGAGGTCAAGGGAGTCGGCGATGGCCGACAGGGTGTCTCCGGGGCGAACGGTGTAGGCGTCATCGGCCGTGTCACGCGCGGCACCGGAGTCACGGGAGGCATGGCGGCCTGACAAGTCGCCCGTACGGCCGCCCTCGGCGCCATCCTCGGCACTGCCGCCGCGATGGCGTCCGGCGCCCGGCGTCTTGTCCCCGCCGGCCTCCGAAGAGGAGTCGTCGCGGCCGGACTTGTCCGACTCGTCGTGCTTCGTCGCGGGGGCGGTGGAGCCGCCGGTACCGGAGCCCGCCTGGGCGCCGTCCGGAGTTCCGTCCGGCGAGGAGGAGCCGGAGGGGGAGGCGGGCGAGGACGGTGCCGGGGTCGCCGAAGCAGACGAGTCGGACGAGTTGGGCGAGCCGGATGCACCGGACGAGCCGGATGAGCCGGACGAGTCGGACAGGCCCGAGTCGATGCCGGAGTCCATGCCGGAGTCCATGCCGGAGCCGGAATCCGCGCCATGGCCGGAGCGGGAGCCGCCGGACAGGTCGTTCGCGAGGCCCGTGACGACGTCGGCGGAGCCGGAGTCCTCGTTCAGGCCGGAGGAGCGCCCGCAGCCGGGCCAGGCGGAGACGCCCCGGTCGGCGAGGATCTTCTCGGCGACGGCGATCTGCTGTGAACGGCTCGCCTGGTCGGGGCTGGCGGCGTAGTCGAGGCCGCCGTACTTGTCCCAGTCCTGCAACGTCAGCCGGAGCCCGCCGTAGTGGCCGTCTCCGGTGTCGGCGCTCCAGGAACCGCCGCTCTCGCACTGCGCGACCTGGTCCCACGTGGAGCCGCTGGCGGCGCTCGCGCCGGTGGCACCCAGGAGTGGGATCGCGATCGCGGAGCCGGTCACTCCTGCCGCGACGAGGATGGCAGGAGCCTGACGGGGGCGACGGTGACGACCGTTCCCGGAGAGCATGCGGTTGCCTTTCACACGACAGCAGTGGCCAACGTGGCGGTTGTGGCATGCCGCCGCGTTGCTGCGTGAACGTAACCGCAGACACCTGCTTGTCACAAGTTAATGCAGCGTAGATAACGTGAAGATCACATTACTGATATGCCGTCAGCTTTCTGCGACCGTCGGCGTGTTCGCCACCGGTGCGAACTCCACGGGGAGCGTGCGCAGTCCACGCATGATGAGCCCGCCGCGCCAGCGCAGATCGGCCGGTTCCACGGCGAGGCGCAGGTCCGGGAGGCGGGTGAGCAGCGTGGCGAGCGCGGTCTGGCCCTCCAGACGGGCGAGCGGGGCGCCGAGGCAATAGTGGATGCCGTGTCCGTATCCCAGGTGCTGGTTGTCCCGGCGGGAGAGGTCGAGGACATCCGGGTCGGCGAACCGCGCCGGATCCCGGTCGGCGGCTGCGAGCACGACCAGTACCGGGTCCCCTGGGGCGATGTCCTGACCGCCGATGGTGAGCGGCTGTGTGGCGAACCGCCAGGTGGCCAGTTCGACAGGGCCGTCGTAGCGCAGGAGTTCCTCGACGCCGGTCTCGAGGAGGCCGCGTTCGCCACGGGCGAGGGAGTCCTGGAGCCGGGCGCGCTGTTCGGCATGGGTGAGCAGGGCGTACGTCCCGTTGCCGATCAGGTTGACCGTGGTCTCGAATCCGGCGAAGAGCAGGATGAAGGCCATGGCCGCGGCCTCGTTCTCGGTGAGGTGTTCGCCGTGGTCGGAGGCCCGGATGAGCGCGGAGATGAGGTCCTCGCCGGGGGTGGGGGCGTCGGGCAGGGCCTCGCGCTTGCGGTGGATGAGGTCGGCCAGATAGCCGCGCATCTTCTTCACCGACCGGGCGACCCCGCCCCGAGGCCCGCCGCCGTGCCGGATCATCATGCCCGCCCAGTCCCGGAAGTCGTCCTGGTCCTCGCGGGGGACGCCGAGCATGTCGCAGATGGCGTAGATGGGAAGCGGGAAGGCGAACTCGTGGATGAGGTCCGCGCTGCCACGGGCCGCGAAGCCGTCGATGAGCCGGTCGGTCAGTTCCTGCACGCGCGGGGAGAACTCGGCGACGCGCCGCGGGGTGAACGCCTTGGAGACGAGGCGGCGCAGCCGTGTGTGGTCCGGGGGATCGATGTTGAGCAGGTGCGTCATCAGCTCGGCCTTGCGCTCGCCGGGGATGCCGGTCTTGCCCTTGGCGTGCGCGGGCTCGTCGTGATGCGCCGGGTTCTTGCTGAGCCGCTGGTCGGCGAGTGCCTGCTTGGCGTCGGCGTACCGGGTGACCAGCCAGGCCTCCACTCCGCTGGGCAGCCGCGTCCGGTGCACGGGGGCGTGCTCACGCAGCCAGGCGTAGGCGGGGTAGGGGTTGGCGGCGAACTCCCAGGTGAAGAGTTCGGGGGCGGAGTGGTCGGAGGCGGGGTGGTTGGTCACTCCCCGACGGTATGCGCTCCGCGCGGGTCCGGGGGCCGGGGTATGCGGTGACCTGCGGGTCCGCTGTGGGTGTTGCGCGGTTCGCCGCCGACGAGGGCGCGGTCCCCCGCGCCCCGTCGGGCCCCTTGCCGTGCGCCGTCAGAGGCCCTCCGCGGTTCTTATGGCGTCTCTGTAGGCGCGGGCCGCGGCTCTCAGCGCTGCTTCCGGGTCCACTCCCTGCGACTCCGCGCGGGCCGCCAGCGTCAGGAGTTCATAGCCGATGCCCTCGCCCTGGGGCAGGGGGACGTCGAGTCCCGCCGTGCGGGCACGGGACGCGAGCTTCGCCGCCAGGGCGAGGCCCGGCTGGCCGAGGGGGACGCCGTCGGTCGCCGACTCGCGCTGCTTCTCCACCGCCTTGGTGCGCAGCCAGTGCTCCTTGACCTCCTCCGGTGTCCGCGCCGTCTCGTCGCCGAAGACGTGCGGGTGGCGGTGGATCAGCTTGGCGACGATGCCGCCCGCCACGTCATCGATGGAAAAGGGAGCCTCCGGGTCCTCCTCGGCGATGCGGGAGTGGAAGACGACCTGGAGCAGGACGTCGCCCAGCTCCTCGCGCAGTTCGTCACGGTCGCCCGCCTCGATCGCCTCGACCAGTTCATACGCCTCCTCGATGGCGTACTTGGCCAGGCCCTGGTGAGTCTGCCGAGAGGACCAGGGGCACTCGGCGCGGATACGGTCCATGACCTGGACCAGATCGAGCAGCCGGGCGCCCGGGAGGTCGTACGACGCCGGGAGCAGCTCCAGCTCCGGCATGGTCAGCCTCCCCGAGCCCGCCAGCCGGGCCAGGCCGTCGGTCAGGCGCGGCTCCCCCTCGCCCGTCGCGACGACGACCACCGTGTGCCCGCCGGCGCAGGCGTCGACCAGTTCCCGCGCGGTGGGGGCGTCCTCCACGACCGCCACGCCCGCCTCCCGCAGATACGGCAGCTGGGGGTGTGCCCCGTCGGCGCACAGGACCCGGTCGGCTTCGCGCAGCGTCTGCCACGCCGGCCAGGACAGCAGTCCGGGCGCGACCCGGTGGCTGGTGGTGAGCAGGACGATGCGGCCTGCGGGCGCGTCCGAGGCGCCGACCGTGTGCGGGACGTCCTCGCGGGGGCTGTTTGCGTTCACCCCTCGAACGTAACGCACGCCTCGGACGTCCCCGGAAGTTGCCAAGGGGCCGGTGGGCCGGTGACGGGCGAAGCTCTCGCTATGCCGTCCGCTGCGCCGGCGCCGCGGTGACTTCCTTGATCCATGGCGTCCTGGCATCCACGCGGCTGCTCTTCTCCATGTCCCACGCGCCGTAACGCGGATTGATGTCGACGTGGAGTTCCTTGGACGCCTTCGACATCGCCTTCCAGAACACGGCCATGCCCTCGGTCGTGTTCATGTCGGCGCCGAGCACGATGGCCAGCTTCTGGACCTCCACATCCGTGCGGAGGTTGTCGTCGAGGCGCTGCGGGGCCACCTGGTACTGCTGCAGCATGGCCGCCTGCAGTGCCGCCGCGCCGCCCACCTGCTGTTCCCTCAGGGTCCGGAGCTGCTCGACCTCGTTGCGGGTGACGGTGACGCCCGCGTCCCCGGCGGCACGGTCCAGGACCTGGTTGAGGACAAGGGCGTGGAGGGTGTTGCGGGTGAGGCCCCCGGTCTGGGAGACCACTTGTTCGTACTGGGCCTCGTTCGTGGCGGCGCGCTGGGCCGCGCGCACCTCGTTCACTCGGCCCTCCAGTTGGGTGACCGTGATCCGCTGCCCTCCCACGACGGCCGCGGTGCCCGCGTGGGCGGCGCCGCCGCAGGCGGTGAGCAGGGGGGCCGCGGCCAGGGCGGCACTGAGGGCGATCGCGGTGCGACGGCGGTGCAAGGTGGCCTCCCGAGGAGATTGTGCGACGGTGCACAAAGTCTTGCGGTGATCGATGGTAGGCAGTGGCCAGGCTCTGGCCAACCCATTCGAATCAACGATTCCCGCGGACTTCGGGCACCGCCGCGCCCCGGACTCGCGATCAGCCGGTGATGGCCACCGGCGCGTCCCAGGCGTCGCGGTCCACGGTGAGCGTGTAACCGCCGTGCGTCTCCTTGCTGTTGACCATGTACTGGTGGGCGCGGCTGTGCGCCGTGAACTGGGTGGAGCCGAAGGGCCAGTCCGCGGTGGTGGTGTTCTGCTGGTCCCACAGCGCGTACCAGAGGTTGCCCGGCAGGTCGGTCTTGTCGGTGGCGCCCGCGATGGCCTTGGCGCTGGAGCTGGTGAACCCGTAGAAGCCCGCGCGGTACGTCTTGACGTGCAGTTGCTTGTCGAAGGCGCGTACGTACGTCAGCACGGCGTCGTTGCACGACTTGTCGGTGACGTTGTACGCCTCCATGTCGAGGTAGATCGGGCTGCCGGCCTTCATGCCGAGCGCCGATGCCTTGGCCACCGCGTCGTTGGCGTCGCTGGTGCCGAGCGAGGCCGCGGTGGAGGCCGTGAGCTTCTCCGGGTTGGCGCCGGACTGGCAGGGCGGCTGGGCGCCGACGTAGAGCGGGATCAGCTTCCAGCCGAGGGAGCTGACCGACTTCACCCAGGAGGCGGTGAGGTTGGGCTGGGCGCAGCCGCGGTTCTTGCCGCCGACGTACACGGCGGCGGCGCCGTAGAAACCGTCGTGCCAGGCCTTCATCGCGGACAGCGACGGCGCGGCGCAGGTGTCGAAGGCGCGTCCGGTGAAGGTCTTCTGGGCCGGCCATGTGGTGGCCGCCATGGAGGCCTGCGCGGCGATCCCCGTTCCGGCGACCACGGCGGCGCCTGCCACGGCCCAGGAGATGTACCTGCGCTTCTTGGACAGCCGATGGCTCGACATGGAAGTCCCCGCCCTTGTCTGTGTGATGGCCCGTGTGATGGCCTGCGTGATGGTGTGCGCGATGGTGTGCGCGATGGCTGTGCGATGCCTGTGTATGAGGCAAGCGGACGAAACCTAGTGGATGCCGCCCCCATGATCGGAAAAGGTAATCCCCCGGATCGATCAAGACTTTCTCAAGCCGCCGCGAGAGCCGGCGCCTTCCGCGAGCCTCAGCCGCGCACTCGCCCCAGCCACTGCAGGGTCCGGCGGATGTCCGAGGCCAGCGGATGGCCCGTGCCGCGCAGGCGTTCGACATCGTGCAGCAGCCGGACGAGGGTGTCGTGTGCGGCGGCACGGTCGCCGAGGGCGAGCAGCAGATGGCCGACGCGGCGGCGGACGTCATGCGCGAGTTCCGGGTCGCCCGCCACGTACTGGTTCTCGTAGTACGGCAGCAGCGCGCGGTATTCGGCGAGCGCGGCCGACGGTTCGCCCAGCTGCTCCAGGCACTGCGCGATGTCGTAGCGGAAGCGCAGGGACTGGGGGTCGGCCTTGCCGGTCTCCGAGGCGCGCTCGTCGGCGAGGCGGCGCAGTTCGGGCAGTGCGCGCCGGTACTGGCCGTCGTCCATGAGGGTGGCCGCGTACTGCTTGCGCAGGGTGCGGACGACCGGTGAGTGCTCGCCGTGCTGGGCGGCGGCGACCGGGAGGATCGCGCCCAGCACGTCGACTGCCTGGGTGATCCGGCCTTCGCCGAGCAGCCGCTTGACCTCGTCCACGGCGCCCGCGACATCGGGCTTCCCGGCCGCCGGGGCCGACGGCGCCTGGGGCTGGGGCGCGGGGGTTCGCGCGCGGTCCGGCCACGGGGCGTGCGGGCGCAGGAAGGGGCGTGTGGGGTCGAGCGGAGAGCCGGTGGGCGTGCCGCGTGCCGGGAGGAGCGGGAGCAGCTGCTCGTACGTCTCCTGGGCGGAGGCCGGACGGTGCTGCGGGTCCTTGGCGAGCAGCCGCAGCACGAGCGATTCGAGTGCCTCGGGCACCTCGGGGCGCAGCCGGCGCACCGGGACCGGGGGCTCGTAGAGGTGCCGGTGCAGCACTCCGAGCGCGGTGGTGCCGGTGAACGGCACATCGCCGCTGAGGAGTTCGTGCATGAGCACACCGAGCGCGTACAGGTCGGTGTACGGGCCCACCGCGCCGCCCATCGCCTGCTCGGGGGCCATGTAGGCGGGCGAGCCGATGGGCGAGCCGGTGTGGGTGAGGCGCGTGGTGTCCGTGTCCATCACCGAGGCCACACCGAGGTCGAGGACGGTGACCGTGCCGTCCTGCTTGACCATCACGTTCCGGGGCTTGAGGTCCCGGTGGATGATCGGCACGGCGTGCACGGCGGACAGCACGGCGCACAGCTGCGCGGCGACCGCCACCGTCCACTGCCAGGGGTACGGTTCGTGCTCGGCGAGATGGTCGGAGAGGTCGGCTCCGTCGACGTACTGCATGACGAGGTACAGCTCCTCGCCCTCGCTGCCCGCGTCGTGCACCGTCACCAGGCCAGGGTGGTCGACCTGCGCGGTCACCCGGCACTCCCGCACGAAACGGCGGCGCAACTCGTCGGCCTCCTGGCCGGCGACCCTGTCGGGGCGCAGCAGTTTGACCGCCACGCGCCGGTCGAGGCGCTGGTCGTACGCCGTCCACACCTGCCCCATGCCGCCCTGGCCGATGAGCATGGACAGTTCGTAGCGGTCGGCGACGACGCGGCCGGTCTCCACGCTCACCTGTTGTCCTCGTGCTTGCGCAGATAGTCGCTCAGCTCATCGAGTTCGGCCCGGACCTGGTCGATGCGGGCGGGCGACGGATGCTGCGGCTGAGGTGGCGGCGGCGCAGGCGTGTACGGGTGCGGCGGGGTCCCCGGGGGCGGCGTGGAGTGCGTGGGCTGCGTGGTGGCGTACGGCTGCGCGGCGGGGTAGCCGTAGCCCGCGTGCGGCGGCCCGGGCCGCATGTAGGCCGTGGCCCCTGACGGCATGGGGCCGGTGGGCGGCAGGGTCCGGTGGTGACGTATGTCGAAGACCAGGAAGTAGGCGCCGCTCGCCGCACCCATGATCAGTACGAGGGCCATCGCGACGTCGCCGACGTGATTGCTTTCCGGCACGGAGCCGACGACGGCGAAACAGATTATGGACGCCGGCAGGCCGAGCCAGGCCAGGAGCCAGTCGGCCCTCTTGCCGCGCAGCACGGCCACCCGGAACAGCGGGAGACAGGAGAGGAGCCCGCAGCTGAGGAGGCCGGCGGCGGCGAACAGCACGCGCAGGGTTATGACCGTGCCCGAAGTGCGGGTGGGCGGCGCCGCGCCGTGGCCGTACATGACTGCTCCTGGGACCGGGTGAGGACGGACGGACGAGTGTCGGAGTCCGAGCGTATAACCCGGCTCCGACATGTGGTCACGGGTTGTACCGAACCGTTGTCGTACCGGCCGCGCGGCGCCCGCGAGCGCCGGGGGCGGGTGCGTGAACTCGCGCGCCGGGTTCCTCAGTCCGGGGCGCCCGTGCCCGTCAGTCCGGTACGCCTGTGCCGCTCAGGCCGGTGCGACCGCGCCCGTCAGTCCGGTGCGACCGTGCCTTCCGTCAGGCCGTCGTGCAGGCCCCGGACGAGCTGTTCGCCCAGGCGGCCCGCGAGGCGCAGGGCGTCCTCGAACGCGGCGAGCGCCCGGAAGCGTTCGCCGTAGCTGCGCTGCCGCTCGAGCGGCAGCCGGGGCAGCTGGAGGCGGCGCACATCGAGCCGGGTCGCGGTGGAGGCGTAGCTGCTGGCCTGGCGGTTGTTGGCGGTACCGCGCAGGAAGCCGGCGAGGAACCAGGCGTCGAGCGCGGCCGTATCGGGGCGCAGAAGCGTGAGGTTGCGTCCCAGGGCCGCTCCCGCGGTCGACCGGTCGATCACCCGCGCGGCCGCGCCTCCCCCGAGAACGGGCACGACCACATCGCCCTCCTCGACGAGGACCGGTTCCTCCCCGGACTCGGGCAGGGTCCCGGAGGGGGCGGTCCCGGTGAGGACGTCCTGGTCGGTGAGCACGCGCGCGTGGGGGCCGTGTCCGCCGGAGCGCATCACCAGGGCGCCGCCGCGGGCGAGTTCACCGACGGTGGTGAGCGGCCAGCGCGCCTGTTCGGCGGGGTCGGCCGCGGACGGGGCCAGATCGGCTGTCAGCCGGAGGGTCTCGTCGAGACGCGCGCGCAGGGCCGGGAGCTCCTCGGCGCCGCCGCCCGCCGCGGGCGGCGGGAGATGGCGGGCCGGGGCCAGATCGACGTCGTCGTCCAGAAGCTCGATGACGGGCACGGAGCGGCTCACGCCCGGCACCTGTGGTGCGCTGCCGTCTCGCGCG
The DNA here is from genome assembly GCF_040644155.1 of Streptomyces sp. NPDC047022. Lineage (NCBI taxonomy): Bacteria > Bacillati > Actinomycetota > Actinomycetes > Kitasatosporales > Streptomycetaceae > Streptomyces > Streptomyces sp. NPDC047022. The sequence goes on along the minus strand of NZ_JBEYVV010000004.1, from coordinate 197,519 downwards.
AACGGGCGCCAGGCGTCGAGGACCGCGGAGCGCACCGTCTCCCAGTCCGGTCCGCCGCGCCCCTCGGAGAGGGCCGCGGCGGCGTCCGCGACCAGCAACTCAGGGTGCGCGTGTGCCCTTTCGGGGCGGTGCAACACCCACAGGTGCAGCGGGATGTTGTACGGGGGTGCCGTGCCCGCGGGCAGGGCGATCACGGCGCGCAGGGCGCCCCGGCGCAGCAGGTCGGCGCGGATACGGCGGCCCGAACGGCGGGAGGCGGCGGCAGGCGGCATCAGCAGGACGGCGATGCCGCCGTCCCTGAGGCGGGCCAGCGCGTGCTGCACCCAGGCGAGTTCGGACTCGGTTCGGGCCGGGAAGCCGTACTCCCAGCGTGGGTCGTAGGCGAGTTCCTCATGGCCCCAGTTGCGCTCGTTGAACGGCGGGTGGCACAGCACGGCGTCGGCCCTGAGCGTGTCGAAGGCGTCGGCCCTGAGGCTGTCGCCCGCGGCGGTGCGCACGGCCGCCTTCGTGTGCAGGGCGAGCCGCAGCGCCGCCAGCGCGGCGAGCGAGGGGTCGCTGTCCTGGCCGTGGAGCTCCTGATCGGGCACGGGGGCGACGGCGCGCAGCAGGGCGCCTGTGCCGCAGGCCGGGTCCAGGACGATGCGCGCGTCCCCCGCGAGGTCGGCCATCAGGGCGGCGAGATCGCCGGGGGTGAGCGTGTACTGGCGCGGGTTCGCGTCGAGGTGGCGGCCGAGCAGGAACTCGTACGCCTGCGGGGCGCCCAGTTCCGCGGCGAGGCCGGCGGCGCCGCGCAGGAGCGGGGCCGACGGCAGGAGTTGCTCGGAGGTGGGGGTGGGCGCGGCGGGCCGCCGGAGCACACCGAAACGGGGTGTCAGCACCTGTTCGAGGGCGGTGGGCAGCAGTTTCGCGAGGCGGGCGTCGGAGCCCGCGCTCGCCTCCGCCCACACCGTGGGCCGGTCGCGTACGAGCACGAGGACGCAGCCCACGTGGACGAGGGCGGTGACGGGCCCGTCGGGGTGGCCGGCGAGCTGCTGCCACACGCGCTCCCGCAGGGGCACCTCGGCGAGCTTGCCCTGGTGGCGCAGCCAGTCCTCGACCTCGCCGAGCGAGAAGGACGGGCTGGTCTCCGTGCCGCCGACCGGTTTGGGGAAGTCACTGTGACGCCGGCGCCAGTTGCTGACGGCGGCACGCCCCACCCCCGCGAGCCGGGCGATACCGGCGGCGGTCACCTCTGTCTCGTTGTCCTGCACCCGCACGGCTCCCCTCTGCCCTGTGATGTGTCATCGAGCATACCGATGCGCGCAAGATCCACCCATTCACGCCCGTGTACACGACCAAAGATGTGAACCGTGTTGACTCGGTTCACAGCCTCTGGTCTCATTGACTCATCGAACGAGCGAACCGCCGCCGAACGGTGGTCGCTTTGCCAGGGGGAGGAAACCCGTCATGGGTATGAAGGGCAAGATCGCGCTGGGGGCCGTGGTCGGCATCGTCGTCATCGGCGTGGTGTCGGCCAACACGGGCGGCGATTCGTCCAAGGACGGCAAGGGAACGTCCGCGTCCTCGGGACCGCACTCCGGAACCACGTCCGGCAAGAACGGGAAGAACGGCTCCGGCGAGAAGAGCCAGGACGCCAGGAAGGTCGCCTTCAGCGGCGACGGAGAATACGAAGTCGGCAAGGACATCAAGCCCGGCACCTACCGTACGCGCGGCAACGCCGACGACGAGTGCTACTGGGAGCGCGCGAAGGACGCCTCGGGCGACACCGACTCCACACTCGCCAACGACAACGTCACCGGCACGAGCTACGTGACGATCAAGGCGACCGACAAGCTCTTCAAGTCCACCGGCTGCAAGGACTGGGAGGCGGTCACGGCAAAGCCGTCCGGCACACCCACCGCCAAGAACGTCGCCGGCGACGGCGGAATGTACGCGGTCGGCGCCGACATCGCCCCCGGCACCTACCGGTCCACCGGCAACACCGACGACAAGTGCTACTGGGAGCGCACCAAGGACGCCCTCCAGAGTGTCGACTCCATCAACGCCAACGACAACGTCAGCGGAACCGCCGTCGTCACGATCAGCGCGCACGACGCCTACTTCAAGACCACGGGCTGCCACGACTGGACGAAGACGTCCTGACCCCTCGCCATAGCCGGCGGGGCGGCATCTCACTACGACCCGGCGGGGCGATTTCCAGCCCTGCCCGGCGGGGCGGTGACTCCCACCGCCCCGCCCCACCTCACCGCACGTCACTCATCTCAAGGAACCCGCATGCGTCGCCCCGCACTCGCCGTCCTCGGCCTCACCACCGCTCTCCCGCTGGCGCTGACCCTGGCCGCCTGCTCCTCCACTTCGTCCGGCTCCTCCGTCAGCGCGCCGAAGCCGAAGCACTCCGCGTCCCAGGACCCGGACGCCGGTCTGGCCACGGGCGCACAGCTCAAGAAGGCCCTGGCTCCGGCGTCGTTCTTCGCCAAGGGCTTCGCCCTGGAGCCGAGCGGGTCCCAGGACACCGGAGACACCTTCACCGAGCAGTCCTCCGCTCCCGCGTCGGCGAAGCCGGACTGCGAGAAGCTGGACGGGACCGGCTGGATCGACGCCACCGGAGTGTCGGGCGTGTCCTTCGCGCAGAACGACTACGTCAGCAAGGACACCTCGGAAGAGATCGCACAGGAGATCGACGCCTACCGCGGGACGACAGCGGCAACCGTCCTGAAGGACCTTCAGGACGTGGTTTCGGCGTGCACGGCCTACACCGACTCGCAGACGCACACGAAGGTCAAGGTGACCGGTACGGCGACGTCCGGCCTCGGCGAGGAGGCGTACACCGTCACGCTCACCGACAGCGGCTGGCAGAACGGCACCACCCTGATCGCCGCGCGCACGGGAAAGAACGTCATATCCGTGATGTCGACGGCCGGCCATGACAACGGGGCGGCAACGGCCAAGAAGCTGACGGAGCAGATCCTCGCGTCCATGAAGAACACGGCCTGAGTTCCCCGCTCACCGCGCTCGCCCTTTCGGCAGCCGCCTCCGCCTCCCTCTCCGAGGAGGCGGAGGCGGCTGCCGCAGGACCACGTCCGTCGTTGTCAACCGCCACACTGCTTCAGCATCATCTGCTTGTCGGCCGCCGTCACGGGAAGGCCGTACTTCAGCGACACCTGGGCGAAACGCACCGCATAGGAACAGCGGATCTGCACGTTGGGGGGCAGCCAGGTCGCCGGCCCGGAGTCGCTCTTGGCGCCATTGCTGGGGCCGTCCACGGGAATCAGGTTGAGCGGGTCGTTGGCGATGTCCTCCCGCTTGCCCTTCGTCCAGCGGGAGGCACCCATCTGCCAGTCGTACGACAGCGGCATGACGTGGTCTATCTGCACCGTCGTGGCGTGGGACTTGGTCCACTCGATGGTCTTGCCGGTGTACGGATCCTGCAGCGTCATGGAGGTGACGACGCAGTCGGAGCCGGCCCGGAAGCGGACTTTCTCCCCATCGCGTTTCAAGAGATCGTTCCGCGAGTCGCAGCCGTTGTGAGCAAAGGGGATGCCGCCTGGAGCCGAGTCCATCCAGGCGTAGCCGAACTGGTCCCTCGTGTACCCCGTCTTCGGCCCGCGTCCCTTCGTGGCCACTTTTTCGATCAACGACCGCGCCTTGGTCCTGTCCGCGGTGGAAGTGATCGCCGCCAGCCCCGGCTTCGTGCCGTCCGGATTGTCCAGCGGGTTCACGGCCCGGCCGTTGCCTACGGTCGAGACAGCAGAACCGGAGGGTCCACTGTCCGCATGCGGGCCGGCGGAGCCCGTCGTGTCGTTCTTGCAGCCGCTCACCGCGACCAGGACCAGAGCAGCGGCGGCGATCCCACCCCTCAGACGCACCACGCGGCGCCCTCCCCTTGCATGTAACGCTCGTTCGAACCGCCCCGGCAGGAACGGTTCCCCGCTCTCACGGTAGCGGCCCGGACGTCATGCCCACACACCGCCGCCCGGTGCACCGAAGCACACCGGGCGCGCGTACGGGGCGGCTTTACGAGCCGCCCTACGAGCCCAGGACCGAGGCCAGGAACTCCCCGACCCAGCCCAGCAGCTCCCGACCCACCAGTGGCTTTCCGCCCACCTTCGCGGTCTTGGGGCGGGGCACCAGAACCTGGTGGACCGCCGGCTTGATGACGGTCCCCGGGTAGAGGCGCTTGAGCCGCAACTCCTGGGACTCCCGCAACTCCACCGGGGCGAAGCGGATGTTGGTGCCCTGCAGGACGATCTCGCCGACGCCGCACGCACGCGCCAGCATCCGCAGCCCCGCGACCAGCAGAAGGTTCTCCACCGGCTCAGGAAGCTTGCCGTAGCGGTCGACCAGCTCTTCCCGCACGGCCCTGATGTCCTCCTCCGTGTTGGCGGAGGCGATCGCCCGGTAGGCCTGCAGACGCAGCCGCTCGCCGGGCGCGTAGTCGTGCGGGACATGCGCGTCGACCGGAAGCTCGATCTTCACCTCCAGCGGCGGCTCCTCCTCCACCCCGCCCTCCAGGGACGCGCGGTAGTCCGCGACGGCCTCGCCCACCATCCGCACATACAGGTCGAAGCCCACCCCCGCGATATGACCCGACTGCTCGCCGCCGAGCAGATTGCCCGCGCCACGGATCTCCAGGTCCTTCATCGCCACATACATGCCCGCGCCCATCTCCGTGTGCTGGGCGATGGTCGCCAGCCGCTCATGGGCGGTCTCCGTGAGCGGCTTCTCCGGCGGATACAGGAAATACGCGTAGCCGCGCTCGCGACCTCGGCCTACACGTCCGCGCAGCTGGTGCAGCTGGGAGAGACCGAAGTTGTCGCCGCGCTCCACGATCAGCGTGTTCGCGTTCGAGATGTCGATGCCCGACTCGACGATCGTCGTGGAGACCAGTACGTCGTACTTCTTCTCCCAGAAGTCGACCACCACCTGCTCCAGCGTCTGCTCCGACATCTGGCCGTGGGCGGTGGCGATACGTGCCTCCGGGATGATCTCCCGCAGCCTCGCCGCGGCCCGGTCGATCGACTCCACCCGGTTGTGGATGTAGAAGACCTGACCCTCGCGCAGCAGCTCACGGCGGATGGCGGCGCCGATCTGCTTCTCCTCGTACGGCCCGACGAAGGTCAGCACCGGGTGCCGCTCCTCCGGCGGGGTCGTGATCGTGGACATCTCGCGGATGCCCGTCACCGCCATCTCCAGCGTGCGCGGGATGGGGGTCGCCGACATGGTGAGCACATCGACGTTCGCGCGCAGCTTCTTCAGCTGCTCCTTGTGCTCGACGCCGAAACGCTGCTCCTCGTCGACGATGACCAGGCCGAGGTCCTTGAACTTCGTCTCCGACGAGAACAGCCGGTGCGTGCCGATGACGACGTCCACCGAGCCCTCACGCAGACCCTCCAGGACCGCCTTGGCCTCCGTGTCCGTCTGGAAGCGGGACAGCGCCCTCACGTTCACCGGGAACTGCGCGTAGCGGTCGCCGAACGTGCCGAAATGCTGCTGCACCAGCAGGGTGGTGGGCACGAGCACGGCGACCTGCTTGCCGTCCTGCACCGCCTTGAATGCGGCACGGACCGCGATCTCCGTCTTGCCGTACCCCACGTCACCGCAGATCAGCCGGTCCATCGGAACCGACTTCTCCATGTCCTCCTTGACCTCGGCGATCGTGGTGAGCTGATCCGGGGTCTCCACGTACGGGAACGCGTCCTCCAGCTCCCGCTGCCAGGGCGTGTCCGAGCCGAACGCGTGGCCGGGGGCCGCCATCCGCGCGCTGTACAGCTTGATCAGGTCCGCGGCGATCTCCTTGACCGCCTTCTTCGCGCGCGCCTTCGTCTTCGTCCAGTCGGCGCCGCCCAGGCGGTGCAGCGTGGGGGCCTCACCACCGACGTACTTGGTGATCTGCTCCAGCTGGTCGGTTGGGATGTAGAGCCGGTCGCCTGGCTGTCCCCGCTTGGCCGGGGCGTACTCCACCACCAGGTACTCGCGCGTCGCACCCTGCACCGTGCGCTGCACCATCTCGATGTAGCGGCCCACTCCGTGCTGCTCGTGGACGATGTAGTCGCCCGCCTCCAGGGTCAGCGGGTCGATCGTCTTGCGGCGGCGGGCAGGCATCCGGGCGCCGTCGCGTCCGGCGGCCTTCTGGCCGGAGAGGTCGGTCTCCGTGAGGACGGCGAGCTTGAGGGCCGGGTCCACGAAGCCGTAGTCGATCGAGCCGCACGCCACGTGCACGACCGACGGGGACAGCTGTCCGAGGTCGGCGTCCAGGCGGGCGGCGATGCCCTCGCCGCCCAGTACCTCGACCGTGCGGGACGCCGGGCCGTGGCCCTCCGTCACGAACACGGCGCGCCAGCCGCCGGAGAGCCAGCCCTTGGTGTCGGCGAGCGCCTTGGCCGTGTCGCCGCGGTAGGTCTCCGAAGCGTGCATGCCCAGCTTGAGCGTGTCCCCGTCCAGGGAGTCGAGTGCGTCGCCCGACGCGAACGGCGACACGGACCACCACAGCATGCCCAGCTCACGGGCCCGCTCCCGGACGTCCGCGATCGACCACAGGGAGGCCGCGCCGACATCGATCGGGGCCTCGCCGCCGCCCGCGGTGGCCGCCCAGGACGCCTGCAGGAACTCCTGGCTGGTCGCCACGAGGTCGGCGGCCCGGGTGCGCACCCGCTCGGGGTCGCAGACGACGGCCATGGCGCCGGCGGGCAGGACGTCGAGCAGCAGCTCCATGTCGTCGACCAGGACGGGGGCCAGCGACTCCATGCCCTCCACCGCGATACCCTCGGCGATCTTGCCGAGCAGTTCGCCCAGCTCGGGGTGCTCCTCCGCCAGGGCACGCGCGCGTGCGCGCACGTCGTCGGTGAGCAGCAGCTCACGGCAGGGCGGGGCCCACAGACCGTGCTCGGCGACCTCGAGGGACCGCTGGTCGGCGACCTTGAAGTAGCGGATCTCCTCTACGTCGTCGCCCCAGAACTCGATGCGCAGGGGGTGTTCCTCGGTGGGCGGGAACACGTCCAGGATGCCGCCGCGCACGGCGAACTCCCCGCGCTTCTCGACCAGCTCCACCCGAGAGTACGCGGCCGCCGCCAGGGCACTCACGATCTCACCGAGGTCGGCCCGCTGTCCGGTGCGCAGGGCGACCGGCTCCAGGTCGCCAAGGCCCTTGACCTGTGGCTGGAGCACCGAGCGCACGGGGGCGACGACAACGGAGACAGGGCCCGTCTCGGGGTCGTCCTGGCTGGGGTGGGCGAGCCGTCTGAGCACGGCCAGTCTTCGGCCCACCGTGTCGCTGCGCGGGCTCAGCCGCTCGTGAGGGAGCGTCTCCCAGGAGGGGTACTCCACGACGCTGTCCGCCGGCAGCAGGGAGCGCAGGGAGGCGGCGAGGTCTTCGGCCTCGCGTCCCGTCGCGGTCACCGCGAGTACGGGCCTGCCGGTGTCCCGGGCCAGCGCGGCCACGGCGAAGGGGCGCGCCGCGGGAGGGCCGACCAGGTCGACATGCCTCCGGTTGCCGTCGGAGGCGGCCTTCACCGCTTCCGCGAGTGCGGCGTCCTTGACGACGGCGTCGAGCAGACCGTGCAGGCTCATGAAGGGGCATCCCGTCCCGGGTGGGCAACACGAACGCCCGGCCGCGAGGTTCAGGGGCCGGGGGTGTCCAGCGTACGACGCCGGGTTCGGCGGTGCCTGGCCTGTGGACAACGCCGCCGGGTGACCTGCGGTCCGCTTTGGGGTGTGGGCGGGGGCGGAGACGTGGGGTGAAGGGGTTGTGGTGGGGTTCGGTGCGTGATGACTGCGGGTGTGTCGTGCGTTTTCGCGCAGTTCCCCGCGCCCCTTTAGTGGTCCATCCGGTACGACGGGGGCCGCCGGTACGTCGCGG
>NZ_JBEYVV010000004.1:0-189568 GCF_040644155.1 Streptomyces sp. NPDC047022 | reverse complement strand
GCGGGTTTTGCGCAGTTCCCCGCGCCCCTATAGCGGTCCATCCGGTACGACGGGGGCCGCCGGTACGTCGCGGGTTTTGCGCAGTTCCCCGCGCCCCTATAGCGGTCCATCCGGTACGACGGGGGCCGCCGGTACGTCGCGGGTTTTGCGCAGTTCCCCGCGCCCCTTTAGCGGTGCGTCCGAGACCGCGGGTGCGTCGTGGGTTTTGCGTGGATCCCCTTGGCCGTGTCCGGTGTGTCGGATTGGTTGTGGTGCCGGCCCGCGTCCCTCTGGGGCGCGGGCCGGTGTGGGTGTGTTGGGGAGTTACTCGGTCGCGATGGCGTTCAGGACGTTCATTCGGCCTGCGCGGAATGCCGGGATCAGGGCTGCGGCCAGGCCGACGAAGGCGGAACCGATGAAGACTGCGGTGATCGTCGGCCAGGGGATCTTCAGGGTGTGCAGGCCCTCCAGCGCGAGGAGCCGCTGGGCGGTCGCGCCCCAGCCCATGCCCAGGCCGAGGCCCAGCAGGGCGCCGAAGACGGCGATCACCACGGATTCCAGGCGGATCATGCGGCGCAGCTGGCGGCGGGAGAGGCCGATGGCCCGCATGAGGCCGATCTCCCGGGTCCGCTCGACCACCGACAGGGCGAGGGTGTTCACCACGCCGAGGACCGCGACGATGATCGCGAGTGCCAGCAGACCGTAGATCATGTTGAGCATCTGGCCGATCTGGTCCTTCAGCGCCTTCTTGTAGTCGGTCTGGTCACGCACCGTGTACTGCGGGTATCCGTGCAGTGCCGACTTCAGCGACTTGTACGCCGCCGCCTGCTGTCCGTCCTTGGCCGTGGCGAAGACCAGGAGGTCGAGCGGCATCTTGTCGGCGGACACATACCTGGCCACCGTGGCGATGGACGCGTACATCGAGCCCTTGTCGATGACGACGTCGTCGCTGGTGATCGCGCGGACCGTCAGCTTGGCCGTCCTGCCGCCCTTGAAGCCGACCGTGACCGTGGAACCGAGCTTGATGCCGTGCTTCTTGGCGAATTCCTCGTGCACGGACATCGAGTCGGGCTTGTAGGCGTCGGCGAGATCACCGGCGACGGTCTTGGTACGCAGGTCCTGCGCGTAGGTCGCGTCGACCGCCTTGATGACCTCGTCCGAGGCATGGCCGTCCGGAGTGGCCAGGGAGGCGTCCACGATCTTGTACTCGGTGACCCGGGCAAGGCCCGGTGTGTCCTTCAGGGCCTTCACGGCCTGCGGGGTGATCAGCGTGTTCTCGTTGTCGGCCTGGATGATGAAGTCCGTGCCGACGGTCTTGTCCAGCTGATCGGTCGCGGAGGCCACCATCGAGGAGCCGACCACCGACAGGCAGGCCACCAGGGCCAGGCCGATCATAAGGGCGGCACCGGTGGCGCCGGTGCGGCGCGGGTTGCGCAGTGCGTTGCGCTCGGCCATCCGGCCCACGGGCCCGAATATTCGCAGGATGAGCGCGCTGAGGACACGGACCAGAGCGCCGGCGGTCAGCGGACCGATGACGACGAAGCCGATCAGGGTCAGCAACACGCCCAGACCCAGCCACGACGAGCCGTCCGCGGCCTTGTCGGCGGTGGCGGCGGCATACAGACTCCAGCCGCCGGCGCCCGTCAGGACCACGCCGATCAGGGCCCGTACGACACCCGCCCTGGCATCTGCCGGGGCACCCGCCTCGCGCAGGGCGGCCATCGGGGAGATCTTGCCGGCGCGCCGGGCCGGCAGGTAGGCCGCCAGGACGGTGACGACCACGCCGAGGAGCAGGCCGAGGGCCGGGGTGGTCCAGGCGACGGTCAGGTCGTCCGTGGACAGGTGCATCCCCATGTTGCCCATGAGCTTCATCAGACCGACCGCGATGCCGACCCCCGCGCCGACACCGAGAACGGAACCCAGCACGCCGAGCAGCAGAGCCTCGACCAGCACGGACCGGTTGACCTGCTTGCGCGAGGAGCCGATGGCGCGCATCAGGCCGATCTCGCGGGTGCGCTGGGCGACCAGCATCGAGAAGGTGTTGACGATCAGGAAGATGCCGACCAGGAAGGCGATCCCGGCGAAGCCGAGCATCGCGTACCTCATCACGTTCATGAAGGTCTGGACGCTCTTCTGGTTGGCGTCGGCCACCTCCTTGGCGGTCTGCACCTTGAAGCCGCTGCCGAGCTCAGCGGCCACGTTCTCCTTCAGCTGGTCGTCGGAGACCCCCTTGACGGCGGTGACATTGACGTTGGTGTACACGCCGGTCCGGCCGACCAGGATCTGCTGGGCGGTCCTGGTGTCCAGGTAGAAGATCGCCGCGCCGGGGTTGGTGACCGTGTAGGTGGCGATGCCGGACACATGCGCGTGGTGCGTGCCGATGACGCTGATCACGCCGATCTCGTCGCCGAGCTTGAGGTGATGCTTGCTCGCGGTGTCCGCATCGATCATGACCTGGTCGGGCGTCTTGGGCACCGAACCGGAGGTGACCTTCATGATGCGGGCGTCGTTGCCGTTCCAGCTGCCGACGATGGTCGGCGCCCCGCTGGTGGGCGAGAGCTTGTCCAGGTCGTGGTCGACGACGGTCACCGAGGTCGAGAACACCGTGCCCTCGGCCTTCTCGACACCCCGGACCTTACGGACCCGGTCCAGCACGGAGGCCGGCAGGACCGGCGGCTTGCCGGTGCGGGAGGTCGTCTCCCCGCTGTCGGAGGAGCCCTTGGCGCTGACCGTCACATCCGAGGCGGAGGCCGCGAAGAGCTTGTCGAACGTCGTATTCATCGTGTCGGTGAAGACGAGCGTGCCGCACACGAAGGCCACCGACAACAGGACCGCGACGGCCGACAGGGCCATCCGCCCCTTGTGCGCGAAGAAGTTGCGCATCGAGGTCTTCAGGATGGTCATGACGTGCGCCCCCGGGCGTCGAAGTCCTTCATGCGGTCGAGCACCGTGTCCGCGGTCGGCTTGAACATCTCGTCCACGATCCGGCCGTCGGCCAGATACAGCACGCGGTCGGCGTACGAGGCGGCGCCCGGGTCGTGCGTGACCATCACGATGGTCTGCCCCAGCTCGTCGACCGAGCGGCGAAGGAAGCCCAGTACCTCGGCCCCGGCCCGTGAGTCGAGGTTTCCGGTCGGCTCGTCACCGAAGATGATCTCCGGTCGGGCGGCCAGGGCGCGCGCCACGGCCACACGCTGCTGCTGACCGCCGGAGAGCTGCGTGGGCCGGTGCTTGAGCCGGCCGGCGAGCCCCACGGTCTCCACGACGCGGTCCAGCCACGCCCGGTCCGGCTTACGGCCGGCTATGTCCATGGGCAGCGTGATGTTCTCGATCGCGTTCAGCGTCGGAAGCAGGTTGAACGCCTGGAAGATGAATCCGATCCTGTCCCGGCGCAGCTGCGTGAGCTTCTTGTCCTTCAGGCCGGTGATCTCGGTCTCGTCCAGGAAGATCTGACCGCTCGTCACGGTGTCGAGCCCGGCCAGGCAGTGCATCAGCGTGGATTTACCGGACCCCGAGGGGCCCATGATCGCGGTGAACTGGCCCCGGGCGATGTCCACGTCGACGTGGTCGAGGGCGACGACACGGGTCTCCCCCGACCCGTACGCCTTGACGACCTGCCGCGCTCGCGCGGCAGCGGCCGTACGCCCTCCAGTACCCCCGTGCCTGGGAATGGTCACGGCCGATGTCATGTCATATCTCCTATGTCGGTCAGCAGAAGGGACGCGTGGTCCCTCGTCCTGTCTCGCTCGGTGAATGGCCGCCGTCTGGCTGCGTTCGCCAGTCTCGTGCCGGAAGGGTCTCCGCCGCGCTGGTGCCCGGCCCCGTCTTCCGCTGGGGAAAACCCCACCCTCTCCACTGCGGCCGGCACGACCCCCGTGCGTGCCGGCCGCTCCCCAGCGGCGTAAAGCCAGATTAAGGACAGCGTCCCCCGGCCCTCCTCCTCCGCCGGGACGAACCCTCCCCAGGTCCTGATACGGAGCAACCCCTAGGGGCAGTCCGCCGGAGGACGGAGTTCTTCTCAGGGTCGGTCTCCACCCTCCGGCGCGGTCGCTCTCCACCCGGGGAGAGGGCACGGCCCTCCCTCCAGCGAGGCAAGCCTCCACCCTCCCGCCGCGTCAGGGTCAAGCCCGCCCGGTCGTGTCAGGGTCGGTCCACCGGGTCGCGACGGATCCGAGCCGCCCGGGGCCGCCGCCCACAGGGACGCCACTTCGAGACCGCCGCCTCGAGGGACACCACTGCGAAACCGCCACCCCGATGGGGCCGCTCGGAGAAGAGCCGCCCGGAGGCGAGCCGTCCCGAGCGGCCGTGCGCGGGAACGCCCCGAGATGAGACGTCCCGCGGCGGGCCGTTCCCGGACTACTCCGCGGCGGCCCGGCCCATCAGCATCGCAAGACTGTTGCGCACCTCATCCATCTGAGCCTGCACACCGTCCCGGTGCTCCGCATGCTCCCGCAGCACCCGTTCCGTCTCCCTCGCGACGCGCTCCTCCCGCAGACGCGCCTCGGCGACCACCTCCGCGGCACACGCCTGCGCATCCCGCTGAACACTCAGGGCCGACTCCTCGGCCTCGGCGAACGCCCGCTCCGCCTCCGACAGGGCAACCTCCGCAGCCGCCACCCGCTCATCCGCCGCCGCGTCCACGGCCGCCGACCGTTCGGCCACGGCCAGCTCCTCCGCCCTCATGCGCTCGGCCTGCTCCCGCTTCTGGTCGGCCAGCAGCGCCTCCGTACGCTGACGGACCTCCCGCAGCGCGGCCAGCGCCTCCCCCCGACCCTCCTTCACCTCACGCCGCGCCGCGATCCTCAGATCGTCGGCCTCCGCCCGCGCCGACAGCAGCCGCGTACGGACCCGCTCCCCGGCCTCGGCACGCACCCCTTCCGCGTACACCTGCGCCGCCACCCCCGCCTGCCCGGCCGCCGCCTCCGCCTCCTCGACCAGCTGACGCGCCTTCCGCCGCGCCTCCTCCCCCAGGGCGGCGACCTCCTCCAGCGCCAGGCCGAACAACCCTTGGGCACGCTCCCCGAGCGACTCGTACGTCTGCGGCCCGAGTTGCGCCACCGTCTCGCGCAGCCGAACCAGATCGCCCTCCATCTCCCTGGCCAGCACCGTGAGCCGGGCAGCCCGCTCCCACGCTGCGTCGCGGTCCTGCGAAAGAGCGGTCAGGCAGGCGTCGACCTGGTCGGGACGGTATCCCCGCCGCACGGACACAAAGCCGTGCGGCGACCCCGATGCGCTGCTCATGAAACCCCTCTCCAGCCGACCCGCACGAACCGATGATTTTCCGCACATCCTGATGGATCAGACGGAAGTGTTCATAACACGACACTCCGCACGTGATCAATGGGGGCAGGGCGGGGCACAAAAGGCGCTGGGCCCCGGTCGCGCGTCTTCGCACGACCGGGGCCCAGCCCTCGGGACCACATCGGAAACGGGGGACGGATCAGGTCACCTGACCGCCCGCCCGGTCACAGCAACCCGTCCCACATCTGCTCGAGCAGCACCGACCACCAGCTCTCCGGCGAACCTAGCGCCGCCGGATCGAGGGAAGCGAGCTGCGCCTGGAAGTCGATGGTCCAGCGGCCCGCCTGCTCCTGGTTGAGCCCGTACCGCAGCCGCCACATCCGGCCGAGCAGCGCCATGCAGCGCGCGAACTCGGGCAGGCCCGTGTTCACGAACTGCGGCGGCACCGGAGCGCCGCCCGCACCCGCCTCGACCGGCACCGCGACGATGTTCGCGGTGCCGTACTGCACACAGATCGCCTTGCCGAAGTCACTGCCCATGACGAGGTACGAGCCCGCGTCCGAAGCCGGCTGCACACCGCGCTCCTGCGCCAGCTCCGCGAGCGTGGGCACCGGACGGCCCGGCTGGGCCTGCGCCCAGAAGAACGGGCCCATGTCCAGCGGAAGTCCGGCAACCACCAGCATGTGCGCCACGACCGGCGGCACACCCTGCCGGGCCACCGCCGCCTGGTCGAAGCGGAACACCCCCGGGCCGAAGGCAGCGGCCAGCTCCTGCGCGATCCCCTCCGGCGCAACCGGCGGCGCGGGCTGCACCGGCGGCAGCGGCGCACGCACCGGAGCCGGGCGCGCCGGACCGTCCGCCACCTGATGCAACTCGCCCTGATGCCCGAGCAGTTGCCGCATTCCCTGCTGGCGCGAGGCATGGTCGGTGCCGTAGGGGGCGATGCTCGTGATCCTCGCCTGCGGCCAGTTCTCCCGGATCATTCGCGCACAGTAGGCGCCCGGAAGCTCACACGACTCCAGCTCCGTGTGCAGCTCGAGCACCTGGCCCGGCGGGACGTTCATCGCACGCAGCTCATGGAAGATCTGCCACTCCGGATGCGGAGTGCCCGGCGCCGAACGCCGGATCAGCTGCTGCTCCGAACCGTCCTGCGCGCGGTAGCGCAACACGGCCTGATATCCGGGGCCGACGGTCGGCTGTCCGGCCGGCGGGTAACCGTACGCGGGCGGCTGACCCGGCATCGGCTGACCCGGCATGGGCTGACCCGGCATGGGCTGACCAGGCACTGGCGGACCCGGTACGGGGCCGCCCGGCACCGGCTGCGGAGCGCCCGTCGGCACTCCCGGCGGCGGCGGAGGCGGAGGCGGCGGCATGCCGGGGCCTCCGGAAGGCGGTCCGGCCAGCATGGTCTCGGCGTGATGCACGGCTCCGGGGGCCGCTCCCGGAGCACCAGGGGCACCAGGGGCACCAGGGGCACCAGGAGCGCCAGGAGCACCCGGCGGCATCGCCGGCGCGCCAGGAACACCCGGAGCACCCGGCGGCACGCCCGGACCACCGACGGCCGGACCGGCAAGCATCGTGGCCGCGTGATGCACCCCGCCCGGAGACGCACCACCCGGCTGACCCGGCGCACCAGGAACCTGCGGAGCCCCGGGAACCCCCGGCGGCTGCGGTGCGGGCGGGCCCGGAACCGGCGCACCCCCCGGCCCCTCCGGACCGAGCTGCGACACCAGCTGAGTCGGCACGTAACCACCCCCCGCGGCACCCGGTGACGGAGGCGGCGGAGGAGGCGGGGTCGCACCCGACCGCGCGCCCGGCACACCAGGCACTCCGGGCGGATGGGGCGCACCACCGGCACGCGGCCCCCGCGGAGGCGCCGCCTTGCTCGTCGCGGCGTCGGCGATGTCCCCGGCGTTCGGCGCCAGGTGCCGTCCCGTCCCGGACGAACCGGCCTGAGGCGCCGGACCGGGCACAGCGGGACCGGGCGGCATGCCCGGCGGCGTACCCGGCACACCACCAGGCCCCTGCGGATACCCGTACGAAGGCGCACCAGTGGGCGCAGTGCCCGGCGCCCCCGCCCCGGGCTCACCCAGGACCGGAGCCACCGCCGTACGCGGCAACTGGCTGCCACCCGCCAGCAGCGCGGTCTTCGCGTCAGGAGTGGACGCGGGCGGCGGCGTACCGCCGTCATCCGCCCCACTCACCGGCGGCGCGAACACCGTGGCCGGCAACGGGACCGAACGGTCCTCGCCCGCATCGGCACTGGTGTCCGTCCCCGCCCACTGCGTCGCACCAGCGGACGCACCCGGCACCGGCACCGCGTCCGCAACCGCTCCCCCGACCCCGGCAGCAGTCGAAGGCGCGGACGCAGGCGACGGCACGGACGCAGGCGACGGCGCAGCACCGGCAACGCCGGACGACGTCCCCGACGCCTCCCCCGACGACCCGGCACCGCCCTGACGGCGATCCGGAATCCCCATCCTGTCCGCCGCCTCCTGCAACCACTCCGGCGGACTCAGCAGGAACGACGTCTGATTCAGATCCACTCGCGCCGCGGGCACCGGAGCGGGCTCCTCCGCCTCACCCGCCCCGTACTCCTCCTCGTACCGGCGAATCACCTCACCCACCGGCAGCCCCGGCCACAGCGTCGCCTCACCACTGTCACGGGCGATCACCAGCCGCAGCGCGCCCCCGTCCGAACGCGGCCCCTCGGCGCGGTCCTCCGCCCACACCACGAACCCGAGCTCGAACTCCCGCACCCGCACCTCACGATGCTGGTACGACGGCACATCACCGTTGATCCACTCTTCCGCGCGCTCCTGCGCCTGTGCGAACGTCACCATCGTCCGGACTCACTCCTCCACCGACGACACGGGCACCGCACGCGCGAAGCCGCCGTCCACCATCAGGTTCGCCACTGTCTCCAACTCCGGCGGATCCCCCGCCAGCCGGGACAGAAAATCGTCGAAGTCGTCACCACACGGCAGCAGCAGCCGCTCCACGCGCTCCGCCGGCGTCCACGACGCATCGACATCCCGCGCGTCGTCATAGGCACAGAACCAGACCGAACCGATCCCGTCGCCCTTCACCTTCACCGCCAGCAGACCGCCCTGCACGAAACCGACACCCAGATAATCCTTCGTCAGATGATCGCGCAGACACTTGTTCACATACACCAGGTCATTGACCGCCGCCTCATCACGCACCGTGAAGAACGGCTGATCGACCAGCAACCCCAACTCGGCGTCCAGCGCCGCACCCACCGGCGCACAACCACCCGCCGCCTTCAGGAACGAACGGTACGCACCCGGCAGCCGGTACCCGAGATCCTCCTCGACCCCCTGCACCTGCTGCTCCGTCACCGCCACCCCACCCCTCGGCAGCCCGAAGTGCACCGGCCGAGTCTCCTGCAACGGCCGCGTCCCCCGCTTACCATGGTCGACACTCGCCGTCGCGACACCACCGTGATGCCTCAACAACGCCTTCACCTCGACCGGCACCAACTCCAGCCGCCGCGCACCCCGAACGTGATGCCACGTCCAGCCGTGCGGCGTCGCCACCGCCGGAATCGCGTCCCACAGATCATGGCCGGCCGCCGCCGAGGCGGCATTCGCCGACACATAGTCCGTCAGCCGCAACTCATCCACACCAAAACCCTCCGGCGGCTCCGCGATCTCCGCCGACGCACGGGCATAAGGCGAGAAATCCGGGTAACCGTGCTCGTCCACCCGCACCCCCCTCGGATGGCGGGAAGCCCTCACCGGGTCCGGGAACTGCACAACCTGCCCGGCGTACGCGGCGTTCGGCGGCGCGGCACCTTCACCGGCCTGACGACCGGGAGGTGTCCCCAGCCCGAGCCGACCTGTCGTCATGACGTAAGCCCCCTGCGGCGTTCTGTCCGGCCCCTGCGGCCTGGCCTCTACGGCATCGCGAATCGCGAATGCCGACAGCCTAAGCGGTACGACGACACGGGTCACCGGCCCTCCAGCCCCCACGCCCGGCCGACCCACCACCACCGTGACCAGCCGTCACCCCGCCGTGACAGTCCGCCCAACCCTGGCGTGTCGCACCGACCCAGCTTCCGCACCAGCCACGGCATTTGGCAGTCTGTGTCCTCCCACGGGGGAGGCAAGGGGAGGGACGACAATCCATGAACACCGCACAAACAGGCACCTCAGGAGACCCACGCGTCAACTGGAGCACGGCCGACACCGCACCCACCCCCACCCTCCGCCACCGCCGCGACGGCATACTCCCCACCGTCGCCGCCGCCCTCTCCGTCCGCGGCACCACCCTCACCGGAACCGCCGCACGCGGCGACCAGCCACCCGCCCTCCACCCACTCGTCCAGGAGTACCTCGACACCCTCGCCAGCAGCCACCGCGACCGATCCACCGGACGCTGCGCCGAAGCGATCCTCATCTCCCGGCACATCACCGCCGCCGACGCCACGCGCAGCAAACGCGCCGCCCGCAAACCCATGACCAACGGCGAAGCGCGCAAAGCCCTCAAACACGCCAAACTCACCGCCCGCCGCATCCGTGAAGACGGCGACCCCCTCCACGGCAGCTTCGCCACACCCTGCCGCGCCTGCACCTCACTCAGCGACCACTTCGGCGTACGCATCATCGACCCCACGGCACAGCACTGACCCCTCAGCGCACCCCGCCACCCCAGACCCCGCACGACACCACCCACGCCACACCCCGGCACCGAACGAACAAAGGGCAGATGCACACCGACCGCACCCCCTCCCCCGAGCCCCCCACCCGGCTCGAACAGGGAACAGCCCCACTACGCTTCCCCGCACCCGTCGACGCCGCACTGCGCACCGCAGGCTGGCAACCAGGACGCTGGGACATCAAGCAAGCCGAAGTATGGGCCGACGCCCTCCGCGGCCACGTATCCCCCGCGGGCCACCGGCACGCCGTCTTCCCCGCCGCCGTCGAAGCCTGGGCCGAATTCGGCGGCCTCCACATCACCCCCACAGGCCCCGGCCGCCGCCTCGCCCCGGCCGGCCTCCACCTCGACCCCCTCCACGGCCTCCACCTCGCCCGCACCCTCGGCGACCTCGGCCGCGCCCTCGACACCGAGATCTGCCCCCTCGGCGAAGAAACCGACAGCCGCGCCCTCCTCGCCATAGACGCCGAAGGCCGCGTCTACGCCCTCGACCACACCGGCGACTGGTACCTCGGCCCCGACATCGACCACGGCCTCACCACCCTGCTCACGGGAATCGAACCCGTACGCCTCACACAGGGCTGACAGCCGACAGCGGCCACAGGGACCGGCCGGCCCCGCTCGCCTCAGGCCAGCTGCGCCGGAATCACCGCCGACACCCGGAACCCACCCGCATCCGTCGGCCCCGACACAAACACCCCACCGAGCGCACTCACCCGCTCCCTCATCCCCACCAGCCCATTGCCCCCACTCGGCAACCGCGCCGCCAGAGCCGCACCCGGCTCCGGCGGCGGCTCGTTCTCCACCTGCATCGCGATCTCCGCCGAACGGTGCGCAAGCCGCACATGCGTCTTCGCACCCGCCGCATGCTTATGGACGTTGGTCAGCGCCTCCTGCACCACGCGATACGCCGTCTGCTCCACCAGCCGCGCATACGACCTCGCCTCACCCTCCACCGACAGCCGCACCACCATCCCCGCCGCCGCAGACTGCCCCACCAACTCCTCCAACTCCGCGAGACACGGCCCCTCCGACACATCATCCGCCGCCCGCGACGCAGCAGCCGCAGCCGCAGCCCCGACAGCCGCAAGCGGCATCTCCGCCCTCGCCGACCGCACCCCCAAACCCTCACCCGTCCGCAACACACCGAGCATCCCCCGCAACTCGGTCAGCGCCTGCCGCCCCATATCCCCCACCAGAGCGGCATTCCTCACCGCCTTCTCCGGATCCTTCCGCGCCACAGCCTGAAGAGCGGCAGCATGCACCACCATCAGACTCACCCGATGCGCGACCACGTCATGCATCTCCCGCGCGATCCGCGTCCGCTCCTCGTTCCGCGCCCACTCCGCACGCTCCTCCGCACGCTCGGCGAGCAGCATCAACTCCCGCTCCAGCGAATCAGCCCGCTCCCGCAGACTCTCCATCAGCCGCCGCCGCGCACCCACATACAGCCCGAGCAACACCGGAGGAGCCGTCATCCCCAGGGCGGTGGTCACGGACAGAAACGGAATGAACCCCCCGGCGATCGACAGATCCCCCCGCACCAGACCCTGATGCGCCCGCACATACGTCACGATGAACATCCCCGCGAACGACATCCCCGCCAGCGCCCCGATGATCCGACGGGGCAGCTCGGACGCCGCCAGCGTGTACAACCCCACGACACCCATCAGGAACCCCATCTGGGCCGGGGTGATCGCGATGGAGACGAGAACGACAGCAATGGGCCACCTGCGCCGCAGCACCAGAGTCAGCCCCGCGAACAGCCCGAACCCCATCCCGACAGGAACGGGCAGCCCCGCATCCCGCGAGAACTCGATCCCCTCCAGCGAACACTCCACGGCAGACACCGCCGCGAGCGAGATGTCCAGCACCGCACTGCGCCACCTTGCCCACCACCAGGGGCCTTCCCCGGCCCCCTTGTGGACTTCCCCCGTCGTGGTCATGCCTCCAGCCTACGGGCGAGGGGCGGGGGTTTTCCGGTGAGTTTCGACGGGTGCGTCACACCACACTACGCATTCGCACAGAAGCGAAACCCGCTGTAATCCCACGAACTGCTGAATCACACACCATTCGACACCGGAAGCCCACATTCCGGCCGGACGGTATGCCCATGGCACATTCACAGAACAACTACACGGACTTCGAAGGCCTGCGGGAACGGGCGGTCGCGCTGCGGCGCGCGGGTCTCAGCCGCCGACAGATCCGGGACCGGCTGCACATCCACAACAACGACATCCTCAACCGCCTCCTGGAAGGCGAGCCGCCCCCGGAATGGACGAAACGCCCGAACGCCAAGGACGACCTGAGGCACAGGGCGAGGGAGCTGCGACTCCAGGGCTGGACTTACGACCAGATCCAGGTCGAGCTGGGGTGCTCGAAGAGTTCGATCTCCTTGTGGGTACGGGATCTGCCGAAGCCGGAGCGTCGCGACCCGATAGAGCAGGCGAAGCTTGCAGCACGTAAGCGCTGGGAACATGAGTTGGCGGTTCGGGACGAGACACGGCAGCAGACCAAGGCGGCCGCCACGCGGGAGATCGGCGAGATGTCGAGCCGGGACCTCTTCATGACGGGCGTGGCTCTCTATTGGGCCGAGGGCTCGAAGGACAAGCCGTACGACCGGCGTGAGAACGTCCTGTTCGTCAACAGCGACCCTGGCGTGATCAAGCTCTACCTCGCCTGGTTGTCCCTGGTGGGCGTCGAACCCGAGCGCTTGAAGTTCCGAGTGATGATCCACATCACAGCGGACGTCGAGGGCGCGGAACGCTACTGGGCCGACCTGGTCGGGGTCGATGCCTCCACGTTCCAGAAGACAACGATCAAGAAGCACAACCCGAAGACCGTTCGGAAGAACGTGGGTGAGGGCTACCGCGGCTGCCTCGTGATTCGCGTGTCACAGGGAGCCGACCTCTACCGTCGCATCGAGGGTTGGTGGACCGGAATGGTGGCCCAGGCCTCAGCGTGTCTCAGGTAAGGTCTGACGCAGCGATCCGCCATGGGGTAACTGGTAGCCCGCGGGCCTTTGAAGCCCTGTAGTGCTGGTTCGAATCCAGCTGGCGGAGCTGCTCGGTTCGGGTCCTGACCAAGGAGGTCAGGACCCGCTCTCATGTCCCCCATCCAACGCCCCGGTATCCTGCGGATGTCCACCCCACCCCCAGAAGCCGAAGGGCATCCCCGTGAGTGCCAACCGCCCGGCCGCCGTCGTCGTTCTCGCAGCGGGTGAGGGCACCCGTATGAAGTCGGCCACACCCAAGGTCCTGCACGAGATCTGCGGCCGTTCCCTCGTCGGGCATGTGCTCGCCGCCGCGCGTGACTTGAAGCCCGAGAACCTCGTCGTCGTCGTGGGCCACGCCAGGGAGCAGGTCTCCGCGCACCTCACCGCGATCGACCCGGCCGTCCGGACCGCCGTCCAGGCAGAGCAGAACGGGACCGGGCACGCCGTGCGGATGGGCCTGGAGGAGCTCGGCGGTGCCGTGGACGGCACCGTGGTCGTGGTGTGCGGCGACACTCCGCTGCTCACGGGTGAGACGCTCCAGCGGCTCGCCGGCACGCATCAGCAGGACGGCAACGCCGTCACGGTGCTGACCGCCGAGGTGCCGGACGCCACCGGTTACGGCCGTATCGTGCGCGACGCCGCCAGCGGTGCCGTGACCGCCATCGTGGAGCACAAGGACGCGAGCGAGGCCGAGCGGGCGATCAGGGAGATCAACTCGGGGGTGTTCGCCTTCGACGGGCGGCTGCTCGCCGAGGCGCTGGGGAAGGTGCGGACGGACAACAGCCAGGGCGAGGAGTACCTCACGGATGTCCTGGGGATCCTGCGTGAGGCGGGGCACCGGGTGGGTGCGTCCGTCGCGGCGGATCACCGGGAGATCGCGGGGATCAACAACCGTGTGCAACTGGCGGAGGCCCGCCGGGTGCTCAACGACCGGCTGGTCACGGACGCGATGCTCGCGGGTGTGACGGTGGTCGATCCGGCGACGACGTGGGTCGATGTGACGGTGACGTTCGAGCGGGACGCGGTGGTGCAGCCGGGGACTCAGTTGCTGGGTTCGACGCATGTCGGGGAGGGCGCCGAGGTGGGTCCGAACTCGCGGTTGAAGGACACCCGGGTGGGTGCCGGGGCACGGGTGGACAACACGGTGTCCGATGGTGCGGTGGTGGGTCCTGAGGCGTCGGTGGGTCCGTTCGCCTATCTGCGGCCGGGTACGCGTCTGGGCGTGAAGTCGAAGATCGGTACATATGTGGAGACGAAGAACGCCTCCATCGGTGAGGGTACGAAGGTGCCGCATCTGTCGTACGTGGGTGATGCGACGATCGGTGATTTCACGAACATCGGCGCGGCGAGTGTCTTCGTGAACTATGACGGACAGGACAAACACCACACGACGGTGGGGTCGCACTGCCGGACCGGTTCGGACAACATGTTTGTGGCTCCTGTCACGGTCGGGGATGGTGCTTACACCGCGGCGGGGTCTGTGATCACGAAGGATGTGCCGCCCGGTTCGCTGGCTGTGGCCCGTGGTCAGCAGCGGAATATCGAGGGTTGGGTGGCCCGTAAGCGTCCGGGGAGTGCGGCGGCGAAGGCGGCCGAGTCGGCTTCCCGGGAGGCGGATGGCGAAGGCTGACCGCAATCAGGTGCGTCTGATACGGCGTACCGTGATAAGTGCACACACCCGCACCCCCACCAGCTGTGACGGCCGCCGGCTTGCAGTCGTTGTGTCGCTGCGACCGTGGTGGCCTCGCGGTACCGAGTTGAGACACCTCTGAGGAGACAGTGCCGTGACCGGGATCAAGACGACCGGCCAGAAGAAGTTGATGTTCTTCTCCGGCCGCGCCCACCCCGAGCTTGCTGAGGAGGTCGCCGAGCAGCTGGGTGTCGGGGTTGTCCCGACGAAGGCCTTCGACTTCGCCAACGGTGAGATCTATGTGCGTTACCAGGAGTCGGCGCGTGGTGCCGACTGCTTCCTGATCCAGAGCCACACGGCTCCGATCAACAAGTGGATCATGGAGCAGTTGATCATGATCGATGCGCTGAAGCGCGCGTCGGCGCGGTCGATCACCGTGATTGTGCCGTTCTACGGTTACGCGCGGCAGGACAAGAAGCACCGTGGACGTGAACCGATCTCGGCGCGTCTGATCGCCGATCTGATGAAGACGGCGGGTGCGGACCGGATCCTGACGGTCGACCTGCACACGGACCAGATCCAGGGCTTCTTCGACGGTCCGGTGGATCACCTGTTCGCGCTGCCGCTGCTGGCGGACTACGTGGGTCACAAGGTGGACCGTTCCAAGCTGACGGTGGTGTCTCCGGACGCGGGCCGTGTGCGGGTGGCGGACCGCTGGTGCGACCGTCTGGGTGCGCCGCTGGCGATCGTGCACAAGCGGCGTGACAAGGACGTCGCGAACCAGGTGACGGTGCACGAGGTCGTGGGCGACGTGAAGGGCCGTATCTGCGTTCTGGTCGATGACATGATCGACACGGGTGGCACGATCTGCGGCGCCGCCGACGCGCTGTTCGCGCATGGGGCGGAGGACGTGATCGTGACGGCGACGCATGGTGTGCTGTCGGGTCCGGCCGCTGATCGTCTGAAGAATTCGAAGGTCAGCGAGTTCGTGTTCACGAATACGCTGCCGACCCCGGGTGAGCTGGAGCTGGACAAGATCACGGTGCTGTCGATCGCGCCGACGATCGCGAGTGCGGTGCGTGAGGTGTTCGAGGACGGTTCGGTGACGAGCCTCTTCGACGAGCAGTGATCGTGCCGGTGCGCCGATAACGCTGCTGGAGATCGTTTTGGGTGCGGCCTCCCTCTCCGAGTAGACTGCTGCAGTTGCTCGGCGAGGGAGGCCGTACTCATGGGTACGGCGGTCCGTTATCGACGCGCTCTTCGTAGCAGGCCGTTCGTGGCCGGGTGACCTCCCCGGGCTCCAAGGAGCAGGGGGACCCCCAACGTTCTGTTTGTACGAGGAGTGAATATGTCCGAGGTGAAGATCGCCGCTCAGACGCGCACCGAGTTCGGCAAGGGTGCCGCGCGTCGTATCCGCCGTGACAGCAAGGTTCCCGGTGTTCTGTACGGTCACGGTTCGGACCCGCGGCACCTGACCCTGCCGGGTCACGAGCTGCTGCTGGCGCTGCGTACGCCGAACGTCCTGATCTCTCTGGACATCGACGGCAAGACCAACGAGCTGGCGATCCCGAAGGCCGTGCAGCGTGACCCGCTGAAGGGCTTCCTGGAGCACGTGGACCTGCTGCTGGTGAAGCGCGGCGAGAAGGTCACGGTCGAGGTTCCGGTGCACGCCGAGGGCGAGCTGGCCCCGGGTGGCAACCTGCTGGAGCACGTGCTGGTGGCGCTGCCGGTCGATGCCGAGGCCACGCACATTCCGCAGGCCGTCACGGTGTCGGTCGAGGGTCTTGAGGCCGGTGCCTCGATCCACGCGAAGGACATCACGCTTCCCTCCGGTGTGACCCTGGCGGTCGACGAGGACGCGGTGGTTCTCCAGGTGCTGGCCGCTCAGGCGGAGGAGGCTCCGGAGGGCGAGGCGGCCGGGGGCGAGGGCGAAGAGGCCGGCGCCGAGGCCTGATCCTCATCCACGTCGTTGTGTCAGCCGCTGTTCCCGTGTGGGGCAGCGGCTGGCGCGTATCGAGCAGGAATTCAAGGAGGCATGGACGTGACCACCCCTGCGGGTGCTCCCTGGCTCGTCGTGGGCCTCGGGAACCCTGGACCTGAGTACGCCATGAACCGGCACAATGTGGGGTTCATGGTGGCTGATCTGCTGGCCGAGCGGATCGGGGGGAAGTTCAAGCGTGCCGGTAAGGCGCAGGCGCAGGTCGTGGAGGGGCGGATCGGGCCGCCGGGTCCCGCGAACCGCCGGGTGATCCTGGCGAAGCCCATGTCGTACATGAATCTGTCGGGTGGGCCGGTGAACGCGCTGCGGGACTTCTACAAGGTGCCGGTGGCGCAGGTCGTGGCGGTGCACGACGAGCTGGACATCGACTATGGGGCGCTGCGTGTGAAGCTGGGTGGCGGGGACAACGGCCATAACGGGCTGAAGTCGGTCACGAAGGCGATGGGCGCCGACTATCACCGGGTGCGGTTCGGGATCGGGCGTCCTCCGGGGCGTATGCAGGTGGCGGATTTCGTGCTGAAGGATTTCTCGTCCGCGGAGCGCAAGGAGCTGGGCTACTTCGTGGACCGGGCGGCGGACGCGGTGGAGTGTCTGGTGATCGAGGGTCTGGAGCGGGCGCAGGGCTCGTACAACTCCTGAGTCCGCCGGTACCGGCGGGGGCGCGCCGTCGATACGTGCGTACAACTGGGGACTTGTCGCCCGCTGGTTCGAGCCGGGGTTGACCAGGCGTGGAGCGATGGCCAAGTATCGCGGCCATGCCTTCTGCCGTCTCCTCTTCTCAGGGTGCGGTCGCGGCGCTGCGGTTCGGGCAGCTCGCGGTCGTGGGTGCGGTCGCTGTGGTGATTCTGATCGGTGGTGTCTGGGGTTCCTGGGGTACCGCGCAGTACGTGATGCTGACCAAGGGCCGTGAGCGGGGCTCGATCGAGGTGGACCGGTGCGGGGCGGACACGTGCCGTGGCCCGTTCACGCCTGTGTCGGCCGGGGCGGCGGCGCGCAGGAGCGTGGTGATCGACAAGTCGGTCGCGGTGCGGCGGGGCCAGACGTACACGGTGGTGGTGAAGCCGGGTTCGGATGATGTCGTGCGGTCGGGTCCTGCGGGGATTCTGTACGCGTGGGTTCCGCTGGGCGGGGCGCTGTTGCTGGCTTCGGTGGTGGTGGCGGGCGGGCTGCGGCTGGTGCGGGCGGCGTGGGTGCTGGCGGCTGCGGGGCTGGTGCTGCTGACGACCGCTTTCCTGGTGATCTGAACGGCGTACGGTGGTGGAGTGCCCCCGGGCCCATGCGGGGCTCGGGGGCACTGCCGTGTCCGGGTGCGCGGGTGTCCGGGTGGGCGTCAGCCGGTGTTGCGCAGGCCGGCGGCGACGCCGTTGACCGTCAGGAGCAGGGCGCGGGAGAGCAGCGGGTCGGGTTCGGTGCCGGCTGCCCCCGCGTCGCGCTGGCGCTTGAGGAGGGCGACCTGGAGGTAGGAGATCGGGTCGAGGTAGGCGTCGCGGATGGTGAAGGTCTGCTTGAGGACGGGCTGGGCGTCCAGCAGGACTTGTTCTCCGGTGACGCGGAGGATCTCACGGACGGTGAGTTCGTGTTCGGCCTCGATCGTCGCGAAGACGTGCTTGAGGTTGTCGGGGACGAGGGTGTCGACGTAGTGGCGCGCGATGCGCAGGTCGGTCTTGGCGAGGGTCATCTCGACGTTGGAGATGAAGTTGCGGAAGAAGTGCCATTGTTCGTGCATTTCTTCGAGGACGGTGTCGAGTCCCGCTTCGCGCAGTGCCTTGAGGCCGGAGCCGACGCCGTACCAGCCAGGGACGATCTGCCGTGACTGGGTCCAGCCGAAGACCCAGGGGATGGCGCGCAGTCCGTCGAGGCCGGCGCCGGAGTCGGGGCGGCGTGAGGGGCGGGAGCCGAGGTGGAGGTCGGCCAGCTGGTCGACGGGGGTGGAGGCGAAGAAGTACGCGGGCAGGTCGGGGTCTTCGACGAGGGTGCGGTAGGCGGCGTGGGCGGCGTCGGAGACGACGTCCATGGCGGCGTCCCAGCGGTTGAGGGCCTCGTCGGACTGGCGGGGGGCGGTGTGCAGGGCGGAGGCCTGGAGGGTGGCGGCGACGGTGAGTTCCAGGTTCTCGCGGGCGAGGGAGGGGATGAGGTACTTGTCGGAGATGACCTCGCCCTGTTCGGTGACCTTGATCTCGCCTTCGAGGGTGCCCCAGGGCTGGGCGAGGATGGCGTCGTGGGTGGGGCCGCCGCCTCGGCCTACGGTGCCGCCCCGTCCGTGGAAGAGGCGCAGTCGTACTCCGTAGCGGTGGGCGACGTCGCGCAGGCGGCGCTGGGCGCGGTGGATCTCCCACTGTGAGGTGGTGATGCCGCCGAACTTGGAGGAGTCGCTGTAGCCGAGCATGACCTCCTGGACGTCGCCGCGCAGGGCGACGAGCCGTCGGTAGGAGGGGTCGGAGAGCATGTCCTCGAGGATGGTGTCGGCGGCCTTGAGTTCGTCGGTGGTTTCGAGGAGCGGGACGATGCCGATCTTGGCCCAGCCGGCGTGGAGGTCGACGAGGCCTGCCTCGCGGGCGAGGACGGCGGCGGCGAAGACGTCGTCGGCCCCCTGGCACATCGAGATGATGTAGGACTCGATGACTTCGGGGCCGAAGGCGTCGAGGGCACGTCCGACGGTTTCGAAGGTGCCGAGGGTCTTGGCGCCGGCGGCGTCGAGGGGGGCGGGGGTGGGGGCGAGGGGCCTGCGTGAGCGGAGTTCCTTGGCGAGCAGCTTGTGCCGGTACTCCCGGGGCATGTCGTCGTAGCGCCAGGATTCCTCGCCGAGGCGGTCGAATAGCTGGCCGAGGGCGTGGTGGTGGGCGTCGGCGTGTTCGCGGACGTCCATGGTGGCCAGTTGCAGTCCGAACGCGGCGAGGGTGCGGATGGTGCGGGCGAGGCGGCCGTCGGCGAAGAGTCCGCCGCGGTGGGCGCGCAGTGAGGTCTGGACGATCCTGAGGTCGTGGAGGAGTTCGGCGGTGCCGAGGTAGTCGCGTCCGGGTTCGTGCCGGGTGTTCGCGGCGAGGCGCTTCTTGGTGTTGGTGAGCTTCTCGCGGATGCAGGTGGCCTTGAGGCGGTAGGGCTCTTCGGCGTTGAGGCGCTTGTAGCGGGGGCTGATCCCGGGCAGGAGGTCCAGGTCGGCCCGGAGGGATTCGAGGAGTTCCTCGGTGGCTCCGGTGTAACGGATGGACTGGGAGAGCAGGCCGCGCAGTTCGTCGATGGTGTCGAGTGCGTCGTTGATGCCGTGCTCGTGCTGGAGGATCAGGACGTCCCAGGTGACCTGGGGGGTGACGTTGGGGTTGCCGTCGCGGTCGCCGCCGATCCAGGTGCCGAAGGTGAGGGGCCTGGTGGTGTCGGGGAGCTTGACGCCGACGCGTTCGAGTTCGGCGGTGAGGTCTTCGAGGACGTCTCCGACGGCGTGGGCGTGGAGTTCGTCGAGGTAGTAGATGGCGTTGCGGGCCTCGTCGGCGGGCTCGGGGCGTACGACGCGGAGTTCGTCGGTCTGCCATACGAGGTCGATGTTCTCGGCGAGGCGGGAGTCGTGGCGGCGGCGGTCGGCCGCGGTGACGGGGGTTTCGAGCAGTTCCGCGACGCGCCTGAGCTTGTTGAGGACCGAGCGGCGTGCGGCTTCGGTGGGGTGTGCGGTGAAGACGGGGCGCACGGTGAGGTTCTCGACGCTTTCGCGTACGTGCTGCGGGTCGGCGTCCTTGAGACGGTCGGCGGTGCGGGCGAGGAGTCCGCCTTCGGCTTCGCGCCGGGCGCGCAGTTCGCGGCCTCGGTGGACCTGTTCGGCGACGTTGGCCAGGTGGAAGTAGGTGGAGAAGGCGCGTACCAGTCTGGCGGCGGTCTCGAGTTCGGTGCCGCGCAGGAGTTCGGCGGCTGCCTCGCCGTCCTCGCGGGTCAGCCGGCGGACTCGTTCGACCAGCTCCAGGAGTTCGGGGCCTTCTTGCCTCACCAGGGTCTCGCCGAGCAGATCACCCAGTCGGCGGATGTCGGCGCGAAGTTCGCTGCTGGTCGTCGTGGTCTGGTCGTCGGCACTGCTCACAGGTGCGGCTCCTTGCAGTGTTGAAGCTCGTCTGGAGGGGACCCGGAAGGGGTGCCGTGCGGCGGGTGCCGCTCAGAGCCCTGGCGTCCGGGAAGGAATCAGAGCGGACCGCGCTGTCCGACCGGCTCCCAGGATAGGTGTCCACACGGACGCGCAGGGTCAGGGGCTCTTGCCGCGGGGTGGCACACTGCCATACTTACGACGCCGTAGGTTACGGAGCCGTAGGGACTCCCGTCAGATCCGGGGGGGCACCCTGTTCCGTATCCGGGCACTTGCCTCGACCCTCGACCCTCGACCCTCGACCCCCCAGGGGACGCCCATGGCCACAAGCTCCGACGTGATCGATGACGCCCCGGAGGCGGACGGCGACCTGCCGCAGCTCTCCGCGACGCTGGGCGGCGAGCACAAGGGCTCGATCGAGCAGTTCACGCTGCTGCTGTTCATCATCGTCCCGTTCCTGGCGCTCGTCGCTGCGGTGCCGCTGGTCTGGGGGTGGGGGGTGAGCTGGCTCGATCTGAGTCTGATGGTCTTCTTCTACTTCCTGGGCTGTCACGGCATCACGATCGGCTTCCACCGCTATTTCACGCATGGCTCCTTCAAGGCCAAGCGGCCGCTCAGGATCGCGCTGGCGATCGCGGGGTCGCTGGCGGTCGAGGGTCCGCTGGTGCGCTGGGTGGCCGACCACCGCAAGCACCACAAGTTCTCGGACGCGGAGGGCGACCCGCATTCTCCGTGGCGGTTCGGTGAGACCGTTCCGGCCCTGATGAAGGGCCTGTGGTGGGCGCATATCGGCTGGCTGTTCGACGAGGAGCAGACGTCGCAGGAGAAGTACGCGCCCGATCTGATCAAGGATCCGGCGATCCGGGCCATCTCCCGTCAGTTCGTGCTGTGGACGGGTGTGTCCCTGCTGCTGCCACCGCTGATCGGCGGGCTGGTGACGATGTCGTGGTGGGGCGCGTTCACCGCGTTGTTCTGGGGCTCACTCGTCCGGGTGGCGCTGTTGCACCATGTGACCTGGTCGATCAACTCGATCTGCCATGCGGTGGGCAAGCGCCCGTTCAAGTCGCGGGACCGTTCGGGCAATGTGTGGTGGCTGGCGATCCTGTCGTGCGGCGAGTCCTGGCACAACCTGCACCACGCGGACCCGACGTCGGCGCGGCACGGTGTGGAGCGCGGTCAGCTCGACTCCTCGGCGCGGCTGATCCGCTGGTTCGAACGGCTCGGCTGGGCGTACGACGTGCGCTGGCCGTCACGCTCACGTATCGATTCGCGCCGCAGCACGGGTGGGGACGGCTCCCGGCGCGGGAGGGCGACCGCTGACGCGGCATGATTGAGAGCGTGGCGACCGACTCATCCAGCACCCCGAGCAGCGAGAAGCAGCGGCGTACGCGCCGCACCCGGATGACCGGCGCGGAGCGGCGTCAGCAGTTGCTGGAGATCGGTCGCACGCTGTTCGCCGCGAAGGGGTTCGAGGGCACTTCGGTGGAGGAGATCGCGGCGAAGGCCGGGGTGTCCAAGCCGGTGGTGTACGAGCACTTCGGCGGCAAGGAGGGGCTGTACGCGGTGGTCGTGGACCGCGAGATGCGCCGCCTGCTGGACATGGTGACGAGTTCGCTGACGGCGGGACACCCGCGGGAGCTGTGCGAGCAGGCGGCCTTCGCTCTTCTGGATTACATCGAGGAGTACACGGACGGGTTCCGCATCCTGGTGCGGGACTCGCCCATTCCGCAGTCGACGGGTTCGTTCGCGTCGCTGATCTCCGACATCGCGACCCAGGTGGAGGACATCCTGGGCCGCGAGTTCAAGAGCCGCGGTTTCGATCCGAAGCTGGCTCCGCTGTACGCGCAGGCGCTGGTCGGCATGGTGGCGCTGACGGGGCAGTGGTGGCTGGACGTGCGACGCCCGAAGAAGGCGGAGGTGGCCGCGCATCTGGTGAACCTGGCGTGGCACGGGCTGGACGGGCTCGAGCCGAAGCCGCGGCTGATCGGGCACCGGAAGAGCTGAGGCGCGGGCGGCGCGGTCACTCGTCGTGATGACCGGTGCCGTGGCGGGCGGCCACCGGTTCCAGGAACTCCAGCCGGTTGCCCACGGGGTCCTCGGAGTAGAAGCGGCGGTGGCCGGGGAGGGTGTCGTCCCAGGTGACCGCCGCCCCATGGGCGACCAGCCGGGCGGCGCAGGCCTCGATGTCCGTCACCCGCAGCCCGGGATGTGCCTTCTTCGCGGGCCGGAAGTCTTTCTCGATGCCGAGGTGCAGTTGTACGGCCCCTGCCCGGAACCAGCAGCCTCCGCGTGCGGCGAGCACCGGCGGCTTGGGGATCTCGGTCATGCCGAGGGCGTCGGTGTAGTAGGCGCGCAGCAGGTTCTCCGAGCCGGGGGGTGCGGCGAGCTGGACGTGGTCGAGGGCGGCGAGCATCGCTCAGGCCTTTTTCGTGGCGACGGCGAAGACGCGGCGGAAGGGGAACACGGTGCCGTGGCCGGTGGGCGGGTATTCCTGGCGCAGTGCCGCGCGGTACTCGGTGACGAAGTCCTCCGCGTCCTCGCCCAGCTCGGTGAGCACCGGCCGCAGTCCGGTGCCCTTCACCCAGTCGAGGACCGGGTCCTCGCCCTCCAGCAGATGGAGGTAGGTGGTCTCCCAGACGTCGGCGGTGCAGCCGAGGGCGGTGAGGTGCTCCAGATAGGCCTCGGGCGTGAGGACGGCGTCGTCGTGGCGC
This sequence comes from Streptomyces sp. NPDC047022, assembly GCF_040644155.1. NCBI lineage: Bacteria > Bacillati > Actinomycetota > Actinomycetes > Kitasatosporales > Streptomycetaceae > Streptomyces > Streptomyces sp. NPDC047022. The sequence continues at coordinate 166,270 of NZ_JBEYVV010000004.1, read as the reverse complement.
AGGGTGTCGCCGAGGCGGTCCTTCCAGCGGGCGGAGTGGGCGATCTCCCGCATGAGGCGGTGGCTTGGCGAGCCGAAGTTGCCGGGCACCTGGAAGGCGAAGGTGCCGCCGGGGGTGAGGGCGCCGATCCAGTCGGGGAAGCGGTGGGCGTGTCCCGGTACCCATTGCAGGGTGGCGTTGCTGATGATCAGGTCGTAGGGCTCGGCGGGTGTCCAGTGCCGGGCGTCGGCGTGGGCGAAGTCGAGTCCGCCTCCGCCCCGGGTCGGGCCCTCGTGGTCGGTGTGGGCCTTGTCGAGCATCTCGGGTGAGTTGTCGTACCCGGTGATGTGCGCGGTGGGCCAGCGGTCGGCGAGCAGCACGGTGACATTGCCGGGGCCGCAGCCCAGGTCGGCGATGCGGGCCGGGTCGCGGGGAAGAGCGGGAACGCGGGCGAGCAGATCGGCGAAGGGGCGGGCTCGGTGGCCGGCGTGGCGCAGATACTGGCCGGGGTCCCAGGTGGGGGCGGTGGGCATGATGTGTGCCTCCTTCACGAGGGATGGGGGCGAGGTCCTCTCGAGGCTTTCGAAGGCTTTCGAAGGTTCTCGGGCGGAGGCGCCACCCCCGTGGACGCCTCCGGCGCATTGATCATCCTCGGAAAATTATCTCGATGTCAAGAGAGTCGATATCGAGAAACTTCATCTCAAGGGACTTGACCCCAAGAGGCTCCACCTCAAGAGACTCAATGTCGACACAACCACTACACTGATCGTCATGGAGGACGAGGTCGATCGGCTGGTCGCGGCGTGGCGTCGGGAGCGCCCGGACCTCGACGTGGAACCGCTCGAGGTACTCAGCCGTGTGAGCAGGCTGGCCCGGCACCTGGACCGCGCCCGCCGGCTGGCGTTCGCCGAACACAGCCTGGAACCGTGGGAGTTCGACGTTCTCACCGCGCTGAGGCGCGCCGGGGGCCCCTATCAGCTCTCCCCCGGCCAGCTGCTGACGCAGACCCTGGTCACCTCCGGCACGATGACCAACCGCATCGACCGCCTCGCGAAAAAGGGCCTGGTCGAGCGGCTGCCCGATCCCAGCGACCGCCGTGGTGTGCTGGTGCGTCTCACGGACGAGGGCCGGGACCGGGCGGATCAGGCGCTCGCCGGGCTGCTCGACCAGGAGCGCGCCATCCTGGCGGAGCTGAGCTCGGCCCAGCGCGGTGACCTGGCCGCGCTGCTACGCCAGCTGACCGCCCCGTTCGACAACATCCCCGGCTAGGTCGACGGGCCCTATGCCGGCCCGGCGGGCCAGGGCGACGGCGGCGAGGGTGGAGTGGACGCCCAGCTTCCCGAGGACGTTCTGCATATGGGTGCGGACGGTGTGCGGGGACAGGAACAGCCGCTCGGCGACGGCTTTGCGACCGAGTCCCGCGACCATGCAGCGCAGCACCTCGCGCTCCCGGGGCGTCAGTGACTCCACCAGGCGTTCGCTCTCGGTGCGGTGCTTGCGGGCCGCGGTCAGCTCGCGCAGCACACCGGTGAGCAGGGCGGGCGGAAGGTGCGTCTCGTCCCTCAGCACTCCCCGGATGACCGTGAGCAGCCGGGACAGCGAGCAGTCCTTGGCCACCCAGCCGGACGCTCCGGCCTGGAGGGCCAGGGCCGCGCGCCGCGGATCGTCCCGCTCGGCCAGGACGACGGTGCGCACACCCGGCTGCTGCCGCGCGGAACGCACCCCCGCGACCAGGGAGATGCCGTCGACCAGCCCTTCCTCGTCACCGTCATGGACGGGGACCGCCGGGCGCGAGCCCGGGACGTTGCCCCCGAGGTCCGCGTCGATGAGCATCACGTCGAACCCGCGGCCCTCGGCGGCGGCGCGTTCCAGACAGCGCAGCGCGGCCGGGCCACTGCCGGCCGCGGACACCTCGACGTCGGGCTCGGCCGCCAGTGCGGCGGCGAGGGACTCGGCGAAAATGCGATGGTCGTCGACGACCAGGACTCGGATACGAACCACTCAAACCCCCACTGCTCGGGGGACGACCGGTGCGGGGTACGGCACGCCCGGAATGCTCCCCGGATCCTCACCTGGGACAGGGCGACGCAGCCAACTGCTGCCCCGCTCAGGGCGTCGTACCCGGCTGTCTCGCCCCCTGGCCGGCACCGACCCCCCGATCGGCGCTGTTCACAGCGTAGGGCCAGGGGCGGGGAGTGGAAGGGGATTCACAGAACTGATTGGCCAGCGCGTTTATGGTGAGCCGCATGTTTCGTATCGAGACTGAAGTCCACAGGCAGCGGCGGGACTTGCTTCGCGCCCGGCTGCACGAGACGAACATGGCGGCGTCCCCGGTGGTGCGCGCACTGCGCGGAACGCCGCTGGAACGTGAAGTCCCCCTGCACGTATGGGCGTTGGATGCCTCGGGCGAGCTGGCGGGCGGGCTGGTCGGCCACACCTGGACGACATGGCTGCACATCGCCCATCTGTGGGTGGACGAACGGCACCGCGGCGCGGGCCTCGGCACCCGCCTGCTGGCCGAGGCGGAGCGCGTTGCGCGCCAGGGGCGCGGATGCACGGCCGCACGCCTGGAGACCTGGGACTTCCAGGCGCCGGATTTCTACCGTAAGCGGGGGTATGACGTGGTGTGCGTGATCCCCGACTATCCGCCGGGGATCACGGAGTACACGATGACCAAACGCCTGTCCTGACGTCCTGGTGCAGCGGCTCGGGCGGATGACGGTGTCAGCTCAGTCGGCGGGCGCCCGCCGACGGCGCCGCCGGGAACACCCGGGGCGTGGTGAAGCCGGCGGCGGCGAACGCCTCCTCGATCGCCTTGGTGATCGTGTCCGCGTCCGCGGCCTCGGCCAGGACGATCGCCGAACCGCCGAAGCCGCCGCCCGTCATCCGGGCACCGAGCGCGCCGGAGGCGTTCGCCGTGCCCACCACCAGATCCAGTTCCGGGCAGGAGATACGCAGGTCGTCCCGCAGGGAGCGGTGACCCTCGGTCAGCACGGGGCCGATCGCCCGGACCTCGCCCGCGTCGAGCAGGGCCACGACGCGTCCGACGCGGTGGTCGTCCGAGACGACATGGCGCACATAGCGGCGCACGCGCTCGTCGGTCAGGCGCCCGAGCGCGGCCGGCAGGTCCTCGTAGGCGAGGTCGCGCAGGTGCCTGATGCCGAGCTGCCGTGCGCCCTCCTCGCATCCCGCGCGCCGCTCGGCGTACGCCCCGTCGCCAAGGGCGTGCTTGACCCGGGTGTCGACGACCAGCAGCACCAGGCCGTGGGCGGCCAGGTCGAAGGGGATCTGGCGCAGGGACAGGTCTCGGCAGTCGAGGTGCAGGGCGTGGCCCTCGGTGGCGCAGGCGGACGCGGTCTGGTCCATGACCCCGCACGGCACGCCCACGAAGTCGTTCTCGGCGCGCTGGGCGAGCCGCGCGAGCCGGGGGCGGGTCAGGCCGAGGCCGTAAAGGTCGTTCAGGGCGAGGGCGGTGACGACCTCCAGCGCGGCCGAAGAGGACAGGCCCGCACCGGTCGGCACCGTCGAGGACAGGTGGAGGTCGGCGCCGGTGACCGGGTGGCCCGCCTCGCGCAGCACATGGACGACGCCGGCCGGGTAGGCGGCCCAGCCGGTGTCCGTCCGCGGTTCCAGCTCGTCGACGCGCAGTTCGACGATCGGTCCCCCGATGTCGGCGGAGTGCAGCCGCAGTACGCCGTCGGTGCGGCGGGAGACCGCCGCGAGGGCCGTGTGCGGCAGGGCGAACGGCATCACGAACCCCTCGTTGAAGTCCGTGTACTCACCGATCAGGTTGACCCGGCCCGGTGCCGCCCACACACCCTCGGGTGCCGTCCCGTACAGCTGCGCGAAGCCCTCGCGTACGCCCACCTACTGCTCCTCGGCGGTGTTCTGCGCGAACTCCCATGCGTCCGCGACGATGCCCGCGAGGTCCGCGCGGGACGGGTTCCAGCCGAGCCGTTCGCGGGCCGTGGCCGCGGAGGCGACCAGGACCGCCGGGTCGCCGCCGCGGCGCGGGGCCACGACCTCCGGGATCGGGTGCCCGGTGACCTTGCGGACGGTCTCGATGACCTCGCGCACGGAGAAGCCGTTGCCGTTGCCGAGGTTGCAGATCAGGTGCTCGCCGGGGGTGGCGGCGCCGACGGCCAGCAGGTGGGCCTCGGCCAGGTCCGCGACGTGGATGTAGTCGCGTACGCAGGTGCCGTCGGGTGTCGGGTAGTCGTCGCCGAAGACCGAGATCGCCTCGCGGCGGCCCTGTGCGACCTGGAGCACGAGCGGGATGAGGTGGGACTCGGGGTCGTGCCGCTCGCCGCAGCTGCCGTAGGCGCCCGCCACGTTGAAGTAGCGCAGGGAGACCGCGGCCAGGCCGTGCGCGGCGGCCTCACCGGTGATCATGTGGTCGACGGCCAGCTTGGAGGCGCCGTAGGGGTTGGTGGGCCGCGTCGGCGCGGTCTCGGCGATCGGCACCTGCTCGGGCTCGCCGTAGGTGGCGGCGGTGGAGGAGAAGACCAGCTTGCGCACGCCCGTCTCGCGCATCGCGCCGAGCAGCGCCATCGTGCCGCCGACGTTGTTGTCCCAGTACTTCTCGGGCTTCACCACCGACTCGCCGACCTGGGAGAAGGCGGCGAAGTGCAGGACCGCGTCGAACGAGGGGTCCAGCCATGTGGCGGCGTCGCGGATGTCGCCCTCGATGAAGGAAGCGCCCGCCGGTACGCCCTCGCGGAAGCCGGTGGAGAGGTTGTCGAGGACGACGACCTCGTGCCCCGCTTCCAGCAGGTGCTGCGCGACCACGCTCCCGACATAGCCCGCGCCGCCGGTGACCAGGTACTTCCCGCTCATGAACTCGCTACCTCTCGCAGTCGCTGGGCCGCGGATTCCGGCGGCACGTCGTTGATGAACACGTTCATGCCGGACTCGGAACCCGCGAGGAACTTCAGCTTGCCGGAAGTGCGGCGGACGGTGAAAAGCTCGAGGTGGAGCGCGAAGTCGTCCCGAGCGACGCCCTCGGGCCCGTCCCAGGCGCCGAACGGTGCCTGGTGCCATGCCGCGATGTACGGCGTCGGCGGCTCGCCACCACCTCGCCCGTCGAAGATCCGGTCGAAGCGCCTCAAGAGTTCCAGATACACCTTGGGGAACTCTGTGCGCGCGGCCTCGTCGAGCGCGAGCAGGTCGGGGACGCGGCGGCGGGGGTAGAGATGGACCTCGTAGGGCCAGTGCGCGGCGTACGGCACGAAGGCCACCCAGTGTTCACCCTCCAGGACGAGCCGCTGACCGGCGAGCTCGCGTTCCAGGACGGCGTCGAAGAGGTTGTCCCCGCCGGTCGCTTCCTTGTGGGCGGCGAGCGAACGGAGCATCAGGGCGGTGCGGGGGGTGGTGAAGGGGTACGCGTAGATCTGACCGTGCGGGTGGCCGAGGGTCACGCCGATCTCCTGGCCACGGTTCTCGAAGCAGAACACCTGCTCGACGGAGGGCAGGTGGGACAGCTCCGCGGTGCGGTCGGTCCAGGCGTCGAGGACCAGGCCGGCCTGCCGTTCGGTGAGGTCCGCGAAGGAGGCGTTGTGGTCGGAGGTGAAGCAGACGACCTCGCAGCGTCCGGAGTCACCGGCGAGGGAGGGGAAGCGGTTCTCGAAGACGACGACGTCGTAGGAGGAGTCGGGGATCTCGCTGAGCCTGCCGTGAAGCGAGGGGCACAGCGGGCATTCGTCGGCCGGGGGGTGGTAGGTGCGGCCCTGGCGGTGGGAGGCGACGGCGACCGAGTCGCCGAGCAGCACGTCACGCCGGGTCTCGGAGGTGGTGACGGTCCGCTGGAGCGGCCGGCGGTCCACCGCGTCCCGCACGGTGTCGTCGCGCAGGTCGTAGTAGATGAGTTCACGACCGTCGGCCAGCCGGGTCGAGGTCTTCTTCACGACTACTTGCCTTTCTGCCGCCAGGCCGGACGTGTCACCGGACGCGCCATCCGCGGCATCCGCACTCGAACCAGTCTTCAAACATAACTCAACACAACAAACCACGTTGCACCATCAGAGGTCAACATCACAATCAAACAAAGAGCGTCATCAGAACTGTTCAAATATCGAACGCAGGGGCGTAGGTTCCGCTCTGATCGGCTCACGCAACGAAGCGAGTACTCATGCAGACCCCCACATATCTGGCGGCAGGGCTACGACTCCCCACGAACGGCCTCGATTACACGATCCTCGGGATCTACTTCGCCGTCGTGCTGGGCATCGGCTTCGCCGCCCGCCGCTCCGTGAAGACCAGCCTCGACTTCTTCCTGTCCGGGCGCTCACTGCCCGCCTGGATCACGGGCCTGGCCTTCATCTCGGCCAACCTGGCCGCCACCGAGATCCTCGGCATGGCCGCCAACAGCGCTCAGTACGGGGCGTACACCGTCCACTGGTACTGGATCGGCGCCATCCCGGCCATGGTCTTCCTGGGTCTGGTGATGATGCCGTTCTACTACGGCTCCAAGGTCCGCTCGGTCCCGGAGTTCCTGCTGCTGCGCTTCGACAAGGGGGCGCATGTGCTGAGTTCGATCCTGTTCGCATTTGCCGCCATCCTGATCGCGGGTGTGAACCTCTACGCCCTCGCGATCGTCGTGGAGGCGCTGCTGGGCTGGCCGCAGTGGGTGGCGATCGTGGTCGCCGGTTTCTTCGTGCTCGCGTACATCACCCTCGGCGGGCTCTCGTCCGCGATCTACAACGAGGTGCTCCAGTTCTTCGTGATCCTGGCGGCCCTCATCCCGATCACCGTGCTCGGCCTGAGGAAGGTCGGCGGCTGGGGCGGACTGACCCACAAGCTCACCGCGGCCCACGGCCATGACTTCACCACCGCCTGGGGCGGCACCGGCATCGGGCACGCCAACCCGCTGGGCGCCAACTGGCTGACGATCGTCCTCGGCCTCGGGTTCGTGCTGTCCTTCGGCTACTGGACCACCAACTTCGCCGAGGTACAGCGCGCGCTGTCCGCGAAGAACCTCTCGGCCGCCCAGCGAACCCCGCTGATCGCCGCCTACCCGAAGATCTTCATCGTCTTCCTGGTGATGATCCCCGGCCTGGTCGCCGCCGCCCTCGTCCCGAAGATCGGCACCCCGGGCTCGGACCTCCAGTACAACGACGCGATCCCGTACCTGATGCAGGAGCTGCTGCCCAACGGCGTGCTCGGCATCGCCGTGACCGGACTGCTGGCGGCGTTCATGGCCGGCATGGCGGCCAACGTGTCGTCGTTCAACACGGTGTTCACCAACGACATCTGGGCGAAGTACGTGGTCAAGGACCGCGAGGACGCGTACTACGTGAGGTTCGGGCGGCTCATCACCGCGATCGGCGTGCTCGCTTCCATCGGCACGGCCTTCCTCGCCTCCTCGTTCTCGAACATCATGAGCTACCTCCAGACGCTGTTCTCCTTCTTCAACGTGCCGATGTTCGTGGTCTTCGTCGTCGGCATGTTCTGGAAGCGCGCGTCCGCGAAGTCCGGGCTGTGGGGCCTGCTCGCAGGCACGGTGACCGCGATGGTCAACTACTTCGTCATCTACAAGCACGGCCTCATCGGCATCCCCTCCGACCAGGGCGCCAACTTCGTCTCCGCCATCGCCGGTTTCGTGGCGGGCGCGGTCGTCATGGTGATCGTGTCCCTGTTCACCAGGCCGAAGCCGGAGGAGTCCCTGCAGGGACTGGTGTACGGCACCAGGTCCCCGGGGATGGCCGAGGCGCCCGCCGAGGGCGACGACGCCTGGTACCGCAAGCCGGCCCTGCTGGGCTGGGGCTCGGTCGTCCTCGCCGCCGCCTGCTACATCCCGTTCTCGCTCTGACCGCGGGAGGATTGAGAGACCATGTCCGAGTACTCCGAGCGTGACGTCCAGCGTGCGGTCACCGATCTCGAGGGCAAGTCCGCGACCGCCGCGCGGATCTTCGACCTGCGCCGCATCATCGGCGGTCTGTTCGTCCTGTACGGCGTCATCGTGATGATCGCGGGCTTCACCGCCTCCGACGCCGACATCCGCAAGGCCCAGGGCGTCAACATCAACCTGTGGACCGGCCTGGGCATGCTGCTGCTCGGCGTGTTCTTCCTTCTCTGGCTGAAGCTGCGCCCGGCGGCCCCGCCCGCGCCGCCGCTGCCGGAGAGCGCCGCGGAGACCACCGAGCAGGACTAGGGTCTTTCGTTCGGGCTCGCGGGCCGGCCGGCCCCTCCCCAGGGGCGGCCCGAGGGCGACCCGAGGGAGGGGTCCGTCTCCGCCGGGACACCGGCTACGGCTGTCCCGGCGCCGCGTCCGCCCTCGACGCGGAGGCGCCGGTGAACGGGCCCGCACGGTCCAGCAGACCTGTGCGGGCCGCGAGGGCGGCGGCCTCCAGGCGTGAGCCCACGCCCAGCTTCATCAGGACCCGCTGGACATGGGTGCGTGCCGTCGACGGGGCGATGCCCATACCGGCTGCGATCAGCCGGGTGTCCTCCCCGTCCGCGACCCGCACCAGGACCTCCACCTCGCGCGGGGTCAGCATCTGCAGCAGGCGCTGCCCCTCGTCGTCCGGCTGAGCCGCCGGATGGAGCAGTTCGCTGAACGCACCCTGCAGCAGCTGCGGTGCCACCGCAGCCTCACCGGCCCGGGCCTTCATGATGGCCCGCTCCACACCCTCGATGCGTTCGTCGTGCCGTACGTATCCCGAGGCGCCGGCGGCGAACGCCGCCGCGATCCCGCGCGGGTTCGGCACCGGCCCGAGGACCACCACCGCGACCTGCGGACGCTCCCGCTTGATCCGCACCACCGGGTCGAACGTGCCCGCCTCGGCGGGCGCCGCCGTGCCCAGCAGACATACCTCGGGCGCCCTGGTGATCACCAGTTCCGCCGCGCCCGCGCTGGGCGCCGCCGCGGCAAGCACCCGGTGCCCCCGCAGCTTCAGTGCCGAGGCCAGCGCCTCGGCCAGCAGCCTGTGGTCGTCGACCACCATGAGCCGCACTCCCATCGAGCAACCCCCCAGTCCCCCCACGGATGCCCACTATGGATGCCTGTCGGCCCTAAGGGACAGAAGGCCCCGGTGGCACCCTCTGCCTTTCATGCACCCGGAAGCTACACGCTTGTTCGACGTTGCGCTTCCCCAATCGGCGAGAAGTGCCTGGGATTTCCGAAATCCGTACCATTCGAGCCTGATGAGGGGTACGCGAAAGACCCCGCCCCTGAGCAGGAGCGAGGCCTTCCGTGCGCGCCGTGCGTACTACTTCACGCCGTAGCCGAGCGCTACGTTCTCCTTCTCATCCGCCGTGAATCTGTCCACCGAGTCCCGGGCGAGGAAGAGCCGGCCGTGGGCGAAGAGCAGCTCCGAGCTCTCGGGGTCCAAGTCGCTGATCTGGTTGCGCGCCTGCTCGGTGGAGGGCGTCTTCAGCAGAGTGCTCGCCTTCATGGTCCCGGCGTCGATCGTGACCACCTGCGCGCCCTCGTTGTACGAACCCTCCTTGTAGGCCAGCAGGTTCGGGCCGTCCATACGGATCGGGTAGAGCTCGCAGTCGTCGCCCGCGTCGGTCTTGTTCGGGCTCATCTTCCCGGTGGCCAGCGAGAACGCGACGATCTCGTTCGTGTCGCTGTAGTCGGCGGAGCCGTCGTGCTTCTTCGTCGGCACATAGAGCATGTCGTTGCCGACCGCGATGCCGTGGCAGGTGTTGATCTTTTCGCAGTCGGGGTCGTACTTGCCGCCCGACAGCGAGATCTTCGTGCGCAGCTTGCCGGAGTCGTCCAGCGAGAAGACATCCGAGATGCCGGTGTCGCTGTCGGTGGCACCGGATTCCACGCCGAACACCACCGGCTTGGTGGAGATCACCTTGGCGTCGCTCAGGCCCCTGGGGAGGGAGTAGGTCGACTTCACGGCGCCCGTCGCCGGTTCGAGGACCTGTATCTGGTACGTCTCGTTGTCGTAGTCGCCGCACTGGCGCTCCGCGACGAGCTGCTCGCCGCCCGCGTAGCCCATGTCCTGGCAGGAGCCGGCCTTGGGCTGCCACAGGATCTTGCCGTTGGCCAGGTCGAAGCCTGCGCCGCCCTCGTAGCCCGCGGCGGCGGCCGTGTTGCCGCTGATCGCGACCTCCTCGAAGCGGATCGGGTCGTCCGAGACGCTGATCGACTTGGTCCACAGCAGCTTGCCGCTGGAGACGTCGAACGCGGTCACGTCCCCGCATCCCACGTGGTCGTCCTTTCCGGTCCGCTTGCGCGTCTCGGTGATCACGACGGCGACGCCGGAGGAGCTGACCTCGTGCGAGCCCGCGCAGGCCTGGCCGTTCAGCGGCAGCGTCCACGCGGTGGTGCCGGTGTCCGCGCGGTATCCGACGATCTTGTTGATACCGGCCTTGGCGTAGACGGAGTCGGTGAGCCAGGAGCCGGCGATGGTGTCGTACTCGTCGTTGTCGGTGATCTTCGGGGCGGGCAGCTGCAGGACGAGCTCGGCCTTGGGGTCGGCCGGGACCTTTTCCTTGGCCGAGTTCGCACCGGGGTTCGGGTGAGGGTGGGGACGGGGGTGTGGCCCGTCGCCCCCCGACGAGCTCTTCGCGTACCAGACGCCGCCGCCGACGATCAGCGCGATGGCCACCACCGCCGAGACGATGATCCACACCTGGGCGCCCAGGCCCTTGCGGCCACTGCTCTGGGCGGGCCCCGGCTGCATGGGAACGGTCCCCGGCTGCGGATAGCCGTAGCCGGGCTGCTGGTTCGGGTAGCCGTACCCGGGCTGCTGATTCGGGTAGCCGTAGCCCGGCTGCTGCGGGTATCCGGTCGGGCCGGGCGGCGTCTGGGGGTAGCCGTACGGCTGCTGCGGCGGGGTCGCCGGCTGCGGATAGCCGTATCCCGGGCCCTGCGCGGGGGGCGGGGTCTGCGCGGGCGCGGGCGGAGACGCGGGGGGCATCGCGGGCGTGGACGCCGGTGGGCCGAAACCGCCGGGCTGCGGGTCCTGCTGGGGTCCGAAACCGCCCGGCGGCTGATCCTGGGGGGCGCCGAAGCCGCCCGATGGCGGCTGGTTCGGGGGCGGGGGCGGCTGGCTCATGATGTGGGTACCTCGAGGGACGGAAGAATCGGAAGGGTGGTGGACGGGGACGGAGAAGCCGGCAGCCGGGTCACTTGCCGCAGGCCGGCATCAGCTTGGCGTTCGTCTGGGTCTGGCCGAACAGCTGGGTCGCGGAGACACAGCCCGTCCACGTTGTCGGTCGCCTCGAACGTGAATGGTCAGGAAGGACGGCGCCGCGGCCGAACGCGACGATCTCGTTCGAGCTGCCTCGCTGCGTGCCGCTGGGCACGTACGGGGTGTTCGCGTCGACCACCACGCCGCTGCATGCCGTCAGGTCACTGCCGAAGAAGGCCGACTTGCAGTCGGGTGAGGGGGAATCGGCTTTGCCGGACCGGAGCGTGGAGCGCAGCGAGCCGTCACTGAAGGGGTTCCTGGAACCGCCGAGCGGCGCAGTGGGCGTACCGGGGAACTGCGGCTGCTGCTGCGGCGGACAGCCGTAGCCGGACCGGGGCGCGGCATTGGGACCGGGTTGCGCGTAGGGGCCGGGCCGGCTGTACGGGCCGGGCCGCTGGGGGTAGCCGGTGCCCGGCGGCGGCTGCGCGGGCGGCTGCGGGTCCGGCGGGGCTCCGAAGCCGCCCTGAGGCGAATTCTGCGGCGCCCCGAAACCGCCCTGCGCAGGCTGGTCCGGTGGCTGACTCATCAGCGTGTTCCCCCTTTGACCGATGTGGCCCCACGCTCGTGGTGCTCGGTTTCGGCCACACCGGTAGTACTCAGATCTCTTTCAAGACCGCTCTTTGTATCACTGCGGCGCCCATGAACATGGGGCCGGTCCCACCCCTGTTCCCAAGGGAGGACCGGCCCGTGATGCCCTCGTTACGCGCCTTCACGCGCCCTTCACGCCGCCTGCGCGCCGCCTGCCGAAGTCCTATGCGTCCTCGGCGAGTTCCAGCCAGCGAAGCTCCAGCTCCTCGCGCTCCCCGGTGAGTTCACGCAGCTCGGCATCCAGGCCGGCCACCTTCTCGAAATCCGTTGCGTTGTCGGCGATCTGACGGTGGAGTTTTTCCTCCCGCTCGGAGATCTTGTCCAACTGCCGCTCGATCCGCTGGAGTTCCTTCTTCGCGGCGCGTGCGTCGGCAGCGGAGACGGCGGACTTCTGCACGGCGGGCGCCGGGGCGGTGGCCGCCGCGGCGGCCTCCTCCATGCGGTGGCGCCGCTCCAGGTACTCGTCGATGCCGCGGGGCAGCATCCGCAGGGTGGCGTCGCCGAGGAGGGCGAACACCTTGTCCGTGGTCCGCTCCACGAAGAACCGGTCGTGGGAGATCACGATCATCGAGCCTGGCCAGCCGTCGAGGACGTCCTCGAGCTGGGTGAGGGTGTCGATGTCGAGGTCGTTGGTGGGCTCGTCCAGGAACAGGACGTTGGGCTCGTCCATGAGGAGGCGAAGCAGCTGGAGCCGTCGCCGCTCACCGCCGGACAGGTCTCCGACGGGCGTCCACTGCTTCTCCTTGGTGAAGCCGAAGGTCTCGCACAGCTGGCCGGCGGTCATCTCGCGCCCCTTGCCGAGGTCCACGCGCTCGCGGATCTTCTGCACGGCCTCCAGGACCCGCCAGGTGGGGTCGAGCTCGGCGACCTCCTGCGACAGGTAGGCCAGCTTGACGGTCTTGCCCACGGCGATCCGGCCGCCGGCCGGCTGCTTCTCGCCCTCGCTGCGGGCGGCGTCCGTCATGGCGCGCAGCAGGGAGGTCTTGCCCGCGCCGTTCACGCCGACGAGGCCGATGCGGTCGCCGGGGCCGAGCTGCCAGGTGACGTGTTCGAGCAGCGTCTTGGGTCCGGCCTGGACGCTGACGTTCTCGAGGTCGAAGACGGTCCTGCCGAGCCGCGACGAGGCGAACTTCATCAGCTCGCTGCTGTCCCGGGGCGGCGGCACGTCCTTGATCAGCTCGTTGGCGGCCTCGACGCGGAAGCGGGGCTTGGAGGTACGGGCGGGTGCGCCGCGCCGCAGCCAGGCCAGCTCCTTGCGGACGAGGTTCTGCCGCTTGACCTCCTCGGTGGCGGCGATGCGCTCGCGCTCGGCCCGGGCGAAGACATAGTCGGAGTAACCGCCCTCGTACTCGTAGACCGTGCCCCGCTGCACATCCCACATACGGGTGCACACCTGGTCCAGGAACCACCGGTCGTGGGTGACGCACACGAGCGCGGAGCGGCGCTCGCGCAGATGCTGGGCGAGCCAGGCGATGCCCTCGACGTCGAGGTGGTTGGTGGGCTCGTCGAGGACGATCAGGTCCTGCTCCTCGATGAGCAGCTTGGCCAGCGCGATCCGGCGCCGCTCACCACCGGACAGCGGTGCGATGACGGTGTCGAGCCCCTGGGGGAAGCCCGGCAGGTCGAGCCCGCCGAACAGCCCGGTGAGCACGTCCCGGATCTTGGCGTTGCCCGCCCACTCATGGTCGGCCATGTCCCGGATGACCTCGTGACGCACGGTGGCGGCCGGATCGAGGGAGTCGTGCTGGGTGAGCACGCCGAGGTGCAGTCCGCCGGAGTGGGTGACGCGGCCGGTGTCGGCCTCCTCCAGCTTGGCGAGCATCCGGATCAGTGTGGTCTTGCCGTCGCCGTTGCGGCCGACGACACCGATACGGTCCCCTTCGGAGACGCCGAGCGAGATACCGTCGAGCAGCGCACGGGTGCCGTACACCTTGCTGACGTTCTCGACATTGACCAGGTTGACGGCCATTTCACTCCTGACACGGGGCTCGATCAGCCTTCAAGCCTAGGCCCTCGGGGCAAGGCGACGGGACGCACGCGGGTCGTCACTCTTTGTGGTGACGTGATCGCCATCCGGCCGCTACCGTGGAGCCAGGGCAGCAGGATCCCGTCCATGGGAGGAACCATGACCGCCGAGTCCACCGGGCAGCCTCGCTGGCCGATGCCGCCGATGGACGGATACACGGTGGAGGACCTGTTCACACTGCCCGATCTCCCGCCGCACACCGAGTTGATCGACGGGAGCCTGGTCTTCGTGAGCCCGCAGCGCTACTTCCACTTCTCAGCGATCGACCTGCTGGTGAGCGGCTTGCGCGGCTCCCTTCCGCCTGAGCTGAAGGTTGTTCGCGAGATGACTGTCGTGCTGGACCGGCGCAACGGGCCCGAGCCGGACATTGCCGTCATCAAGGCGAGCGCCAAGACAGGGCCGGATCAGACGTACTTCCACGGGGGGGATGCAGTGCTGGCCGTTGAGGTCGTCTCCCCGGAGTCCGACTCACGCGACCGATTCACCAAGCCGCACAAGTACGCGGCAGCGGGCATCGGCCATTACTGGCTGGTCGAGATGGCAGGTCCGGCAAGCCGCCCGGTTGTCCAGGTCTACGAGTTGGCCCGGACTACCCGTACGTACGCCTTGACCGGAATTCACCACGATCGTCTCAAACTCGACGTGCCCTACTCCATCGACATCGACCTGACCGCCATCGACGACTTCTGAACCTCAGGCCGCCCGCCCCGCCCGTTCCACCAGCAGCCACCCCGCCAAGGTCATCGCCACCGACGCGGGGGCGGTGACATGTACGGCTATCAGCAGTGCCGTACTGCCTTCCAGAAGTCCCCCGAAGCCGACCAGCGACAGTCCGAGCACTCCGAGGAGGCTGAGGGTGGCGCCGAGCGCGGCGGCGGGTCCCGCCCAGGCGCGCGGCGCACGTGACTCCCGGGCGCCCGAGGGTTTTTCGAACGCACGGAAGACGGCCACCAGGACGCCGGTCAGCGCCGCGGCAGCCAGGAATCGCAAGGGTACCTGCATCCACCATGTACCGGATCCGGGTTCCGGCAGGCGGACATGAGCGGCCAGCAGCACCCCGTAGACGCCGAGCATCGCGGTGAGATGCCACAGGAACGCGGTCATGGAGACGGTGCCCGCGACGACGACCGTGCGCCACACGCGCGGGCGGTTCAGCCACCGGGTGGCGGGCCCGCGCAGCAGTTCCACCGCGCCGACCAGCCACAGCCCGTGGCACAGCAGCGCGAGTGTGGGAGGCGCCATGTTGGAGATCTTCTCGCCGGGCATCCCGACCATCGACAGCGGATACGGCCCGGACGCCACCAGCAGTACCGCCCCGGCGAGTCCGGCGCCCGCGAGGAGCCAGGGGCGGGTGAGCCGTCCGTCCGCGCGCAGGAACCCGAGCTGGTGGACCGCGAGCCAGACGAAGGCGAAGTTGAGGAAGGCGACATAGGGCACGTCGAGGCCGAAGCGCAGCACGTCGACCAGCACGGCCGCGGCGACGAGCGCGCCGAACACGGCCCATCCGTACCGCTCGTGGAGCCTGAGGAGCGGTGGGGTGAAGGCGGCCATGATGAGGTAGATCCCCACGAACCACAGGGGCTGCGCGACCAGTCGCAGGCTGACGTCGATCAACCCACCGCCCTTCCCGGTCAGTTCGAGTACGAGCGCCGCCGCGCCCCATATGCCGATGAAGGCGGCGGTCGGCCGCAGCAGCCGCTGGAGCCGGGCTCGAAGGAAGACCGGGTAGGCATGGGCGTGGGTGCGGCGGGCCGAGCGGCAGGAGAGGGCGTGGGCGAAGCCGCCGACGAAGAAGAACACCGGCATGACCTGGAACACCCAGGTCAGCAGCTGGAGCCGGGGCTGGAGGGCGAGCAGGTTGCCGACCTGGACCCGCCCGTCCGCGCCCAGGGACACGGCCGCCATCAGCCAGTGCCCGAGCACGACGGTGCCGAGCGAGGCGACCCTCAGCAGATCGGCGTAGCGGTCACGGGATGCCGGGGTGGCGGCGGCCAGTTCGCTGGATCTCATGGAGGTACGGTCGCGCGGGCGCCGGGGGGCGCGTGAGCGCGCTCGTACTCAACTGGATCTGAGTACGCGTACGTTGGCCGCGGGCCGGGTTCAGAGCACGGTCGCGCCCGGCGTCGGCGATGCCGCCACCCGCGCCGTCCTGCACGTGCCGGAGGCCGCCAGTGCCTCGGCGATCCGTACGGCCCCGGCCGCGTCGCGCGCCAGGAACGCCGTCGTCGGGCCCGAACCGGACACCAGAGCGGCCAGAGCCCCGGCCGCCCGGCCCTCCGCCAGCGTGGCCGCGAGTTCCGGGAACAGCGACAGCGCGGCGGGCTGGAGGTCGTTGGAGACCGCCGCCGCGAGCGCGTCGGTGTCCCCCTTCGCCAGCGCGTCCAGGAGGTCCTGTGAGGCGACGGGCTCGGGGATGCGTACGCCGTCGTTCAGCCGGTCGAACTCACGGAACACCGCCGGGGTCGACAGACCCCGCGCGGCCATGGCGAACACCCAGTGGAAGGCCCCGCCGGTCTCCAGCACCGTCAGCTTCTCGCCCCGCCCGGTGCCCAGCGCCGCCCCGCCCACCAGAGCGAACGGCACATCGCTGCCCAACCCGGCGCAGATGCCGAGGAGTTCCTCGCGGGACGCCCGGGTTCCCCACAGCGCGTCACAGGCCACCAGGGCTCCCGCCCCGTCCGCGCTGCCGCCCGCCATGCCGCCGGCGACCGGGATGTCCTTGGCGATGTGGATGTGCACGGCCGCGTCGAGCCCGTGGCGCTCGGCGAGGGTCAGCGCGGCGCGCGCCGCGAGGTTCGTGCGGTCGAGCGGCACCTGCGCGGCGTCCGGCCCCGAGCATGTGACGCGCAGCTCGTCGGCCGGGGACACGGTGATCTCGTCGTACAGGCCGACGGCCAGGAAGACGTTCGCCAGGTCGTGGAAGCCGTCGGGGCGGGCCGCGCCCACCGCGAGCTGCACATTGACCTTGGCCGGGACGCGAACGGTCACGCTCACTGCTGGGTCCGTCCCTTGCTCTCGGGCACCCGGTTCTCCGCGATGCGGGCGAACTCCTCCACCGTCAGCGACTCCCCGCGTGCCTGCGGCGAGACCCCGGCGGCGACCAGCGCGGCCTCCGCCGCGGCGGCCGAGCCCGCCCATCCGGCGAGCGCGGCCCGCAGCGTCTTGCGCCGCTGGGCGAACGCCGCGTCCACCACCGCGAACACCTCGCGCTTCGACGCGGAGGTCTTGACCGGCTCGGCCCGCCTGACCAGCGAGACGAGCCCGCTGTCGACATTGGGCGCGGGCCAGAAGACATTGCGCCCGATGGCTCCGGCGCGCTTGACGTCGGCGTACCAGTTGGCCTTCACGGACGGCACGCCGTACACCTTCGAGCCGGGTGCGGCGGCCAGCCGGTCGGCGACCTCGGACTGCACCATCACCAGCGTCCGCTCGATGCCCGGGAAGGTGTCGAGCATATGGAGGAGGACGGGCACGGCGACGTTGTAGGGCAGATTCGCGACGAGCGCGGTGGGCGCCGGCCCCGGCAGCTCCCGTACGTGCAGGGCGTCGGAGTGCACCAGCGCGAACCGCTCGGCGCGGCCCGGCATCCGGGCCGCGATGGTCGAGGGCAGCGCCGCCGCGAGCACGTCGTCGATCTCGACCGCCGTGACATGCCGGGCGACCTCCAGCAGCGCCAGGGTCAGCGATCCGAGCCCGGGGCCCACCTCCACCACGACGTCGTCGGGCCGTACGTCGGCGGTGCGCACGATGCGCCGCACGGTGTTGGCGTCGATGACGAAGTTCTGGCCGCGCTGCTTGGTGGGCCGTACGCCGAGGGCCGCCGCCAGTTCACGGACGTCGGCGGGACCCAGGAGGGCGTCGGGGGTGGGGCTGCTCACGGAGCAAGGGTACGGGGCGGCGCGGGGCGGCCGCGCACGCGTGCCCGCGGGCGGGCCGCGCCACCGGCCCGCCCGCTCACCGGTACGGGCACCGGCAGGGCACAGGAGCATCCGCTCACCGGTACAGCCGGTGCCCGCAGTGCGGCCAGGGGCTGGTGCCCTGGCGTACGTACAGCTTCTTCGCACGGTAGGTCTGCTCCTCGGCCGGGGCGTCCTCCGGTCTGCCGGACCCGCCCAGGCTGCGCCAGGTGGGCCGGTCGAACTGGTAGAGACCGCCGTAGGTACCGGAGGGGTCGACCGCGCCCGGCTTGCCCCCCGACTCGCAGTCCGCGAGCCGGTTCCAGTTCAAGGCCTCCGCGCCCGCCACCGAGGCCGGGCGCGCCTTGGCGCCCACCCTCACCAGCTGGGTCTGCGGCTGCTCCACCACCTCGGAGCCGATCCGCAGCGGTTCCTGTCTGACGCCGTTGACGGTCCGCAGGACGTAGGTCACCCGGCGCGTGCCCGGCCGGCCCGCGCGTGCCACGACCACCGTGCCCTGGAACAGGCTCGCGTCACGGGTGCGCTGCACCTCGAACGGGATCGGCTCCTCCCGGATCTCCTCGGAGCCCTTCACCCGCAGAACCGTCACCGTCTCCCCCTCGCTGGGGAAGCTCTCGGGCGCCGCGGAGGTGGTGTCCTGGCCGTGCAGGGTGACTCCGGCCTGTTCGACGGCCTCGCGGACGGTCGCCGCGTTGGTGCGGATCGTGCGCGCCTGCCCGTCCGCCATGACCGTCACCGAGCGCTGGGTACGGACGTCCAGCTCCAGCCCCTGGCGGCCGATACGCCGGGAACGCGAGGTGGACACGTACGCGCCCTCCGCGCGCACCCCGAGCTGCTGGAGCGCGCCGTCCACGGTGGGCGCGGTGGTCCACAGCCGGCGCCTGCGGCCGTCGATGGTGAGGACCACCGGGCGCCCGAAGCGGACCGCGATCTCGTCACCGCTGGCGATCGGCGTGCCGAGCGAGGGGGCGACGACATCGTGCCTGCCCACGGAGATGCCCTCATGGGCGAGGAGTTCCCCCACGTCGTCGGCGAAGGTGTGCAGAATGCGCGGCCTGCCGTCGACCATCAGCTCGACCGCCTTGTCCTTGGCGACGAACGCGGTGGTGCCGCCGGCGAGGAAGGCGACGACCAGCGCCTGGGGGAGGAGGCGGCGCATGGGGTCGGGGCGCTTGCGGGACTTCCTGCGGTGGGCGGCGTGCCGGGCCTGCGCTCGGGGGCCGGTGGCTGCGGGGCCGCCGCCTTCCGTGTCCGGACGGGGCAGCGGTTGCCTCGCCTGCGGGGGCTGCCACGTCTGCGGCGGCCTTATCTGCGCCTGCGTCTGCCCTGCGCGCGCCGCGCGGACCCGGGCCTCGTACGAGGCCCGGTAGGTGTCCGGGCACACCTGGGTGTATGGCGAGTGGTCCGTGTCCGGGTATGCCTGGGCGTACAGCTGGTGGTCCGTGTCCGGGTGTCCCCGGCCCTGCGGCTGTTGGTCCCCGTACGCCCGGGGCGGTTCGTACGTCCCATATGGCGAGTACTGCCGTTTGCTCACGACGACACGCTCCAGAGAGGATCCGAAACGGGAGACCAGAACCTAGCGCCTGGCCGTCACTCTCCCAAGCAACGCCGTTACTCGGTGTGGCGACACGGTTACACACGGGAACCATTCGCTCCGGGGGCGCCCGGAGGGGCATCGGGCGCCCCCGGACGTGCCTCCGCTCAGCGGCTGTCAGTAGTCGAAGGCGCGGGCCGTGTTCCGGGCGAGCGCCGCCGCCAGCACGTCCTCCTCGACCCCTCTGACCTCGGCCATCGCACGCACCGTGAGCGGAATGAGGTAGGGCGCGTTGGGCCGTCCGCGGTACGGCGCGGGCGTCAGGAAGGGGGCGTCGGTCTCCACCAGGACGAGGTCCATGGGAGCCACGGCGAGCGCGTCGCGCAGCGGCTGCGCGTTCTTGAAGGTGACATTGCCGGCGAAGGACATGAAGTACCCCGCACGGGCGCAGATCTCGGCCATCGCCGCGTCACCCGAGTAGCAGTGGAAGACCGTCCGCTCGGGCGCGCCCTCCTCCTCGAGGATGCGCAGCACATCGGCGTGGGCGTCGCGGTCGTGAATGACCAGCGCCTTGCGGTGCCGTTTGGCGATCTCGATGTGCGCGCGGAAGGAGCGCTCCTGCGCGGTCTTGCCCTCGGGGCCGGTGCGGAAGTAGTCGAGCCCCGTTTCGCCGACGCCCTTGACGTGCGGGAGGGCCGCGAGGGCGTCGATCTCGGCGAGGGCCTCGTCCAGGGCCGCGTCACCGCCCGGCTCCCGCGCCCCCTGCCGCGACCAGCCGTCAGGGTCACCGTGCACGATGCGCGGAGCCTCGTTCGGGTGCAGCGCCACGGCCGCGTGCACCTGCTCGTACGCCGCGGCCGTCTCGGCGGCCCAGCGGGAGCCCTTCACATCGCAGCCGACCTGCACGACCACGGTCACGCCGGCCGCCGCGGCCTTGGCCAGGCCCTCCTGCACCGTGCCGGACTGCATGTCGAGATGGGTGTGCGAGTCCGCGACGGGTACGCGCAGGGGCTCCGGCAGGGGCGGCGGCACGTTCTTGTCGGAGGTGTGGGAAGGCATGCCCCGATCCTACGAAAGGGGCACGCCACCCCTCACGGGGCCTTGCGGCCTCACGAGGAGCGGGCCCTCATCCTGCCTTGCGGTGGTGGAAGGGGTGCAGCAGGTCCGAGAGGTGCCAGTGGTGGCGCTCCTGCGGCTGCTGGTGCGCCGGGGGCTCGTCGTGGCCCTCCCCCGCGGACGGCCCGGCCTGGTGGTGCCGGTGCAGGGGGTTCTGCGCGGAGGCCACCCGGCCCGGGCGCATGATGCGCACCACATGGTTGTCGCAGTTCTGGCAGGTGGGGTGGCTCAGAGGCGACGGGACGACCCGGCCTCCGGCTACATACCTGACGTACTCATGGCCGTCGCCGTCGACGTGGTGCTCTATCTCGTACGACTGCTCCCAGCCGTGCCCGCACCGCATACAGGCGAACGAATAGGACTCGTGCACGACGGCTGTGGCGGTACCCCGACCGGCCTGCCCTGCGATCTCACTCATGCCAGCTCCTCTTGTCCGCTGGACAAGCGCCCCCGGTGCGGGGACGAGGGACGGGAACGTCCCTGCACCCAGTGGACGCCTTCGCCGACGCGAACGCACCAAGGCCTGTCGAGTGTTGGAGGCGATTTGGATCCCGCTTGCCAAACCACCCGATCGCGCCGTTTCGCCTTTGCCTTGCACAACCCCCCTTTTGCCCGCCCATGGGCCAAGCGCTCATGGGAGATAAGTCCTGCTCAGAGGGGCCCACGAAGGCACGCTCGAGGACGCGGGACACTGCGCATCACAGGGGAAACAGGGGGCACCGGGCCCCCAGATCCGCGGCTCCGCCGCGCGGGCGGCTGCTTCAAGCGCGGGTCAAGGACCGGCCGTCTTCGCCGCCACCACCGCGTCGAAGACCTCCCGCTTCGGCACCCCCGCCTCCACGGCCACCGCCGCGATCGCCTCCTTGCGCCGCTCCCCCGCCTCCTCCCGCACCCGCACCCTGCGCACCAGCTCCGCCGCGTCCAGCTCCCCGACCTTCTCCCCGGCGCCCTCCACGACGACGGTGATCTCACCCCGTACGCCCTGCCCGGCCCACTCCACCAGCTCGCCCAGGGGCCCGCGCCTGACTTCCTCGTACGTCTTGGTGAGCTCGCGGCACACGGCCGCCCGGCGCCCGTCCCCGAACACCTCGGCCATGGCGGCGAGCGCGGCCTGCAGCCGGTGCGGGGCCTCGAAGTAGACGAGGGTGCGCCGCTCCTCGGCGACCTCGCGCAGCCTCGACAGCCGCTCGCCCGCCTTGCGCGGCAGGAACCCCTCGAAGCAGAACCGGTCGACGGGCAGCCCGGACAGCGCGAGCGCGGTGAGCACGGCGGAGGGGCCGGGCACGGCGGTGACCCGGACGTCCTTCTCCACGGCGGCGGCCACCAGCCGGTATCCGGGGTCGGAGACGGACGGCATCCCCGCGTCGGTCACCAGCAGCACCCGCGCCCCGCCCGTCAGCGCCTCGACCAGCTCAGGCGTCCGGGCCGACTCGTTGCCCTCGAAGTACGACACGACACGCCCGGCAGGCTGCACGCCCAGCGCCTGGGTGAGCCGGCGCAGCCGCCGGGTGTCCTCGGCGGCGATCACATCGGCGGTGGCCAGCTCTGCGGCGAGCCGCGGCGGCGCGTCCTCGATGTCTCCGATGGGGGTACCGGCAAGGACCAGGGTTCCGGGCGTAACTGTCACGTTTTCCATCCTCCCAGGCACCGTGGGCGGGACTCACACAGACGTGTTCCCTACGATGGCGCGGTGACCAGTACCGCGTCCTCCACGCACACCCGGCAGGTCCAGGCCACCGAAGACCAGCGGCCGTGGTGGCAGCAGCGGCTGCGCCGTTTCGGGAACGCGGAGCCCCCGAGAAGCGATGTCCGCGACCGTCTGGTCCCCGCGTACAGCGAGCCCAGTCCGCGCCTGTGGGCGGCGATGGGCGTGCGCAAGGAGATCGCCGACCGCGCCACGCGCTGGCTCGCGTGGGTCGGACCGCTGCTCGTGACGCTCATGGCGGGCCTGATGCGGTTCTGGAACCTCGGCAAGCCCAATGCGGTGATATTCGACGAGACGTACTACGCCAAGGACGCCTGGGCGCTCGTCCACAACGGCTACGAGGCCAACTGGCCGAAGGACGCCAACAACCTGATCATCCACCACGCACACCAGGTGGTGATCCCGACGGACCCCGCCTATGTGGTGCATCCGCCGGTCGGCAAGTACGTGATCGGGCTCGGCGAGCTGGTCTTCGGTTTCCATCCGTTCGGCTGGCGCTTCATGACCGCGCTGCTCGGCACGCTGGCGGTGCTGATGCTGTGCCGTATCGGCCGCCGCCTGTTCCGCTCGACCTTCCTGGGCTGCCTGGCCGGGGCTCTGCTGGCGGTGGACGGTCTGCAGTTCGTGATGAGCCGTACCTCGCTGCTGGACGGCGTCCTGGAATTCTTCGTGCTGGCGGCCTTCGGCTGTCTGCTCATCGACCGGGACAAATCCCGGGCCAGACTGGCGGCGGCGCTCCCGGTGGACGCGGACGGCCGGGTGCGCCCCGATGCCCACACCGCCGACAACGTCTCCCTCGGCCGGCGACCCTGGCGCTGGATGGCCGGCATCATGCTCGGCCTCGCGATCGGCACCAAGTGGAACGGCCTCTACTTCCTCGTGTTCTTCGGCGTGATGGCCCTTCTGTGGGACGCGGGCGCGCGCCGGGTGGCCGGTGCCCGCCGCCCGTACCTGGCGGTCTTCAAGCACGACACGCTCATCACGGCCGTGGCGACGGTACCGGTCGCTCTCGCCGTCTACCTGATGTCCTGGATCGGCTGGATCCTCTCCCCCGCGGACGGCACCGGCGGCTACTACCGCAACTGGGCGGCCACCGACGGCAAGGGCGGCAACTGGACCTTCCTGCCCGACTGGCTGCGCAGCCTGTGGCACTACGAGCACGAGGTCTACCTGTTCCACATCGGGCTGACCTCCCCGCACACCTACCAGTCGAACCCGTGGAGCTGGATCGTGGCGGGCCGCCCGGTCTCGTACTACTACGAGTCCCCGCCCGCCGGCTCTCCCGGCTGCTCGGCGGCCCCGGGCCAGAAGTGCGCCAGCGAGGTCCTGGCCCTCGGCACCCCGCTGCTGTGGTGGGCGGCGTGCTTCGCGGTCCTGTACATCCTGTGGCGGTGGGCGTTCCGGCGCGACTGGCGGGCGGGCGCCATCGCCTGCGCCATCGCGGCGGGCTATCTGCCCTGGTTCATGTACCAGGAGCGCACGATCTTCTACTTCTACGCCGTCGTGTTCGTCCCGTTCCTGTGCCTGGCGGTGGCGATGATGATCGGCGCCATCCTGGGCCCGCCCGGCTCGGACGAACGCCGCCGCGTGGTGGGAGCGGCGGGCGCGGGCGTCCTCGTCCTGCTGATCGCGTGGAACTTCATCTACTTCTGGCCCATCTACACCGGCACGACGATCACCATCGACGAGTGGCGGTCGCGGATGTGGCTGGACACCTGGATCTAGCAGGGCGAACACACCACGAGGGCGCGGCATCCTGCCGCGCCCTCGTGGTCGTTGTTGGTCGTCAGGGGTTGCTGTTGGCCACCCTCAGACGGCCCAGAGACGGCCCGGTTCCTGCGGCACGGCAGATTTACGGCGGGCTCCGTCCGCCGTCTGCCACCTGCGGTGCTTCCTGCGCCTGCCGCTGTTGGGGGACGCCTGGGGGAAACCTTGTCCGTTCCCCGGCCACTTCGCCGGACGACTGCATGCCAACCTGCGTCCGATAGGCGTACGAGATCACCGTGAGGTGTTCGTCTTCCACGACCCACGGGGAGGTGCAGTGCAGGACACCCCCAGACGTGGCCGGTTCCTCTCCCGAACGGTCCAGCTCGATCGAGTGCACGACGACCAGGGCATTGTCGGGGTAGTGCTTCCGCTGTTTCTCGACCTCGGCGCGGGTCAGAATGACCTCCAGCCCCACGGATGTCGTCCCCTTGACCTCGACGTGCAGCCGTTTACCCTCCCCCGTGAGTAGGAGGTCAAAGGACTCCTTGTCGCCGACGTCCTTCACCGTCCACCCCTGTGTGTAGCTGCAGGGGGCGCTTGCGGTCCTCGCAAGGTCAGCCCTCGCCCCACCTGCAATACCTGCGGCGTGGCGACCCTCGGGCGCCAGGTAGATGGATCCCATCCACGCCTCGTCCAAGGAATGTCAAGCGTGACTGCGGTGAGCGCCTGTCAGGGACTGCTGCTCTAGCGGCGTTCCAGGAAGCTTGCCATGGCCAATAGCAGCAGCACGGTGCCGGAGAATGCGCCGGCGCCGACGAAGACGGCGTGAGCGGGCGTTGCGCCATCAAGTCGCGAGATCAGACCGCCGATCAGGGCCACCATGACAGCAAGTTGCAGCATCAGTGCAAGCCAGATCATCCGGATGCCAGACATACCGAGACCCCCCTCGAATCGATGCAGCCTCAACAGGCGCACCCCCAGGAAAAGGGGGACCTGCTGGGGCGATCAATGGAGCAGGGACGAGTCCGGTCTGATCCACATGAGGACACCCGACGTGGGAGATCATGGGACACGATGGGCTCGGTGTTGGACATAATGGGAAGGTGCGGGAAGTGACTCCACCGTCGACGGCGGGTGACGCCAGCCAGCCGGACCTGCAGCCGGATCCGGAATCCGTCACCAGCGTATCCGAACTCGGGCACCAACTGCGCCTGTTGCGCCTCTCGGCGGGTGCGCCCACCCTGCGGCAGATGGAGGCCTCGGCCGCTGAATGCGGCACATCCCTCTTCCGGAGCACCATCAGCAACGCCATGTCGGGGCAGCATCTACCCGGTCTGAGCACTGTCTTGGCGTTCGCGTCGGTCTGCGGATGCACCGCGGCTGAGAAGAGCCGGTGGCGGGCCGCCTGGCAGCGTGCATACGCCAGCCGCTACGTGCATCGCCCAGAGTCGGTGCCTTCAATCG
Organism: Streptomyces sp. NPDC047022; assembly: GCF_040644155.1. Lineage (NCBI taxonomy): Bacteria > Bacillati > Actinomycetota > Actinomycetes > Kitasatosporales > Streptomycetaceae > Streptomyces > Streptomyces sp. NPDC047022. Next base: position 141,084 of record NZ_JBEYVV010000004.1, on the reverse strand, counting down.
CTCACCTCGAGGCGTCGGAGAGTGACGGCCCGGCGGATGCGATGGACGGTGTTCTCACCGCGCAGGTCGCTTCGCTGCCCATTGCTCAGTCTGCCAAGCGGCTGACAGCGCTGGAACCGCGCCAGGCTGCTGCGATCCTCACTGGTCTGGGCGCAAACCCGGCGTCAGCGCGGATGGCACTGATGCCGCACGAGCAGACCAGAATGATCCTGGTGGTGATGGCACCGGCAGTGGCCGCGGAGTGCATGGCCCAAATGGGCGCGGAAAAGCTCCTCTCGCTGGTGTCTGACATGGCGGAGGATGCTGCGGCTGCTCGGATAGGTGAACTGCCGCAACCCATCGCCGCCGATCTTCTGATCCGGGTGAGTGCGTCCCAGCGCGCCGGGATCCTGCCGTTCATGAACATGCACGTGATCAGTGAGTTGCTGGCACATTTGGAAGACGATGACGCACTTGAGCTGCTGCAGACCATGGACGTTGAGATGGCTGCCCGTGTGTGGTCACGCCGATTCCTCAGGCTGCTGGCTTTGGCCGATGCCCGGTGGGCGATCGACGTGCTGAACGCGAAAGCTCCCGGCAGCCTCTTCCCCCTGCTGGAAGGCGCGCCTGACGAGGAGCGTTTCGCCACGTTCCGGATGATCGGCCCGGAGCAGCGTGGCGAACTGATCCGTTTCATCGAACCCGACGAACCTCGCTACTGGGGCTGGATGAAGGCAATCGGCAGGGACAAGGTGACCGAAGCAATCGAGGCGATGGAGCCCGGTCGCGCCGACTACGTGCTTGCTATCGCACGACGGACTTGGGGGCCGGCGTTCCCCGACCCACGGCAGCATCGTCAGGAATGAGCAACCTTCCAGCGGGCTCCGTTAACCGCCTACGACCGGCGGCGTTCCGTGAGCCGCCCTCTGCCAGGGGACACCTGGGGGACCAGAGCCAGGTCAAGGGGGCCTGCGCAGGGATACATGGGCAGGCGATGAGCACCGCCTTAGGAGCGAGGTTGGGTAAACGGTTCCCTGACCTGCGAAGCGACTGCGTAGGCGGACGGGAGATCAGTCACCCGTCCGCCACTGTCGTTCCCCGTGGCTCCCCGCTGGATCTGGCACGGATGTGGCACGGGGACCTTCTGATCCGTAGCTCTACACAGATCGGTCAGTGACGGTCATACAGGTCGCCTCAGAGTCTCCGGCGGGTGTTGCTGGACGGGGAAGGACGCTGTGGTTGCTGTACTTCGCTGCTGTACGCGGGCGAGTTCTGCTCCTCAGGCGTTCGAACGTCGTTCTCCAATGTCCGCCTGCGGCTCTCGTCGGGAGGGTGTGAAGGAGGGCGTCATCGTCTTGCACCCCTGTCGGACGACGGATTCAGCTACTTGGCCGATTTGCTGCTGTGCCTGAGTGAGGAGAAGCTGCGGCTCGCCGGGAGAGGTGCTTGAGGCGGCTTTGCTCCCAGTGTCCGGGACGCGAACGAGGGGCCGTCTGTGCTCGGGCGGTCCCTGCACTTCAAGGAGAGTCATGCGATTCACCACATTGTCCGGCGTTGCCGCCTTGGCCATGATCGTGGTCAACGGCGTGAGTGCGGCACCGGCCGTCGCGGGAGGCGGAAGCGGGAACGGGATTTCGGTGCCGTGCGACACCGCGGCCCTGATCAACGCGATCGCGACGGCGCCGGCGGGATCCACGCTCGTCCTTGCCCGCCACTGCACCTACCACCTGACCACTGCCTTCTCCGGTGACGACGGACTTCCCCCCATCGACAGGCAGCTCACTATCGAGGGTCGGGATGCCACCATCGTCCGTGACGGGGTGGCGGCCGGTGCCTTCCGCATTTTCCACGTCACCTCCACCGGTGACCTACGGCTCGACGACATCACGATCCGTGGCGGCAACGAACCCTTGGACGGGGGAGGCATCCTCGTCGACGGCGGCGGCATGCTGAAGCTCCACGATGCCACCCTCGACAACAACCACGCCGACCAAAGGGGAGGCGGCGTTGCGGTCGAGTCAGGAGCCACGGCGTACATCACCCGCAGCCGGTTCACCTTCAACAACGCGGGGAACACCGGGGGCGGCCTGCAATCGAATGGCACCGTCACCACCGACGGGGTCGAGTTCTTCCGCAACTTCGCCGTGAACCACGGCGGTGCCATCGACCACGACACCGGTGACGCGGTCTACCGCAACACCACGCTGAAGAACAACGTCATCGCCGGCGACGGCGCTGGTATCGACATCGACAGCGGCACCGTGCAGTTCATCAACAGCAAGATCCTCGACAACACCACCACGGAAGATCAGGGCGGCGGGATCTGGAATCAGGCCTCGCTGACGCTCATCAAGACCGAGGTCTCAGGCAACGTCGTAGGAGGCTCCGACGGCAAGGGCGGCGGCATCTACAACACGGTTGCGGGCACCCTGGTGCTGCGGGACAGCAAGGTCGACCGCAACAGTGCGAACGGCTCCGGCACGTCACAGGGCGGTGGCATCTACAACAACAACACCAGCGGTTCGGTGACGCTCGATCGCAGTGAGGTGAACAACAACGCCTCCACCGTCGCACCGGGCGGCGTGTGGACCGACACCCAGTTCGTGGTGAACCGGTCCGAGATCCGGCGCAACATCCCCACCAACTGCGACGGCAGCCCCGTCATCGTCACAGGCTGCGTCGGCTGAGACCTCACGAACCAAACCGGGCGGGCATCGGACCAAACCCGAGCGCACCGTGACGAGGGTGATCGCTGGACCTTGCTAGGAGCGTGTCTCGGTAACCGGCTACTGGCCCGGGGGTCGTGATCGGCGGGATCGGTTGTGATCGTCCGTTGGTGGTCTGAGGTGCTCGGGTGGGTCGTGTGCCGCTGAGTTTCATGGCCCGGTGGGCGTGGCGGGCCGGTGAGCCCGGCTGGTCAGCCGGTCACGGTAGCGAGTCCTGCCGTTCCGGCGTGTCGGAAGATCTTGCGGAGGTTGTGGCAGGCGGCCAGCAGTCGCCACTCGCCGCGGGCTCCGTCTTCGCCGCGCAGGTGGAGTTGGCGGCCGTTCTGGCAGGTCATGATCTGACCGAAGACGGGTTCGACGATGACTTTTCGGCGGGCGTAGGCGGCTTTACCGAGCTTGGTCCGTAGCTTTCGGGCCATGCGTTTTTTGAGCGTGGCGTCCTTGGGGATGCGTCCGCGGGGTGCGGGTGGGACCTGTTCGTCGTGGGCGAGTCGGCCGGTGGCCATGAAGGTGTCGGTGCCGCAGGCCAGTTGGCGGTCCTTCGCCGCCTCAAGGTTGGTCTCGGAGCAGTATCCGGCGTCGACCAGCGCTTGCTTGGGATGCGTGCCAGTGTTCGCTGCGCACTGGTCGAGCATCGTGGTGTAGTTCAGCGCGTCCGAGGGGTTGCAGGTGACGTCGGCGGCGGTGATGACCTGGTGTTTATCGTCCACGACGGCCTGGGCGTTGCAGGCCTGGATGTAGGCGCCGTCGCTGTTCTTCATGATCCGCGAGTCGGGGTCGGTGAAGTTGGCCTGGGCCTTGGACTTGGGCCGGGCTGTGGCGGCAGCCTTCTGTCCCGCGTCGGTGACGGCCTGCTCGTCGCTACTGCCGGCGCGCTCCTGGCGGCGGCGTTCTTTGTCTTCCGCGTGGCGGCGAGCCTTCTCAGCCGCTTCGGCCTCGATCTGCGCGCGGGCGGCCTGCAACTTGGCCAGGCGCTTCTCGCGCCGGTCCAGCTCAGCGGGCAGGTCCACATCCTTGCCGTCGGGCCCGAAGACCTCATCCTCGGCTTCGTCGGTGGCCTCCGCGTCAGCGAGCAGGTCCCCAGCCCGAGCCTCCAAAGCGGCGATCTCGGCCTCGAGCCGCTCTTCCTTGTCGACCAGGCGGCCGTAGCTCATCGCCTTGTGCTGGGATGCGCTGGCCTCCAGCTTGGTGCCATCCAGCGCGACGCGGCCCATCTTGACCATTCCCAGCTTCTGGGCGAGGTGCAGGGACTGGGTGAACAGACCCGCGAGCGCGTCCAGGTGGCGGCGGCGGAACCGGGCGATCGAGCGGAAGTCCGGGGCCTGATCAGCGGCCAGGAACCGGAACGCAACGTCATCGACGCAACGGCGCTCGATCGCCCGCGAGGAGCGGACCCCGGTGGTGTAGCCGTAGATCAGCAGCCGCACCATCAGCCGCGGGTCGTAGGGCGGGTAGCCCCGCTTCTCGGTGTAGTCCGCCAGCACCGGCCCAAGATCGAGGACCTCGTCGACCAGCTCGGCGACGAACCGGGCCAGGTGGTCCTCGGGCAGCCACTCGTCCAGCGACGGCGGCAGCAGCAGGACCTGGTGCGGATCGAACGCCCGAAACGTCTTGTCCGCCGCTGCCGGGCGGGTCTGCGGCCGCTTGTTCTCCACCGGCTCGACCTCGAACAGCCCATCCCCACCACGCATACCAAAATCATCCCGTACGAATGATCACGGACCGCGCGCGGGTCGCCGGTTACAGAGACACGTTCCTAGCGCACCGGAAGGAGGAGACCCGCAGCACCCGCGGCGAGTGGACGCCGACGACCACCGCGACGACACGCGGCTCACCGGCCTGACCCGCAACAACCAGCCCACGGAACGAACTGTCAGAAATCGAACACTCCAGCCGAACCACTCACGCCGGCGCGCGCACGTGAATGATCGAAGTTACTCTTCGGAGCACCCGAGGTCAGACGGAACCCCAGGCCGGCGAAGGGAGAAGAATGCTCGTAGAGAAAAGCACGGCCATGCGCGGAGTCCAACCGGGTCTGTTGACCAAAGTCCCGGAAGTCACGCTCACATTCTGGGTGGCGAAGCTGGGGACGACGGCATTCGGAGAGGCATTCTCCGACTACGTTTTCTTCAACGACTACATCGGGAGGAACGCGGTCATTCTCATGGCCATGGCCCTGCTGGCAGGCTGTTTGATCGTGCAAGTGGCCACAAAGAGGTACATCCCGGTCGTCTACTGGCTGACGGTGACCGCCGTCAGCATCTTCGGCACCATGTCGGCCGACTACCTGAACCTGAACCTCGGAATGCCGCTGTGGGGTTCCACGGTCATGCTGCTGGGCCTGCAGGCAGTGGTGTTCATCGCCTGGTACACCAGCCAGAAGACGCTGGACATGCACTCCATCAACACCCGTCCGCGCGAGGTGTTCTACTGGCTCACCGTCATCTTCACCTTCGCCCTCGGCACGGCTGCCGGTGACTTCGCCGCCGGCCCGCTCGGCCTGGGTACCCTCGCGTCCACGTTCGTGTTCCTCGCGGTCATTCTGCTGCCGGCCGCGGGGTATCGGTGGCTGCGGTTCAACGAGGTGTTCGCCTTCTGGTTCGCCTACACCATCACGCGCCCGCTCGGTGCGTCCTTCGCCGACTGGCTCGGAGTTCCGGCCCCCTACGGCGACGGCCTCCAGCTCGGGACGGGCCCGATGAGCCTGGCCACCGGGGCCGTACTGGTCGCCGTCCTCGCCCTGGTCATCACCCGGCACCGGTCGGAGACCGCCCGGCAGAACCCGCTTCCCGAGGTGGGATGAACGAACACGCTGTACTTCCGCGCAGTGTTCGTGGGGTCGGACGGCACCCGCACCATCGTGCTCCAGCCGGCGGCCTTGCCTTACAACCCTTCACCGGCGCGGACCCCTGCGTGCCGGTGAAGGCCCGTGGCGCCGGTCCGGCATCTCCAGCGTGCCCGACCAGTGAATCCCGTTCACAGCGACAAGTGGGTCGCCACGGTCGGTACAAAGGGAAACAGACCGTCTACATCACGAATGCGCAGTACGTCGCCGATGGTCGGCCTTCAGTTCGCGCAATATCCGCAGCAGGACGTCTTCGGCCTTGGCGTACGACGTCGAACTCACCCTCAGCCGCAACACCGCACCGGACGGGGCGCGGGAGCGGCGTGCGCGGGAACGTCCGCGTCACGCAGAGCGGCAAGGACCGTGTCGACGCTTAGGGCGAAACGGGCACCGACGGCAAGCCCGTCAAACTCAAGACCGACCGCTACGGAATGGGACTCCGGTATCGCGCCAGGTACGTCGGCCCGGACGGCACCGAGAAGAGCAAGTCATTCCGCGACAAGGAGCTGCGGCTCGCCAAACAGTGGCTTGCGGAGATCGAAGCGGACATGTCGCGCGGTCACTACGTCGACCCGCGCGCCGCGCGAACGACGTTCCGGCAGTATGCGGAGCGTTGGGTCAAGACGCATACCGGCGAGATCAACAGCCGTGAGGCCGCAGAGCGACGGCTCCGACTTCACGCCTATCCTCACATCGGCTCACGCCCGCTGGGCTCCTTCAAGCCGGAGCATATCCGCGCCTGGATCGCCGATCTGGAAGATGCGGTGCCGGCGGAGTCGCATCGCCGCATCATCGTCGGCACCGTCTCTGCGGCCCTGAGCGCGGCGGTCGAAGATGGGCTGCTGAGCAAGAACCCCTGCCGTGCCCGCACGGTGAAGCTCCCGAAGCCGGGAAGGCCGCGCGTCGAACCCTGGACGTCAGCCCAGGTCTTCGGCGTACGCGCCGCCCTCCCCCATCGCTACCAGGCCGCTGTCGATGCCGGGGCAGGTTGCGGACTACGACAGGGCGAGATCTTCGGCTTGGCCCTCGAGGAGCTCGACTACGAGGGCGGTTGGCTGATCGTGGGGCACCAGCTCAAGCGCATCCGGGGCAAGTACGTTTTTGCTCTGCCGAAGGGCGGCAAGATCCGGGACGTCCCGCTGCCCAGGGCCGTGGCTGCTGTCCTTCGAGCCCACTCGAAGGCATTCAAGCCTGTCGACGTGACGCTGCCGTGGCGCACTCCTGACGGCCCTATGGTCACGAAGCGGCTGATCTTCAGTGGAGTTGAGGGGCGGCACGTGCGCGTGAGCAACTTCAACGATCACCAGTGGAAGCCCGCTTTGGCTTCCGCAGGCATCATCCCGTAGCGGAAAGCGGGCGAGCGGTACGCATCGGCGCCGGAGGACGGCATGCACGCGCTCAGGCACTTCTACGCGTCCGTACTGCTTGACGCTGGCGAGAGCATCCGAGCCGTGAGTTCGTACCTTGGCCACAGCGACCCGGGGTTCACCCTCCGGACCTATACGCACCTCATGCCGAGCAGTGAAGGACGTACCCGGAAAGCTGTCGACGGCCTCTATCGAGCAGGACGCAATGACCCTGCGATCTCTGTCCAACAATGACGGCAGAAGATCGAGTCGATGTCCTCATGGAATTCGAGATCCGCAGGCTGGCCCGGAACAGCTCTGGCGACCGCGAAGTCGATCGGCGCCTCCAGGTAGCACGCCCCCCAGTCCCTGTTCATCCAAAACGGGTCTGGGCCCTTGCAGGGCGGATAAGGGGTGGAGGCCCTGCCAGGCGGATGAAGGCGAAAGCTGTTGCCAGCCGCAACGAGCGCCTCGACCACGGCGTACATATGTTCATGCTCCACGGCGTACCGAGGTCGAGGCTCCATGGGCTAAGTGTGCACCGACTTGTTCGCACCCCCGGACCGCAGTCGACAGGCTTCGCTATGCACCAAGCCTTCAAGATCACGGCCCACAGACAGCCCAGGCAGCCTGACACGACCCCGATCAGAGCTAACCGCCCTGGTCAGGGCCGTCTCCGGGTAAATCTCGCAGACTTCATCTACTTCTGGCCCATCTACACCGGCACGACGATCACCATCGACGAGTGGCGGTCGCGGATGTGGCTCGATACCTGGATCTAGCTGGACGGACATCGCCCCCCCCCGCGTGCGACTCAACCCGTTGTACGTCGTCGACGTCCACCCCTACGGCTCACGGTCAACGACAGTCGCCGGTCGTGTTCCTGATCACTGTTCGGGCAACATATGAACACAACGGGTCACAATCCGTCCTCAGCCCGCCTAAGGTGTGATCTCCACGGGGAGGGAGTGACGCGCCATGCGCACGGGGGTCAAGGCCGCGATAGTCGGCGGGGTGTTCACGGTGATGGTGGGGGGCGCGGGGTACGGGGTGTACAACGTCCTGTCCGCGCTGCACGACGGCTCGGGGAGCGGGTCGGGCGGGCCCGCGGCGGTGAAGTCCGGGCCGCCGTCGGGGGACGAGGTCAAGGAGGCGAGTGCGAAGTTCCTCGCCGCCTGGGCGAAGGGCAACGCCTCCGAGGCGGCCTCGTACACGAACGACGCCGGGGACGCGGAGCCGTTGCTGAGCGCCTACGGCACCGGCGCGCACATCACCCATGTGACCATCACGCCCGGGGCGCCGAGCGGGACCTCGGTGCCGTTCTCCGTGAAGGCGACGGTGTCCTACGGCGGGCAGTCCAAGCCTCTCGCCTACGACAGCCGGCTGACGGTCGTGCGCGGGCTGACCACCGGGCGGGCCCTGGTCGACTGGAAGCCGTCCGTGATCCACCCCGCCCTGGAGAAGGGCGACACACTCACCACCGGTACGTCCTCGACCCCGCCGATCGAGGCGGTGGACCGCGACGGCGCGGTGCTGACGGCGGACAAGTACCCGTCCCTGGGACCGGTCCTGGAGGCGCTGCGCCAGAAGTACGGTGCCGAGGCCGGCGGTAAGCCGGGCATCGAGCTGTCCGTCGTGCATGCCGCCCAGGACACGCCGGGCAAGACCCTGCTGACCCTCGCCAAGGGCACCCCCGGCAAGCTCCGTACGACGCTCAGCGCCTCCGCGCAGGCGGCGGCCGAGCGGGCCGTGGCGCAGTACCCGGAGTCGTCGGTGGTGGCGGTCAAGCCCAGTACGGGTGAGGTGCTCGCCGTCGCCAACCACCGTCACGACGGGTTCAACGCGGCCTTCGAGGGGCGGCTCGCACCGGGCTCCACCATGAAGATCATCAGCTCGGCGACGCTCATCGACAACGGCCTCACCAGCATGACCGGCCCGGCGCCCTGCCCCGAGACGGCTGTCTGGCAGAGCCAGACCTTCCACAACCTCGCCGGCCTCGCGCCCGACGAGAAGGCGACGCTGGTCAACAGCTTCATACGGTCGTGCAACACGGCGTTCGTGAAGTTCGCGGACGATGTGAAGGTGGACTCGCTCACCCGGGAGGCCGAGGACCGCTTCGGACTCGGGCAGGACAACTGGAAGACCGGCATCGTCTCCTTCGACGGCTCGGTGCCCGCCTCCGGCGGCCCGGACACCGCGGCGAACCTCATCGGCCAGGGCCAGGTCCAGATGAGCCCGCTGAACATGGCTTCGGTCACGGCGACCGCCACCACGGGAGCCTTCCGCCAGCCCTACCTGGTCTCCCCGGACCTCGACCACCGCCGACTGGCAACCGCCAAGGGCCTGCCCGCCTCCACCGTCACCCAGCTCAGGGCGATGATGCGGCTGACGGCGACCCAGGGCACGGCCGAGCCCGTCATGGCGGGGCTCAGTGGCGACATCGGGGCGAAGACCGGGTCCGCCGAGGTCGACGGGCAGACGAAGTCCAACAGCTGGTTCACCGGCTACCGGGGCGACATCGCGGCGGCGGCCATGTCACAGGCGGGCGGGCACGGCGTCGACGCGGCCGGTCCGATCGTCGCAGCTGTGCTACGAACCGGCGGCTGAACTCACCCCTGTCACCACGGGACCCTAGTGTGGGCGGAGTCGTTGAAGAGAAATGAGGGCAGCGGGGGCCTGGGGACCGCGGAGGATCGGAAGCAGTGGGCAAGAGAAGGCGCGTCACCGAACGCAGGAACAACCAGCCGCTGGTGATCGGGGGGCTGATCGCCCTCGTGGGCGTGGCCGGGGCCGTGGGTGGCTACAGCCTGATGGGCGGCGCGGCGGCCGACGACGGCAAGTCGGCCGGGAGCGCCCACAAGCCCGTGAAGACCGGCCCGCTGTCGGCGTCCGAGATCCGTACGACGGCCACGGCGTTCCTCACGGCCTGGCAGCACGGCGACACGGCGCAGGCGGCGGCTGCCACGGACGACTCGGCCGCCGCGACGAGCGCCCTGACGGGGTACAGCAAGGACGCGCACATCACGGGCGTCACGCTCACCCCGGGTGCGGCGTCCGGGGCCTCGGTGCCGTTCGCCGTCAAGGGGACGGTGTCCTACCAGGGCAAGAGCAAGCCGCTGGCGTACGCGACGCGGCTGACCGTCGTGCGCGATCCCAAGACCGGTCGGCCGAGAGTGCGTTGGCAGCCGTCGGTGGTGCACCCGGATCTGACCGACGGCGACCGCCTGGTGACGGGCGAGGCGGGCACGCCTCCCATCAAGGCGCTGGACCGTGACGGCGGTGTGCTGACCGCCGACAAGTACCCCTCCCTCGGGACTGTGCTGGACGGCCTGCGCGAGAAGTACGGCAAGAAGGCCGGCGGCAAGGCGGGTATCGAGCTGCGCGTCGTGCGCAAGGCGGCGGGGAAGGGCACCCAGAAGACACCCGACAAGACGCTGGTGACGCTGAGCGAGGGCACGCCGGGCACCGTGAAGACCACGCTGAGCCCCGCCCTCCAGTCGAAGGCCGAGCAGGAGGTGGGGAGCAAGGACAAGGCGTCCGTGGTCGTCATGCGCCCGTCGACGGGCGAGATCCTGGCGGTGGCGAACTCCGACCACGGCTTCAACGTGGCCTTCCAGGGCTCCCTGGCCCCGGGCTCCACGATGAAGATCGTGACGTCGACGCTGCTGTTCGAGAAGGGCCTGGCGAAGCCGGACCAGCCGCATCCCTGCCCCAAGTATGTGACGTACGGCGGCTGGAAGTTCCAGAACGACAACAAGTTCGAGATCAAGAACGGCACGTTCAAGACGAGCTTCGCCGCGTCCTGCAACACGGCCTTCATCAGCCAGGCGACAAAGCTGCACAACGGAGACCTCACCGATGTCGCGCAGCAGGTCTACGGGCTGAGCATGAACAGCTGGGCCATCGGCGTGCCGTCCTTCGACGGTGCCGTACCGGTGCAGAGCGATGCCCAGATGGCGGCGTCCCTGATCGGGCAGGGCGCCGTGCGGATGAACCCGCTGAACATGGCCTCGGTGGTCTCGACGGCCAAGACGGGTGTGTTCCATCAGCCGTACCTGGTCTCGCCGTCGGTCGACAACCGGACCCTGGCCAAGGCGGCCCGCACGATGTCCGCGTCCACGCAGGCCCAGCTGAGGGAGGTCCTCCAGTACACGGCATCCTCGGGCACCGCCGCCAAGGCGATGGCGGGTCTGGGCCCGGACTACGGCGCGAAGACGGGCTCGGCGGAGGTCGACGGCCAGAAGCAGCCCAACGGCTGGTTCACGGCCTGGAAGGGCGACCTGGCAGCAGCGGGCGTGGTCCAGCAGGGCGGCCACGGCGGCGACTCGGCGGGACCGATCGTGGCGGCACTGCTGCGCGCGGGAAGCTGACCGGGCGGACGCGGCCGGCGCGGCCGGCCCGGCCCGCGCGGCCTCAGGACACCTGGTGTGCCGCGCTCGTCCCCGCCCGCACCCCGGTGGCCGTCGCGCCCGTCGTGTAGGTCCGCCGCAGGAAGCGCAGCAGCGCCTTCGACTCCAGCTGAACCACCTCGACACCCCGCTGCGAGTGGAACTCCATGACCGCCTGTACGCGGCCGCAGGGCCAGATCCGGACGTCTCCCGTGCCCGCGGGGCCGCGCAGGCCTCTTTCCAGGAGTTCCCGGGAGAAGGCCCACTCGTGGGGGCCGGGCAGTCCGATGCGTACCGAGCGCGGATCGGTCTCGGGGTCGTACCGCAGGACGATGGGGACGGCGTCCGGAGCCTCCGGGGAGTCCGTGACGACATGGGCTCGTGCGTACTGTTCCACCACGGGCATCGGACCACTCCTCACGCTGCAGAAGGTGAGTCCCTCACTACTCTCCAGTCACACCTTCCAATGTCGCACACAACGACAGAAGTGGCCTCGGCTGCACAGGTGAGCATCCCCACGTTTGATCTCCGCCCGCCAGCACCCGGCACAGGAATCGCAGGCGCCGTTTCGGTGTTGCACCCACAGTCGCAGGCAACGATGAGGAGAGTACGGCCGTGGACGTGAACGGCGTTGTGGCCGAGGGCTTCGAGCCGGTCAGGGAAGCGTTCGTACGGAACTTCGAGCTCCTCGGGGAGCGCGGCGCGGCTGTGACCGTGTACCGCGACGGGCACAAGGTCGTGGACCTGTGGGGCGGGACCCAGGACGTCGACGGCACCCTCCCCTGGGAGCGGGGCACCGCGCAGATAGTGCGCTCGGCGACCAAGGGCGTCGCCGCGGCCGTGCTGCTGATGCTGGCCGAGCGCGGTGAGCTCGACCTGGACGCCCCGGTCGGCCACTACTGGCCCGAGTTCAAGGCGCAGGGCAAGGACCGGACCCCGGTCCGGCATGTGCTGGCGCACCGGGCCGGAGTGCCGGTCCTCGACCGTCCGCTCACGCCCGCCGAGGCGGCCGATCCCGATCTGGCCGCCGCCGTACTGGCCGCGCAGGCGCCCGTCTGGGAGCCCGGCACGGACCACGGCTACCACGCGCAGACCTACAGCTGGCTGACCGGCGAGCTGGTGCGGCGGGTCACGGGCCGGTCCATCGGCGCGTGGACGGCGGCCGAGATCGCCCGGCCGCTGGGCCTCGATCTGTGGCTGGGGCTGCCCGAGACCGAGGCGCACCGCGTGGGCCGGGTCGGCCCGGTCGCGGCACCGGAGCAGGAACAGCAGGGCGCACTGCGCACACGGCCCAAGCGCACGGTCGCCGACGCCTACGCCGACCCCGGCAGCCTGACGCGCCGGGCCTTCGCCGCGATCACCCCGCTGCCCGACGAGAACGACCCCGCCTACCGCGCGGCGGTCCTGCCCGCCTCCAACGGCATCGCCACGGCCGACGGTCTCGCCCGCTTCTACGCGGCGCTGGTCGGCGAGGTGGACGGCGTGCGTCTGTTCGCACCCCAGACGATGGAGCGCGCCCGCGCGGAGGCCTCGGCCGGCCCCGACCGCGTGCTGGTGGTGTCCACCCGCTTCGGCCTCGGCTACATGCTGCACGGGGGCGCGTCCCCGCTCCTCGCCCCGGGCTCCTTCGGGCACCCGGGCCGCGGCGGCGCCCTCGGCTTCGCCGATCCCGAGTCGGGCATCGCCTTCGGCTATGTCACCAACGGCTTCCGCACCAGCGTGACGGCGGACCCGCGGGCCCAGACACTGGTGCGGGCGGTGCGCACCGCACTTGCCTAGGGTCCACTCGTTCGGATCAGGCCGGGCGCGTTCGGATCAGGCCGGGGGCGCGCTCAGTGGGTCAGCGGATGCGAAGTTCTCCCCGACGCCTCGTCGATCTCCTCGTGCGCCTTCGAGAGCAACTGCATGGCGAGGTCGTTGAGGGCGCGCGCTCCCGCGATCTCTTCCCCGACCCGGGGCTGATTGGAGTCGGAGTGATGGCGGCTCGCGTACCCGTGGGAGCGGACCTCGTTGCCGTCGGGGAGTCGCACGAGCGCCGCCGCCCGTGTGCGCTCCTCGTCCTCCGCGAATTCAAGCTCCACATGCCATCCGACAGTGGTGTGCATCATGACGATCACCTCTACCTCCGGAACCGCTGATTCCAGGGTGCCTCTCCTGGCCCCCGGGCGCACGGCGCGGCACAGGGCGTCAGGAACCCGGCTCCGCGGGCCCGTCGTCGAAACTCGCGAAGTACGCGGCGGCCATGTCCTCGTCCGCGTGCCCCTGGGCGGCTGCGCGGCGGAGACGCTCGGCGGTGGCGGCGGCGACGTCGAGCCGCGCGCCGCCTCGCTCCCCCGCTCCCACGATCAGCCGGGCGTCCTTCTCCGCGGTGGTCACCGTGAAACTGGGCGGAGTCAGGCGGCCGTTCACCAGGAGGTCGATCTTGGCGCGCAGGTAGCCCATGTCGAGGGGGCCGCCGGCGATGAGTTCGAAGAACTTCTCCGGGTCCACGTCCAGGGCCCGGGCCAGCGCCAGGACCTCACCGGCCGCGGCGGTGGCTGCGAGGACCCAGCTGTTGGCGACCAGCTTCAGCCGGCTTGCGCTGCCCTCCGCGGCGTCCTGCCCGGTCCACACCGTACGGGCGCCGACGGCGTCGAAGACGGGCACGACCGTCTCCCTGCCCTCTTCGGGTCCCGCGGCCAGGACGGTCAGCTGCCCGGCCTCCGCGGGCTGCCGGGTCCCGAGCACCGGTGCGTCGTAGAAGACCAGCGCGCACTCCCGTGCGAAGGCGGCCAGCTCGCCGACGGCCTCGCCCCCGGCGGTGGTCGACTGCACCCAGACGACACCGGGGCGCAGCCCGGGTGTGGCCTCCCGCATGACGTCCAGGACCGCGCCTCCGTCGTACAGCATGGTCAGGACGACGTCCGCGCCCTGCACGGCCTCGGCGGGGGTGTCGGCGATGTGCGCGCCGTCGGCGGCCAGGGGCTCCGCCTTGGCGCGGGTGCGGTTCCAGGCCCGCACCGAGTGTCCGGCGCGGGCGATGTTGCGGGCCATCGCGGCGCCCATGATTCCGGTGCCGAGAACGCTCACGGTGAACTTGTCCGTCATGAGGGCTCCTGTCCTTGTCGGATGTGTTCCCGTCCACGGGAAGTCTTCCCGTCCTGCGTCGTCCCGTGCGGGTGCGTCGCCATGATTCGCTTCCGGGCGGCGGATTCCGCGTATCGCGACAGCGGCGTGCGTTTGCCCTTGTCCCTGGCGGGGGTGCGGTATGTCGCATCGCGTGCGGGTGCGTCGTGGCGATTCGCGCAGTTCCCCGCGCCCCCGATCGAGACCACCCCCGCACGCCGCCACCTGCGAGCACGTCGCGGCGAATCGCGCTGTTTCTCGTGGCTCTGTGGGGCGTCCGTTGTGGCCTTGTCTGCGGTGGTCGTTGTGTCGCGTGGGGATGAGTGGTTCCGTCTCACCCGCGGGTCAGGACGCGCCGCAGCCGACCCGATGGGGGCGCGGGGAACTGCGCGAACAACCACCGCGTACCCGCAGGCCGCCGCCCACCCCGACCAACCCCGCAGGGGCGCGGGGAACTGCGCGAACATCCGCCACGCACCCGCAGGGACACGTCGCTACCCCCCGTGCAGCATCAGCCCGATCCCCACGACCAGCAGTCCCGCGGCCGCGATCCTCGGCATGCCGAAGCGCTCCTTGAAGAACACCGCGCCGATGGCCGCGCCCGCGATGATCGAGGATTCCCGCAGGGCGGCGATCGGCGCCAGCTCTGCCCGGGTCTGCGCCCACAGGACCAGCGCGTACGCCGCCACAGACAGGGCCGAGCCCAGCAGCCCCAGCGTCGCGAACGGCCTGAGGGTGGTCGTGAACGCACCCCGCCACCGCAGCGCGGCGTACGAGGGGATCGCGACGCCCTGCACCACGAGCAGCCACGCGATGTACCCGAGCGAGGTCCCCGAGGCGCGGACTCCGAGGCCGTCGACCACGGTGTAGCCCGCGATGGTCAGGCCCGTCGCGAGCGCGGCGCCGATGGCCGCCCAGTGGGGCCGGTGCCCGCGCATCCCCCACAGCGCGACCCCGGTCAGTCCCGCGCAGGACACGGCGACGCCCGCCGCCGCCCAGCCGTCCGGCATCTCGTGCGCGAACACCGCCGCCAGGACGGTGACGACCAGGGG
Organism: Streptomyces sp. NPDC047022; assembly: GCF_040644155.1. Lineage (NCBI taxonomy): Bacteria > Bacillati > Actinomycetota > Actinomycetes > Kitasatosporales > Streptomycetaceae > Streptomyces > Streptomyces sp. NPDC047022. Next base: position 125,643 of record NZ_JBEYVV010000004.1, on the reverse strand, counting down.
CGAGGTCCCGCGCGCGATCGGATACGCCTGCCCGAAGTCGCCGAGCCGGAAGGACAGCATCAGCAGCGCCATGTAGACGACGTGGATGGCGGCGGAGGCCAGCAGGTACGGCCATGCCCGCGCCGCGGGGAACGCGGTGAACAGGGCGATCGCGAGACCGATGAGCACTCCGCCGCCCGCGATCAGCGTGAAGCCGACGAGTTTGTCGGTGATGCGGTGCGCGATGGCGTTCCAGCAGGCGTGGGTGACGGCGGCGAGCAACACCGCCGCGGTGACGACCGGCGTCACGACAGGACCGTGAACGGCAGGACCATGAACGGCGGGACCATGAACGGCGGGACCATGAACGGCGGGACCATGAATGACGGGATCATGAATGGCAGGGTCATGATCGGCAGGCTAATGCCCCGGCAGGCGACGTCCGCCCGCCGGGGCACTCACCGGTGGGGCCTCGGGCCCCGGCCGACTCGCTTCAGGCCCGGACCAGTTCCCGGTCCTGGTCGTTGTCGGGGTCCTTGCGGCCGTCGTCCGCCGACGTGCGCAGTCCCTCGCCCTCCACGTCCACGTTCGGCAGGGCGCGGTCCAGCCACCTCGGGAGCCACCAGGCCTTCTTGCCCAGCAGTGCCAGTACCGCCGGGACCAGGGCCATGCGGACGATGAAGGCGTCGAAGAACACCGCGATGGCGAGGCCGAAGCCGATCATCTTGATCATCGAGTCGTCCGAGCCTATGAAGCCCGAGAACACGGCGATCATGATGATCGCGGCGGCGGTGACGACCCGTGCACCGTGCCGGAAGCCGGTCACGATCGCCTGCCCCGGGGCCTCCCCATGGACGTATGCCTCCCGCATCCGGGTCACGAGGAAGACCTCGTAGTCCATCGCGAGGCCGAAGACCACGCCGACCATGAAGATCGGCATCATCGACATGACCGGGCCGGTCTCCTCGACGCCCATCAGGCCGGACAGCCAGCCCCACTGGAAGACCGCGACCACCGCGCCGAGCGCCGCCGTCACCGAGAGCAGGAAGCCGAGTGCCGCCTTCAGCGGGACCAGGATCGAGCGGAAGACCACGATCAGGAGGAGGAAGGCGAGGCCCACCACCAGCGCCAGATACGGGATCAGGGCGTCGTTCACCTTCTGCGAGAAGTCGATGTTCATCGCCGTCGTGCCCGTGACCAGCACCTTCGCGCCGGTGTCCGCGGTGATTCCGGCGCCCGCGCGACGGATGCCGTGCACCAGGTCCTCGGTCGTCGCCCCGGACGGCTTGGACTTCGGGATCACGGTGATCACCGCGGTGTCACCGGACTTGTCGAACGTCGCGGGCGTCACCGCCCCCACGTTGTTCATGCCCTTGATGTCGTCGGAGACCTTTGTGGCCGCCGTCTTGGGGTGTTCGCTCGCCTTGGCGTCGACCACGACCATGAGCGGGCCGTTGACGCCCGGTCCGAAGCCCTCCGCCAGGAGGTCGTACGCGCGGCGCTGCGTCGTGGACACCGGCTTCGAACCGTCGTCCGGCAGGCCGAGTTCGAGCTTGGAGGCGGGGACGGCGGCGGCGCCCAGGGCGACGATGCCGAGCAGCAGGACCGCGACGGGGCGGCGCACCACGAAGCTCGCCCAGCGCGTGCCCATGTTGGGCTTGTCCTTCTTGGCGGCGGCCCTGGCGCCGCCCAGCAGCTTGCTCTTCTCACCGGCGGGCTTGACGGTGCGGCCCGCGTACCCGAGCAGCGCCGGGATCATCGTCAGCGCGATGAGGACCGCGAGGGCGACCGTGCCCGCCGCGGCGACGCCCATCTTGGTCAGCATCGGGATGTTCACCACGGACAGGCCCACCAGCGCGATCACCACGGTGAGGCCCGCGAAGACCACCGCCGAGCCCGCGGTGCCGACCGCCCGGCCCGCCGCCTCCTCGCGTTCGCGGCCCTCGGCCAGTTCCGCACGGTAGCGGGAGACGATGAACAGCGCGTAGTCGATGCCGACCGCGAGGCCGATCATCATCGCCAGCGTGGAGGTGGTCGTGCCCAGGTCCAGCGCGTTGGCCAGCGCCGTGATGGTGGAGACGCCGATGCCGACGCCGATCAGGGCCGTGAGCAGCGGCAGCCCGGCTGCCACCAGGGAGCCGAAGGTGATGACGAGCACCACCGCGGCGACCGCGATGCCGACGATCTCGCTGGCGCCCTCCTTGGGCACCGCCTGGAGCGCGTCACCGCCGACCTCGACGGTCATCCCGCCCGCCTGAGCGTGGTGCGCGGCGTCCGTGAGGGCGTCCTTGGAGGAGTCCTTCAACTCCATCCCGGGGACCTTGTACTTCACGCTCGTGTAGGCGATCGTGCCGTCCTTGCTGACGGCGTGCGCGGTGTAGGGGTCGGTGACGGAGACGACCTCGGAGCCGCCGCGCAGCTCCTTCACGGTCTTCTCGACGACCGCCTTGTTGTCCGCGGCCGTTATCTTCTGACCGCCCGGCGCCTTGAAGACCACATGGGCCGTGCCGCCGTTGGCGCTCATACCGGGGAAGCGCTGCTCCAGCAGGTCGAAGGCCTTCTGCGCCTCCGTGCCGGGGATGGAGAAGGAAGAAGCACCGGCGGTAGGGGCGGTGGCGGCGCCGACACCCGCGAGGGTCAGCAGCGCCACCCATATCAGTGCAACGAAGTGCCGTCGCCGGAAGGCGAGTCGGCCGAGCCTGTAGAGGAATGTGGCCACGAGGGCGTACTCCCGTTAAGTCGTGGGGTGTTCAGGGCAGGTGTGATCAGCCCGACGACCAGAGCGGTGCCGTCAGATGGGGGCCAACTCGAGGGGGAAGGAGGATGGTCAGGTGGTGGGGACGCCGAGGGCGGGGAGGACCACGGCGTCGATGTATGAGGTGAGGAAAGCCTGTGTCGGCGGCTGGTCCTCGAGCAGCGCACGGGTGGCGAATCCGCCGACCATCATGTGCAGCAGGAAGTCCAGTGCCGGGCAGTCCGGCCGGATCTCTCCGCGGTCCACGGCGCGTTGCAGCACGTGCCGCATCTGCTCCATCTCCGGTTCCACGAGCTGCTCGCGGAACGCCTGGCGCAGATCCGGGTTGTGGTGGATCGCCATGGCCACGCCCCGCATCAGCGCGGAGTTCTGCTCCATCGTGCAGTCGTCCTCGAGGGTGACCAGCGCGTGCAGGTCACCGCGGAGCGAGCCGGTGTCGATCTCGTCGATGCATCCCGGCTTTCCCTGCCGGATGGCCTTCACCACCAGCTCGGCCTTGCCGCCCCACTGGCGATAGAGCGTGGCCTTGCTGGACCGGGTGCGGGCGGCCACGGCGTCCATCGTCAGGGCGTCGTAGCCGACTTCCCGGAGCAGGTCGAGCACGGCCTCGTACAGCTCGGCCTCACGCTCGGGGGTGATCCGGCTGCGGCGCCCGGTCGCGGACTCGGTCATGCGGTTCACCCTCCCTTCCTGCTCCGAACGAAACTGTTTCGTACTCTTACGACGATACTCCCCGGACATAGCGAAACGAAACCGTTTCGTACGTGTTCCGCGTCACGCTGTGAGCCCGTGGCCGGCTATCAGTCCGATCGACGCTCGAAGATCCCTCTCAAGGAGGATCCTTTGCCTCCCGCCCCGGGACAGGATCTTGAACGCGCCTTGGGCGCCCGCGGGTTGACCAGCCTGCGGCATCTTTTCGAATCACGGGGAAGATCATGAATCTCAATAAGCTCGCGGCCGCGACGGCGGGTGTCGGCATCGCTCTGTCGGCCGCCGTGGTGGGCGTGGCGACGCCCGCCATGGCCTCCACGAACTGCTCGACCTGGATGTCCGCCGACCGGGCGACCGGTTACGGCAAGTGCACCGGTGGAGACACCCGCTTCGACACCCACCGCGTGAAGGCGGTCTGCATCGGCCCCAGCGGCCACACGTTCAACGTCTTCGGCAAGTGGGTCAACACGCGCTCAGGAGAGACCTCCAAGGCCGTGTGCAGCACGGACACCAGGAAGTCCGGCGTCGAGGTCTACAGGTTGAGCATGGAGACGGACAGGCTCTGATCCGGTCCGTCCAAGGGCGTGCCCCAGTCGCCCGCGGACACATGATCCGCAAGCCCCGGGCCGGGCGGCCCGGGGCTTGCGCATGGCCGGGTCGGAGACTGTGCGCGGCGTACAAGTTGCCCGCGCCCGTCACCCGGCAAAGCATGGGTAGGTGAGCGATGCGAGCGATGTGTTCGAGAGCGCACCCGGCTACCTCCGCTTCCCGCATCTGCACGGTGACCGTCTGTGCTTCGCCGCCGAGGACGACCTGTGGGTGGCCCCGGTGGACGGCTCAGGACGCGCCTGGCGGCTCACCGTCGACCGTACGAAGATCGGCCACCCCCGGTTCTCGCCCGACGGCGGCCAGATCGCCTACACGAGCTGGCGCAGCCTCGTCCCGGAGATCCATCTGGCACCGGTCGACGGCGGCCCCGGGCGGCGCCTGACCTACTGGGGCAGCAGCGACACCCGGGTCTGCGGCTGGACCCCCGAGGGCGACATCCTGGCCGTCGCCTCGCACGGCGAGCCCTTCTCCTACTTCACCTGGGCCTACAAGGTCTCCACCGACGGCGACCCCGGCGGAAAGCTGCCCTGGGGCCCTGTCTCGGACATCTCCGTGGCCGACCTGGACGGCGAACGCAAGACGCTGCTGCTCACCGGCACCCCGCCGCACGAACCCGCCTCCTGGAAGCGCTACCGGGGCGGGGCCATGGGCCGGCTGTGGCTGCACGGGCGGCAACTGCTCGACGGCATCGGCGGCCACCTGGACTCGCCGATGTTCGTGGGCGGGCGGATCGCGTTCCTCTCCGACCACGAAGGCATCGGGAACCTGTACTCGTGCGCGTACGACGGCACCGACCTGCGCCGCCACACCGACCACGACGCCTTCTACGCCCGCCACGCCTCCAGCGACGGATCGCGGGTGGTGTACCAGTGCGCGGGCGACCTGTGGATCGTGGACGACCTCTCCCCCGACTCGGTCCCGCGCCGCCTTCGGGTGCGGCTCGGCGGACCGCGCGCGGGGCGCCGAAAGTACCAGGTTCCGGCCGCGCAGCACGTGGACGGGATCTCCGTGGACGAGACCGGGCGGGCCAGCGCGGTCGTCGTGCGCGGCAGCCTGTACTGGCTCACGCACCGGGACGGGCCCGCCCGGACGATCACGGACACCCCCGGCGTACGGGTCCGGCTGCCCGAGATGCTCGGCGTGGGGGGACAGGTCGCCTACGTCACGGACGCGGAGGGCGACGACGCGATCGAGATCGCCTATCTGCCCAGGGCGTCGGGCGACCGCGCGCCGCGCCGGCTGGCCTCGGGCCTGCTGGGCCGGGTGCAGGAGATGGTGGCCGACCCGGAGGGCGAGCGGCTCGCCATCGCCTCGAACGACGGGCGGCTGCTGCTGGTCGCCGTGTCCGAGGAAGAGACCGCCGGACCGGAGAAGGAAGAGACCGCCGGACCGGAGAACGGGAGCGCCGGGAAGCGGGACGGCCCGGACGGTGTGGTCACCGAGCTGGTCCGGTCCGACAACGGGCCGGTGCGGGACCTGGCGTTCTCCCCGGACGGGGCGTGGCTGACCTGGTCCCACCCGGGGATCGGACGTTCGCTGCGGCTGATCAAGATGGCCCGGATCAAGGACCGGCTGATCGTGGACGTCACGAACGGCCGCTTCGAGGACGAGAACCCGGTGTTCACACGGGACGGGCGCTATCTGGCGTTCCTGTCCTGGCGCGGCTTCGACCCGGTGTACGACGTGCACACCGGCGATCTGTCCTTCCCGCTCGGCTGCCGCCCCTACCTGGTGCCCCTGTCCTCGGCGACCCCGTCCCCCTTCGCCCTCAACCCGGAGGGACGGCCCGCCGCCGGCGGTCTCGACCCGGTGGAGGAAGAGGAGGGCGACGGCGTGGTGACCGTGGAGACGGAGGGGCTGGCGATGCGGGTGACGCCGTTCCCGGTCACGGCCTCGAAGTACTCGGAGCTGCGCCCGGTCGCGGGCGGCGGTCTCGTCTGGCTGCGCTGGCCGATCTCGGGCGCGCTGGGCGAGACCTTTGTGAACCCGGACGACACCTCAGGACGGCCGACCCTGGAGTTCTTCAACATCAGCAAGGCGAAGAAGTCCGAACTGGTGGGTCATCTGGACTGGTTCGCCATGAGCGGGGACGGCACGCGCCTGGTGGTCGTGGACGAGGGCGATCTGCGGGCGGTCCCCTCCGCCGAGTCCGGCGACGCCGACACGACGGTCTGGATCGATGTGCGGCGGATCATGCACGAGGTGGACCCGCCGGCTGAGTGGCGCCAGGCGTACGCGGAAGCGGGGCGGATCATCCGGGCCTACTTCTGGGACCCGGACATGTGCGGAATCGACTGGGACTCGGTCCTGGACCAGTACCGCCCGTTGCTCGACCGTGTCGCCTCACCGGACGAGTTCGCGGACCTGCTGCGCGAGGTGCTCGGCGAGCTCGGCACATCGCACGCGTATGTGTCGCCCGCCCGGCGCAACGAGGGGCCCGCCCACTACCAGCGCTGCCAGGGCCTGCTGGGCGCCAACCTGGTGCGCCGCGACGGGAAGTGGACCGTCAAGCGGATCCTGCCGGGCGACTCCTCGGACTCGAAGGCACGCTCACCCCTGGCGGGCACGGGGATCCGGGAGGGTGCCGTGCTGACCCATGTCGACGGACGGCCGGTGGACCCGCTCACGGGACCGTATCCCCTGCTGGCGGCGGCCGGCGGTACGACGGTGGAGCTCACGTTCGCCCCGGCCCAGGAGGGCAACGGGCCCCGTCGGGTGGCGGTGGTCCCGCTCGTCGACGAACGGCCGCTGCGCTATCAGGACTGGGTGGCCAAGCGCCGAGGTGTCGTACGGGAGTTGAGCGAAGGCCGCTGCGGCTATCTGCACATCCCGGACATGGGAGGCTCGGGCTGGGCGCAGTTCAACCGGGATCTGCGCATGGAGGTCTCCCGCCCGGCCCTGATCGTGGACGTCCGGGGCAACGCGGGCGGCCACATCAGCGAACTGGTCGTGGAGAAGCTGACCCGCACGATCCTGGGCTGGGACCTGACGCGCAACGCCCAGCCGGTGTCGTACGCGTCCAACGCCCCTCGCGGACCGATCGTGGCGCTGACGGACGAAGCGACGTCCTCCGACGGCGACATGATCACGGCGGCCATCAAACTGCTGGGCCTCGGCCCGGTGGTGGGCCAGCGCACATGGGGCGGCGTGGTCGGCATGACCGGCCGCCACCGCCTCGGCGACGGCACGGTGATCACGGTGCCGATGAACGCGGCGTGGTTCGAGGAGTACGGCTGGTCGGTCGAGAACCGGGGTGTGGAGCCGGATCTGGAGATCCTGCGCACCCCGCTGGACTGGGCCGAGGGCCGCCACAAGCAGATGGACGACGCGATCGAGATCGCCCTGGAGCTGCTGCGCACCAACCCGCCCGCCGCGCCCCCGGACTACAGCGACGTCCCGGACCGGACCCGCCCGAAGCTGCCGCCGAGGACGGCCCCTTAGACCGCGCGCCTCCGGGTAGAAAAAGGAGACGGGGTGCCCTCCCGGAAAGGGCACCCCGATCCCGGCCGAGGCCGGGCAGGAACGCGGTGACTAAGCGTCGTAGTCCTGGTTGAAGCGGTCCTGCGCGTCGTCCCGCTGACGCTCGGTGTCCTTCTGCGTCTGACGGCCACGCTGCGGGTTCTGCTGGGACTGCGACTGCTGGGACTGGCGGGAGCGCTGCTGCCCCTGTTGCTTTGCCTGGTCCGCCTTTTGCTTGGCCTGTTGCTTCATCTGCCCGGACTTCTCCTGGAACTGGTCCTTCATGCCCATGTGTGTTCACTCCCGTAGTGGGTGAGGGGATCGGGCCTCGACCAGATTTACACGAGTGGACACACTGCGCATTTCGATCAGTTACGATCAGTGACGCACGGTGCGGCGCTGCTGCTCATCGGCCTCGCCACCGGCCCCCACCAGCCCCGTGTCCATGCCCTTCAGCCGCGGTTCGAACCTGCGCATCTCCCGTTGTCCCACCGTCGCGATGATCCCCGGCAGACAGCTGCGCAGGGGCTGCATCGCGCGCAGCCACCCCTGCCCGTACACATGGCTCGACCGCCGCTCGATACCGGCCACGAGCCGGTCCACGGCCGGGCCCACCGGATTGGTCTTGTTGGACGGCCACGGCAGCCGCTGGCGCAGTTCCCGCATCACGTCGTCCTGGTCGGCACCGCGCACCATGTCCGTGTCGGTCCACGACAGATACCCGACACCGACCCGGACGCCCTTGTGAGCGACCTCCGCGCGCAGGCTGTGCGCGTACGCCTCCACGCCGGACTTGGACGCGCAGTACGCCGTCATCATCGGCGCGGGGGTGATCGCCGCGAGCGAGGCGATCTGGAGCAGATAGCCGCGGCTCTCCATCAGCACGGGCAGGAACGCGCGGGCCGTCACCGCCGAGCCGATCAGGTTGACTTCGATGACGCGCCGCCATGAGCCGGGGTCGGAGTCGAGGAACGGACCGCCGTTCGCGACACCCGCGTTGGCGACCACGATGTCGACCTTCCCGAACCGCTCCTTCACCTCCCGCGCGACAGCCGCCATCGCCTCGTGGTCGGTGACGTCGGCGTTCCAGTGGCCGCTCTCCCCGTACAACTGGTCCGAGACCTGCTTGAGTTCGTCCGGCTCCAGGCCCACTAGCGCGACCGTCGCGCCGCGCGCCGACAGCTTGCGGGCCAGCAGCGCGCCGAGGCCCCGAGCGGCGCCGGTGACGACCGCGACCTGTCCCGCCAGGCTCACCTTGCTCATGCGCTCTCCTCGATCCGTGCGTCCGCCGCCGTCGTGTACAGGGTGGCCAGTTCGCGGATCTTCCCGGTCACCAGCTCCGGCGCCTCCATGGGAGTCATATGGCCGATCCCCGGAAGTTCCGTGCTGCCGACGCAGTGGGGCAGGGCGGCGACCAGCGCCCGCGCGTGCACCGGCGGCGTGAGCCGGTCCGCCGTGCCGACCACCACCGCCGTGGGCACCGTCAACTCCCGTACTCCGCTGTCCAGGTCCAGGGTCTTGAGCACGCGCGACCAGGCATGGCGCGCGTCGCGGGGACAGGCGTGCACGATCCGCGCGCAGGCCTCGACCGTGTCCGGGGCCGCACCCGCGCCCATGGTCCCGTACTTGAGGACGCGCCTGGACACCGGCGTGACCGGCCCGAGCGGGAGCCGGGAGCCCAGGACGCGGGCCGTGAGCCAGGTGCGTACACGCCCGGCGCGCAGGGGCACGACCAGCGACTCGGCGACCAGGTCCGAACTTCCCGTGCTGCACAGCAGGACGGCCGCCGTGCGCTCCCGGAAGCCGGGGCGCTGCGCCGCGGCCATGACGGTCATCCCGCCCATGGAGTGGCCGGCTACCACGGCCTTCTCGCCCGGCGCGAGCGTGGCGGCGAGCACCGCCTCCAGATCGTCGGCCAGCGCCGCGGTGCTGCACGCGGCGCTCACCGGGCTGCGCCCGTGTCCCCGCTGGTCATAGACGATCACCCGGTGGTCGGCGGCGAGGTCCCGTATCTGTGCCGCCCAGAAGGCGGTCGAGCAGGTCCAGCCGTGCGCGAGGACGACCGGCGGGGCACCATCGGCTCCGTGGACCTCGACATGCAGCCGGGCGCCGTCTGCGGAGCGTACGGTCAGCTCCCGGGCGGGTACCGGGGGCGCGTACCGCCCGCTCACCACATGCGTCATCCGGTTCATGCCCGTGCCTCCACCTTGGTCTCGTTCTCGTCCGTGTCCATGTCCGTGTGCTCGGTCCCCGGGGCGCGGACCACGTCGTACTCCCCCAGGTCGACACGGCGCGTGGCGCTGCGGAACTCCGTTGTCGTACCGGGCCAGATGGTGGTGTTGCGGCCGCTCGCGTCGAGATACCAGCTGGTGCAGCCGCCGGTGTTCCACACCGTGCGCTTCATCCGCTCCTGCACCTTGTGGTTCCAGGCGTCGACGGCGCCCGGCCGGGCGTCGAGCGCGACCCGGCCGCCCAGGACATCCAACTGCCGTACGTAGTCGGCCATGTAGTTCAGCTGGGACTCGATCATGAGGATCATCGAGGAGTTGCCGAGCCCGGTGTTGGGCCCGATGATCGTCATCCAGTTGGGGAACCCCGCTGCCGTCGCGCCCCGAAGCGACTTCATGCCCTCGCTCCACGTCTCCGCCAGCGTGCGTCCCCCGGCGCCGACCACCCGGTCGGCGATCGGCATGTCGGTGACGTGGAAGCCCGTGCCGAAGACGATCACGTCGGCCTCGGTCTCGGTGCCGTCGGCGGCGACCAGGGTGGAGCCGCGGATCTCGCTCAGGCCGCTGGCGACGACATCGACGTTGGGCCTGGCGAGCGCCGGATAGTAGGAGTTGGAGAGCAGGATCCGCTTGCAGCCGATGCGGTAGTCGGGGGTCAGTTCGGCGCGCAGGGCCGGGTCCTTGATGGACCGGGCGAGGTTGCGCCGTGCCATCCGCTCCACCAGGCCCAGTTCGTCGGGGTGCTTGGTGAACGCCTGGACCTGGAGTTCCCGGATGCCCCACAGGAAGCCGCGGCGCATCTGGGTGGTGAACGGCAGCGCGCGGTGCAGCCGCCGCTCGAGGGAACTGATGGCGCGGTCGACGCGCGGCATCACCCAGGGCGGGGTGCGCTGGAAGAGGGTGAGCCTGCCGACGAGCGGCTGGATCTCGGGAACGATCTGGATCGCGGACGCGCCCGTGCCGACGACGGCGACGCGCTTGCCGCGCAGGTCGTAGTCGTGGTCCCAGCGGGCGGAGTGGAAGACCTTGCCCGGGAAGGAGTCGAGGCCGGGGATGTCGGGCACCTTGGGGTCGGACAGCGGACCGGTCGCGGAGACGACGACGTCGGCGGTGAGCGGTCCGGAGCTGGTCTCGATCGCCCAGTGCAGCTTCCGGGCGTCCCACGTCATCATCTTCACCTCGGAGTCGAAGCGCAGATGGGGCCGCAGGCCGAAGACGTCGGTCACATGCTCCAGGTAGGCGCGGATGTACTCCTGCCCGGAAAAGGTGCGCGGCCAGTCGGGGTTGGGGGCGAACGAGAAGGAGTAGAGGTGGGAGGGGATGTCGCAGGCACAGCCCGGGTAGCTGTTGTCGCGCCAGGTCCCGCCGACGCTCGCGGCGCGCTCCAGCACGACGAAGTCCGTGATCCCCTCCCGGCGCAGCCGCACGGCGGCCCCGAGCCCGCCGAACCCGGACCCGATCACCGCCACCCGCACATGCGGCACATCCGGTGCCTCCGGCACATCCGGCGCATCCTCGTGCTCGGCCATCCCGAGGCCTCCCGTCCGTACGAATCCGGCGCTGAGCTCGTGGGCCCTTGTCCGCAAAGACCCCCTCAACCGTGCCAGTGAACACTGGCGCAGTCAGAGCGTAGGTCAGCGGCGTACCGATGGGTAGAGGGTGGACCAAGGAAAGTTACCGGGGGTACGACGTAGGGTGCGGGAGTGGCAGACGACGGGGAGCGGCGCGAGTACCGCATGGAAGAGCTGGCCAGGGAAGCCGGCATCACGGTGCGCACGCTGCGCTTCTACCGCGAGCGCAAGCTGATCCAGCCGCCGCGCCGCGAGGGCCGTATCGCCTGGTACGACGACACGCACCTGGCCCGGCTGCGGACGATCTCCGCGCTCCTGGAGCGGGGGCACACCCTCAGCGGCATCGCGGAACTGGCCGAGGCTTTCGATCACGGCCGTGGCGTGGGCGACCTGCTGGGCGTGGGTGCGCCCACGGAGGAGACCCCTGTCCGCCTCACCCCCGAGGCCCTGGCCGATGTGTTCGGCGCCGAGGCGACCCCCGAGAACCTCGTCGCGGCCCTCGACCTCGGCTATCTCGGCACGGACGGCGGGGAGATCGTCCACATCAGCCGGCGGCTGATGGACGTCTCGGCGGCGCTGGTGCGCGAGGGCATCCCGCTCGCGGACGTCCTGACCGCCGGCCGCCGGGTCCGCGAGCACGCGGAGGCCCTGGCGGACCTGTTCACCGACCTGATGACCGCGCACGAGCGCACCCCGGACGACGTCCTGCGGCTGCGCCCCCTGGCGAAGAGCGTGGTGGAGGCGGAGCTCTCCCTGGCCCTGGACCGGCGTCTGCGCGAGCGGGGGGCGTAGCGGGCAGGGGCCGCTCAGAGGTCGTAGACCACCGTCACCGGGGCATGATCGGACCAGCGCTCCGCATGGGTGGCCGCGCGCTCCACATAGCCCTTGACCGCCCTGGCGGCGAGCCCCGGCGTGGCCACCTGGAGGTCGATGCGCCAGCCCGAGTCGTTGTCGAAGGCCCGGCCGCGGTAGGACCACCACGAGTACGGCCCCTCCGCATCGGGATGCAGGGCGCGGACGACATCGACATATCCGCCGTCGTCCGCGTCGAGGACGCTGCCGAGCCACTCCCGCTCCTCGGGCAGGAAGCCCGAGTTCTTCTGGTTGCCGCGCCAGTTCTTGAGGTCGGCCTCCCGGTGCGCGATGTTCCAGTCGCCGCACACGACCACCTCCCGCCCATCGGCGGCGGCCCGCTCCCTCAGACCCTTGAGACAGGCGAGGAACTCGCCCATGAACCGGGTCTTCTCGTCCTGTCGCGGGGTGCCGACCTCTCCGGAGGGCAGGTACAGGCTGGCGACGGTGACGCCGGGCAGATCGGCCTCGACATACCGCCCGCCGCCGTCGAACTCGGCCGAGCCGAAGCCCACGCGCACCCGGTCGGGCTCGCGCCGGGTGTAGAGCGACACCCCGGCGCGCCCCTTCGCCGCGGCGGGCGCGTGCACGACGTGCCAGCCCTCGGGCGCCCCCGCGCTCGCCGGAAGCTGCCCGGGCTCGGCCCGCACCTCCTGAAGGCACAGCACATCGGCCGAGGTGCCGGCGAGCCACTCCACGAAGCCCTTCTTCGCGGCGGCGCGCAGCCCGTTCACATTCACGGAGGTCACGGTGAGCATCCTGGAACCCTACCGGCACACTAGGAGTGCCCCTCTCCCGCATTCGCACAGAATTACGATTTCCATCATGGATATTCGCCACGTCCCGTTCGACCACCCCGACGCCGTTCTGCTGAACGACCAGGTCCAGGCCGAATACGCCCTGCGCTACGGCGGCGGGGGCGACGCCACGCACATGAACGCCACGGGGTTCGTGCCGCCCTCCGGGCTCTATCTGATCGCGTACGACACCCAGGGCAGACCCGTCGCCACCGGCGGCTGGCGCAGCCAGGACAAGAACGACGAGGGCTTCCAGGACGGTGACGCCGAGATCAAGCGCATGTACGTCGTCCAGGAGCTGCGCGGCCACGGGCTCGCGCGGCGCATCCTGGCCGTGCTGGAGGGGGACGCCCGCACGGCCGGACGCACCCGCATGGTCCTGGAGACCGGTACCGAGCAGCCGGAGGCCGTCTCCCTCTACGCCTCCAGCGGCTACGAGCCCTGCGCCAAGTTCGGCTACTACCGCTTCAGCGAACTCAGCCTCTGCTTCGCCAAGCAGCTGTGAGAACACCTGGGCCGGGGCCGGGCATTGCCCGGCCCCGCACCGGCAGGCGGACGAACGGGCCGCAGCCGTAGAGCGGTTCTCCCCGCGGGGCGGCCGTCCTGACACAGGCGGTGGGCGGCGTCGGGTGCGGCGTCACGGACGTTGTCCGGGCCGGGTCCGCTCCTGCTGCGCCGACCGGTACGCGAACCGGTCCCGCGCCCGCCGCCCCCGCCTCTCCACCGGCGCCTGCCCGTGCGCGGCGGCCAGGCCGAACGCGGGCATGTCCGCGTAGATCGACTCGTACGAGCCCTCGGGCACCACGTACGTCTCGTGCCAAAGTCCCACGTGCTGGCGCACCTTGCCCGCCTTCTCCTTGCGGTTGATGATCGCCCACGCCCGGTGGTGGAACATGTCGGGGGACGTCGCGTACGCGTAGAGCTTGTCCTTGGACTCCCAGTACTGGACGACGTAGTAGGTCCGCGGGGAGGCTGTCAGCAGGACGTGCCCGAGCAGACCGCGCCCTGGGTCCCTCTTGAGCTCGCGCAGCATGCGCGGCATCGCCAGGAGCACGGGCAGCCAGTGGTGCACGGCCCAGAAGCGGTTGATCCGCATGCCGATCAGCAGCACGACCACCTCCCCTTCGGCTGCCGCGGTGGTACGGCCTGCTGCAACGGGCTTCCCGAGCATGGCGATCCCTTCGTCCCCAGCATTGATCAGCGGCAATGTTCGACAGACTTACTTGGATAGTGGCGCCATCCAAGAGAAGACGCAAGACATGCGGCCGCCGGACTCGGGGCGGAGGATGAGGCGCCGCCGCAGCACTCAAGTAATGCCTGCGTGCGGGCCTGTTGACGCCGGGGCGCCACGTTTACACGATCTGGACTGTCCCTCTGTCGTCACCTCCGTGTCACAGCACCGTATCGCCGCAACCCCACGGCACAGGACCGTCGTCATCGTGGACACCGGCACGTCGGATGCCGCTTGACCAGGAGCTCTCCCAATGACTACCCGCACGCGCAGCACAGCCGTGACCCTGACGTCCCTTCTTGCCTCTTGCCTGCTGCTCACGGCGTGCCAGTCGGGCGGCGGCTCGACGGGCGCGGCTCCGGCCTCCGCCTCGGCGGCGTCCTCCGACGGCGCCTCCGCGGCCTCCTCCGGCGGTGCCTCCGCGTCGGCCGTTCCCGCAGGTGTCGCGTCCAAGCCGGCCTCGTCCGCCCCGTTGGCCACATCGCGCGCCACCGCGGCGGGCACGCCCTCCTGCGCCGCCGGGGCCCTGACCCCGTCCGTGGCGCACCGCCTCGAGCCGAAGCCGGACAACACCTACGGCGTCCTGCTCAACTTCGCCAACAGCGGCGGCAAGACCTGCGTGATCGAGGGTTTCCCCACCGTCGCGATCGCCGGCCAGGGCGACCCCACCCGCAACCGGCCGCTGAAGGTCACCCCCGAGGGCACCGCGCGCTCCGTGCGCCTGGCGCCGGGTGCACGGGCCTATCTGATGCTCACCTTCCACCAGGTGCTGGGTGAAGCCGACGGGTACTGCCCCTCGGGCGCCACACCCTCGGCCCCGCCGTCCCTGGTGGTCGGAGCCGCAGGCGGCCACTTCCAGGTCGAAATGGGTGACGGCGGCGGCAACTTCGCGGAATGCGACGACGTCGTCCGCACCACGGCCTTCCTGCCCACCCAGCCCTGACCGCCGCCGGACGGCCGGGCAAGGGGGGCCCGGCCCGAAGGTGAGGACGGCAGACCGTCGAACAGCGCGCGGAGGAGGATTCAGCCGCGGCTCACTGGCAAAGGTGCGGAGGGCGGCTTTGCCCGCCACTGCACCTACCACCTGACCACCGCCTACAGCGGCAACGACGGACTGCCCCCCCATCGACAGGCAACTCACCATCGAGGGCCGGGACTCCACCATCGTCCGCGACGGGCTGACGGCAGGCGGCTTCCGCATCTTCCACGTCACCTCCACCGGTGACCTCCACCTCGACGACATCACGATCCGCGGCGGCAACGCACCCACCGACGGGGGAGGCACCCTCGTCGACGCCTCCGGCATGCTCAAGCTCGACAAGGCCACCCTCGACAACAACACCGCCGGCACCGAGGGAGGCGGCGTCGCTGTCAAGCAAGGAGCCACCGCGTACATCACCCGCAGCGAGTTCACCTTCAACAACGCGCCCGTCGGTGGTGGCCTGCAGTCGGACGGTACCGTCACCACCGACGGCGTCGTGTTCTCCCGCAACTTCGCCGCCAATCACGGCGGTGCCATCGACCACGACCTCGGTGACGCGGTCTACCGCAACACCACGCTGAAGGACAACGCCATCGGCAAGGACGGCGGCGGCATCGACATCGACGACGGCACCGTCCAATTCATCAACAGCAAGATCCTCGACAACACCACCACGGGTGCGGAGGGCGGCGGGATCTGGAACGCAGCCTCACTGACGCTCATCAAGACCGAGGTCTCCGGCAACGTCGCCGGAGGCTCCGGCGGCAAGGGCGGCGGCATTCACAACGAGGGCACCATGGTGCTGCGGGACAGCTCGGTCGACCGCAACAGTGCGAACGGTTCCGGCAATTCACGGGGCGGCGGCATTCTTCGATGCGGGCGGTGCGGTGACGCTCGACCACAGCCAGGTGAACAACAACGCCTCCACCGTCGCACCGGGCGACGTGGACACCGACACCCAGTTCACCGTGAACCGGTCAGAGATCCGGAACAACATCCCCACCAACTGCGACGGCAGCCCGGTCATCGTCACAGGCTGCGTCGGCTGACCCCTCACGAACCAAACCCGGCGGGCATCTGTACTTCGCTGCCGTACGACACGTCAAAGCCCCGGTCGGGAGATCCCTACCGGGGCTTTGAGCTGCGTGGACCTGAGGGGATTTGAACCCCTGGCCCCCTCGATGCGAACGAGGTGCGCTACCGGACTGCGCCACAGGCCCTTGCAACGAGTGAAACTCTAGCACCCCCATCGGCCTGCCCGGAAATCCGTTCCGCCCTGGTCAGCAACCGGGAGACGGCAGCCGCTGTACGGCCGGAGGCTTACTCATTGGCGGCCCGGGGCCGTTCGCCGTCCTCGTACTGGTCGAACAGCGGGGTGCGCCCCCGCTCCCGGGACCTGCGTGCGGACGCCGCCCGCCGGGCGTCGCTGCGGACGCTGTCCGCGGACTCCGTGGCCGTCTCCGCGGCGGGCGCGGATTCCCCGGAGTCCGGTTCGGCGGCGGAGGCGGGCACCGACGGCACGGGTGCCGCGGCGTCCGCGGCGCTCGACCGGGCGGAGCTCCATGTGTCCGGCGCGCCGAGGTCCACGCTCGGCGTCGCCCGGGGAGCGACGGGCGCGGTCACATACGTGGGCAGCGGCACCGGGACGGGGTCCCAGCTGTCCCCCTGTGCGGGCCGTCGCTGCCGCTCGCGCTGCTGGTCCACCCACTCCGCGTGGTCGGTCTGCTCCACGAGGGCGCGGCGGTCGGCCGCGAGCGCGGACAGTCCGGGGTCGCTCCCGGGCTCGGGGCCGTCCTCCGGGTCGTCCGCCGCTTCCGGGGTGGCCGGCGGGCGCCGCCTCGGCTGGCGCTCGCGCAGCCGCT
This sequence comes from Streptomyces sp. NPDC047022, assembly GCF_040644155.1. Taxonomy (NCBI): domain Bacteria; kingdom Bacillati; phylum Actinomycetota; class Actinomycetes; order Kitasatosporales; family Streptomycetaceae; genus Streptomyces; species Streptomyces sp. NPDC047022. The sequence goes on along the minus strand of NZ_JBEYVV010000004.1, from coordinate 108,607 downwards.
GGGCGGCCACCTCGGCCCTGCGGCGGTCCATGGTGTACGTGAACCGCTTGCGCTCCTGGGAGCGCAGATAGGCGATGTACGCGCTCAGCAGCACGGCGGGCGCCGCGGGCGCCCACAGGAACGCGAGCCCCCCGACGGCGGCGACGATCGCGCCGACCGTGAACGCCAGGAAGAGGAGCACGGTCGTGCGGCGTCTGCGCGCGAGCACCTTCGTGCGCCGCGCCCTCGCCGCGGCCTCCGCGGAGGTCGCCCTCCGTGCCCGGGGGACACCCCCGCCCACCGCGGGACGGGAGCCGTCGGGCTCGCGCCGGGGTGTCGCCTCGGGGTCCACCCGCTCCACCCGTTCCTGCTGCGCGGTCGGAGGCATGGCGAAGGCACGGACGTCCACCGAATCGGTGACATCGCCCGGCCGGGCGCCCCGCTCCCCCTCCTCGGTCGAGCGCGCGCGCAGGTCCTTGGCGTATCGGCGCTCCATGCCCGCCCGTCCGGACAGCAACCGGATGGCTGTGCTGAAGCGTTCCGTCGGACGAGACTCGTTCAACTCGTCCTGCCTACGGAGCCACATCGGCACCAAGTAGGCGGCCCAGGCCCCGACAATGACTGCGTAGATGAGGCCGCTGCTGCTCACGTCTCACACGGTAGAGGGGTTTGCGTGAGGCCATCCGCCAATTGGGCCGGTGTGTCGCACGATCTGGCTGATATTTCGAACTTTTTTTGGGACCGATGCGATCAGCAGGCAGGCGGGACCGCTAATTCATGAGGCCGAGGCGATCGTCACCCGATCAATTTCGAACACATTTTTTATTTTCCGGGGTGCGCCGACTTGCCCGGATCCGTGCGTTCCTGCTGCGCACGCGCCCGCTCCGCGTGCGTCCGCCGCCAGCGCGCGAGCAGCCCCTCGGGCACCTCTTCGGCGGTGAGCGCGAAGACCATGTGGTCGCGCCAGGCCCCGTCGATGTGCAGATAACGCGGCCGGAGCCCCTCCTCGCGGAATCCGAGTTTCTCCACGACCCGGCGGCTCGGCCCGTTCTCGGGGCGAATGCAGACTTCGATGCGGTGCAGCCCGACGGTCCGGAAGCAGTGGTCGACCACCAGCGCCACGGCCGTCGGCATCACTCCGCGGCCCGCGACGGCCTCGTCCACCCAGTAGCCGACATGCCCCGAGCACATCGAGCCCCAGGTGATGCCGGCCACCGTCAACTGCCCTACGAGGCGCCCCTGGTACTCGATGACGAAGGGCAGCATCCGCCCCGCGCTCGCCTCGCTGCGCAGATGCCGGACCATCTGGCGGTAGGTGGGCCGGTGGGTGACCGGGCCGCTGGGCGTGGGCGGCGGAATGGTCGCCTCCCACGGGCGCAGCCAGTCCCGGTTGCGCCGGTTCACCTCGCGCCAGGCCCGCTGGTCGCGCATCTTTATCGGCCGGAGGACGACATCGCCGTCCGCCAGCTCCACGGGCCAGGATGGGCTGTTCAGCTCGCACCCCCACTCGGTCTGGAGGGGGCCTCGCCGGACGCGGACCCCCCTGTGTCGGCCCTGGGGTGGTCACCGCCGCGGATCTGGTCGACGGCGTGCACCAACAGGGTTTCCAGGACGGCCAGTCCGTCCTTCACCCCGCCGGTGGATCCCGGCAGGTTGACGATCAGTGTGCCCTCCGCGACCCCGGCGACTCCCCGGGAGAGCGCCGCCGTGGGCACCTTCTTCCATCCGAACGCCCTGATGGCCTCGGGAATGCCCGGCACCTCGCGGTCGATCACCGCCCGGGTGGCCTCGGGGGTGCGGTCGGTGGGCGAGACACCGGTGCCTCCCGTGGTGACGATCACGTCGTAGCCCGCGCGGACACCCGTGCGCAGGGCGGCCTCCACCGGGTCCCCGTCCGGGACCACCCAGGGTCCGTCGACCGCGAAGCCGAACCGGACGAGCGCCTCCGAGATGAGAGGTCCGCCCTTGTCCTCGTACACGCCCGCGGCGGCGCGGTTGGACGCGGTCACCACCAGCGCCGCGTACGGCGCCAGGAGGGCGTCGCCTCCCGGGGGCCCGGCCGACGCCGCCGTCATGACCGGCTCCAGTCGCCCGACTTCCCGCCCGTCTTCTCCTCCACGCGCACGTCCGTGATCACCGCGCCCTTGTCGACCGCCTTGACCATGTCGATCACGGTCAGCGCCGCGACACTGACCGCGGTGAGCGCCTCCATCTCGACGCCCGTGCGGTCGGTGGTCTTCACCGTGGCGGTGATCTCCACGGCGTCGTCCGCGACCCGCAGATCCAGTTTCACACCGGACACCGACAAGGGGTGGCACAGGGGGATCAGGTCCGGGGTGCGCTTCGCGCCCATGATGCCCGCGATACGCGCGGTGGCGAGCGCGTCACCCTTGGGAACGCCCTCCCCGCGCAGCAGCTCGATCACACGCGGCGAGACCAGGACGCGCCCGCTGGCGCGGGCGGTGCGCGCGGTCACGTCCTTCCCGGAGACGTCGACCATACGGGCCGCCCCCGCGTCGTCGATGTGGGTCAGTCGGTCCTGCGTACTCATGTGCTGCGGCGCTCCCGGTCCGGGCCCGGCCCGGTGCGGTGCGCGGGCCTGTTGTGCGCGACACGGTATCGCGGGCTCGGCGCGGTCGGCGGGGCAAGGTCCCTGACGCCGGGCGGTACGGCCGGGAGGACGACCGGGCGCTCACCCACCCGGCCGCCGGAGCGCCCCCGAACGGGACCCGGCTCCGAGGCGGGGCCCGGGTGGCCCGGGTCAGGCGAGGAGGACCACCTCGACCTCGGAGCCGGGCTCCACGGACGTGTCACCCTCGGGGACGACGATCAGAGCGTTCGCGTGCGCGAGAGCCGCGACCAGGTGGGACCCGGCGCCGCCGACGGGAGTCACCGTGCCGTCGGCGTACTGCCCGCGCAGGAACTGTGTGCGGCCCGGCGGCGAGGTCAGCGCCTTTCCCGCCTCCAGGACCGCGCGGGTCCGGGGGCGGTGCACTTCCGTGAGCCCCATGAGGGTGCGGATCGCGGGGCGCACGAACAGTTCGAAGGAGACGTACGACGACACCGGGTTGCCCGGCAGGGCGAGCAGCGGTGTGTGGTCGGGGCCGATGGAACCGAACCCCTGCGGCTTTCCGGGCTGCATGGCGAGCGTGCGGAATTCGACGCCGCCGCCGCCCGCCTCGTCCTCGTCCCCGGCCAGGGAGAGCGCCTCCTTGACCACGTCGTAGGCGCCGACGCTCACACCGCCGGTGGTGACCATGAGGTCCGCGCGTACGAGCTGGTCGTCGATGGTGGAGCGCAGCGTGTCGGCGTCGTCGGCGACCGCGCCCACCCGGTAGGCGATCGCCCCGGCGTCCCGGGCCGCCGCGGTGAGCGCGAAGCTGTTGGAGTCGTAGATCTGGCCGCGCGCCAGCTGCTCGTCGGGCTGGACGAGTTCGCTGCCGGTGGACATGACGACCACACGCGGGCGCGGGCGCACTCGTACCGTGCCGCGGCCGATCGCGGCGAGCAGCGCGAGCTGCGGCGGCCCGAGCACCGTGCCCGCGGCGAGGGCGAGATCGCCCGCCTTCACGTCGCTGCCCGCCGTGCGCACATGCGCGCCCGCTTCGGCCGGACGGTGGACCCGCACCTGCCCCGAGGCGCCCTCGGGGGACAGGCTGCGGGCCCGCATCCCTGAGACGGGGCCGCCGCCGAGTCCGCCGTCGGTCCACTCCACGGGGACGACGGTCTCGGCGCCGGGCGGCATCGGGGCGCCGGTCATGATGCGCGCGGCCTGACCGGGACCCACCCTCAGCGGGTCGGCCGCGCCCGCCGCGACGTCCCCCACCACGGTCAGGGCGGCCGGAAACTCCTCGCTCGCGCCCGCGACATCCGCGACCCGTACCGCGTACCCGTCCATCGAGCTGTTGTCGAACGGCGGCAGGGAGACCGGCACCGTGACATCGTCGACCAGGACGCAGCCCTGGGCGTCGAGCAGTTGCAGCTCGATGGGTTCCAGGGGGCGCACGGTGGTGAGGATGTCCTCCAGGTGCTCGTCCACCGACCAGACGTGGTCCTCGCCGACGGGGCGGGTCGCGGCATTGTTCAAGATCGCTACATCTCCTCGGCTACGAAACTGCGAAGCCAGGCCCTGAAGTCCGGGCCCAGGTCTTCACGTTCGCATGCGAGTCTGACAATGGCACGCAGATAGTCGCCGCGGTCGCCGGTGTCATAGCGGCGGCCCTTGAAGACGACGCCGTGCACGGGGCCGCCGATCTTCTCGTCTTCGGCGAGCTGCTGGAGCGCGTCGGTGAGCTGGATCTCGCCGCCGCGGCCCGGCTCGGTCTTGCGCAGTACGTCGAAGATGTGCGGGTCGAGGACGTAGCGGCCGATGACGGCGTAGTTCGACGGGGCGTCGTCGGGGTCCGGCTTCTCGATCAGGCCGGTCACGTTCACGACGTCGCCGTCCTCGGTGGGCGCGACGGCCGCGCACCCGTAGAGATGGATCTGCTCGGGGGCGACCTCCATGAGCGCGATGACGCTGCCGCCGCGCTGCTCCTGGACCTCGACCATGCGGGCAAGCAGGGGGTCGCGGGGGTCGATCAGGTCGTCGCCGAGGAGGACGGCGAAGGGCTCCTGGCCCACGTGCGGGGCGGCGCACAGCACGGCGTGCCCGAGGCCCCTCGGGTCGCCCTGGCGGACGTAGTGCATGGTGGCGAGGTCGCTGGACTCCTGGACCTTCGCCAGACGCTTGGCGTCGCCCTTCTTCTCAAGGGCCGACTCGAGCTCGTAGTTGCGGTCGAAGTGGTCCTCGAGGGGACGCTTGTTGCGGCCGGTGACCATCAGGACGTCGTCGAGCCCGGCGGACACGGCCTCCTCGACCACGTACTGAATCGCGGGCTTGTCGACTACCGGCAGCATCTCCTTGGGAGTGGCTTTGGTGGCCGGCAGGAACCGGGTGCCGAGGCCGGCCGCGGGAATGACAGCCTTGGTGATCCTGGGGTGCGACTCAGTCATGCTCGCCACCATATCCGGTGGCTTATGAGCAGAAACTGTCCCTCCGGTTAAATCACCCTCATATGAGCGTCTTTGGGAAGGTAGGTCCCTGAGCTGTGGCCCCCACGGAACACGGAGCCGAGCGTCGCAAGCAAACGTTGCGCCGAGGGCTCCTCCAGGTGAGACGCGGGTTGACGCCGCATGACGTGCGTGAGGCGGCGACCGCGCTGGCCGACCGGGCGCTGGAGCTGCCCGAACTGGCCGGCGCGCGCACGGTGGCCGCGTACGTCTCGGTGGGGAGCGAGCCCGGCACCGCGGCGCTCCTGGACGTGCTGCGCGCACGGGGCGTCCATGTACTGCTCCCGGTGCTCCTGCCGGACAACGACCTCGACTGGGGCACGTACACCGGACCCGGCTGCCTCGTGAGCGTCCGGCACGCCGGAAAGATGGCCCTGCTGGAGCCCGCGGGAGAGCGCCTGGGGCCGGAGGCCGTCGCGGAGGCCGACGCCGTGCTGCTGCCCGGGCTGGCGGTCGACGGGCGCGGCATGCGCCTGGGGCGCGGCGGGGGATCGTACGACCGCGTGCTGGCCCGTCTGGAGCGCGCGGGGGCCGACCCGGCGCTGGTGGTGCTCCTGTACGACGCGGAGGTCGTCGAGGAGGTCCCCGGGGAGCCGCACGACCGTCCGGTGCACGCGGTGGTGACACCGTCGGCCGTGCATCGCTTCGGCGGGGGCGTCTAGGGTCTTTCGTCACGCAACGGAACAGGCCCTCCACGCGCGCGTGGAGGGCCTGTTCCGCGAGCTCGCGTCCGTCAGGGCTTGAGCTCCAGGGTGTCGGTCGTGCTCTTGTCGACCTCGTCCTTGGAGAAGTGCCACGACAGCAGGTCGCCCTTGGCCCACAGATCCGTCTGGTCGGTGTAGTGGGCGTCGTAGGCGTGCCCGGAGGCACCGGAGAGGTTGATCCACTTGGACTTGTCGAGGTCGGCCAGGTTGACCACCATCCGCATCGAGGGCACCCACACGGCGCCGTAGCCGCCCGCCGCGTTCCACCCGGTGGCGTTCACGGTCGCCTCGCCGCCGTCGAGCTGCCACGGGCCGCGGTTGAGCATGTACTGCAGGAGGCCGGGGCCCTCGGTGCCCAGGGTCTGGTTCTTCAGGAACAGGCGGTGCAGCCGGCCCCAGCTCCAGGTGTCGACGTCCTTGCCGAGCTTGGCGGTCAGCTCCCAGCGCGCGTCCTGCATGGCCCGGGCGAACAGCTGGTCGCGCGTCGTCGTGGCCGGCTCGGTGCGCGTGGCCGGGGTGTGCCACCAGTCGTTGTTCTGGTCGTCGAGGATGTTGCGCACGACCTCGAACCAGCGGTCGCCGCCGTCCGGCTGCGCCTGGTCCGGCTCGCGCTCACCGCACTCGCGGACCTTCTGGTTCTCGTCCGCGGGCCCGGTGCTGTCGGCGGGCTCCACCCACAGGCACTGCCCCTTGACCCGCAGCTCCTTGGGCAGCTTGTTGCCGAAGGCGAGCTTGAGGACGTTGCGCCAGACGGCGTTGAAGTACGCCGCCGCCGCCGAATCGGCGTCCTGGGTGTAGTCCCAGCCCTCCAGCAGCTTCTGCGTCTGGCGCACGTTCTTGTCGGAGATGTCGATCTTGAGCAGCTTGGGCACCAGCAGCTTGGCGATCTCGCTGCTGTCGTCGAGCTGCATCTGCCGCATGTCGTCCGTCGAGATCTTGCCGCCGGTCTTGATCTTCGACTCGATCAGGTCGGTGATGCGCTGGCTGCGTGCGCCGTAGCCCCAGTCCGTGGTGAGCGTGTAGGGGTACTTGCTCTTGTCGATCACGGCCTGGTTGGCGGTGACGATGTAGCCGCGGTCCGGGTCGAACTCGTACGGCAGCGCGGTCTGCGGAATGTAGCGGCCCGTCCAGCTGTACTTGGGGTCCCAGCCCGGCGCCGGGAGCGAGCCGTCGTCGCCCTTGGCCCGTACCGGGATCCTGCCGGGCAGCTGGTAGCCGATGTTGCCCTGGGTGTCGGCGTAGACCAGGTTCTGCGAGGGCACGTCGAAGGAGCGCGCCGCAGCCCGGAACTCGTTCCAGTTCGACGCCTTGTCGATCGCGAAGACGGCGTCCATGCTGTTGCCGGGGTCCAGGGCGGTCCAGCGCAGCGAGATGCCGTAGCCGTCGCCGCGGTCGGGAGCCCCGGTGTCGACGGTGGCCTTCTTGCCGACGGTGACGAGCTCGTCGTCCCGGTCGGACAGCAGCGGGCCGTTGTCCGTGGCACGCACGACGATCTGCTTGGAGTCACCCCCGGCGACCTTGACCGTCTCCGTACGGGTCGTGAACGGCCGCACCTTGCCGTCGTAGAGGTAGCCGTTGCCGGACATCTTCTCCAGGTAGAGGTCCGTGACGTCGACGCCCGAGTTCGTCATGCCCCAGGCGATGTTCCGGTTGTGGCCGATGACCACACCGGGCATGCCCGCGAACGTGTACCCGGTGACGTCGTACTGGCACTTGCTGGACACCGTGGTGCAGTGCAGGCCCATCTGGTACCAGACCGACGGCAGCGAGGCCGACAGATGCGGGTCGTTGGCCAGCAGCGGCTTACCGGTGATCGTGTACTTGCCGGAGACGACCCAGGAGTTCGATCCGATGCCGTTGCCGTTCACGCCGACGGCCGTCGGAACGTTGTCGAGGACCTTGTAGAGACCCGACAGCTGGCTCTGCAGAGCGGACGACGCCGAGGAGGACGAGGAGGAAGCCGAGGAGGACGAGGCCGACGTCGACGCGCCTGTCCCCGACTGCGTGCCCGACGCCGTGGGCCCTTCGAATGCCTGGGTGACGGCGTTGTACCGGCCGTCGCCCTTCTGGACGATCGGCTTGTTGCGGCCGTACGGGTACTCCGGGTAAAGGTCTGCGATCTGCTTCGGGCCGAGCCGGCTGGTCATCAGGGAGCGGTCGATCTCGTCCTGCATGTTGCCGCGCAGATCCCAGGCCATCGCCTTGAGCCAGGAGACCGAGTCGACGGGCGTCCACGACTGCGGCTTGTAGTCGTTGGTCAGCCCCAGGGCCGCGTACTCCAGGGAGATGTCCCCGCCGTCCTTGCCCTTCAGATAGGCGTTGACTCCCTTGGCGTACGCCTGGAGGTGCCTCTTGGTCGAGGCCGACAGCTTGGTGTCGTACTCCTGCTGCGCCACCCGGTCCCAGCCGAGCGTCCGCAGGAACTCGTCGTTCTTGACCTGCCCTTTACCGAACATCTCGGACAGGCGTCCGGCCGTCATATGGCGGCGCACGTCCATCTCGTAGAACCGGTCCTGCGCCTGGACGAAGCCCTGCGCCATGAAGAGGTCCTCGTCCGAGGAGGCGTAGATCTGGGGGATCCCATTGCCGTCGCGCTTGACCTCCACGGGGCCCGAGAGGCCTTCGAGGGTGAGCGTCCCCTTGGTCTGCGGGAAGGAGGCGCGGACGGTGCTGACGGACCAGTAACCGCCGTAACCGAAACCCCCCACGAGGGCCAGAACCAGGACGATCAGAAGCAGACGGGCTCTGCGCCCCTTCTTCCTGCCGGACTTGCCGGGCTTCTGGCCGGAAGAGGCGGTGGTGTTCGGGGGCATCGCTGTCCTTGCTGTCCTAACACGAGCGGCAGGGCGGGCTGTGCTTTCTACTGAGCGCTGGAGCAACCATAGGCGCAGGGCCCGGTACGCCCTACCGCGGAGTCGGGAACGAGGCCGGACGAGAGTTCGATCATGCGCCTCCGAGCGTCAAGAAAGCGTCAAGAGTTAGGTAAGCTAATGAAGTACCCTCGCTGAAGTCCGCGTTCCGAGCCGGGCTTCGTATGCCCGGATCGAGGCGTGCGCGCCAGGCGGCGCCCGGCCCGGGTGTGGAGAGGCCGGAGACATCCGGAGAGCCGGAGACATCCGGAGAGAAAGTGACCGGAGAGAAAGGGATCAGCCGCTGACCGTCCACCACCTCAACCAGCTCCTGCTCGCTTGTTCGCTCGTCTTGCTCGTCGCGGTGGCGGCGGTACGGATCTCTTCGCGCAGCGGGCTCCCAAGCCTGCTCGTCTACCTGGGCATCGGCATCGCCATGGGCCAGGACGGGTTCGCCCACATCCACTTCGGCAACGCCGAACTCACCCAGGTCATGGGATACGCGGCGCTGGTCGTGATCCTGGCCGAGGGCGGACTCGGCACGAAGTGGAAGGACATCCGGCCCACCCTGCCCGCGGCCACCTCCCTGGCCCTGGTCGGCGTCGCGGTGAGCGTCGGCGTCACGGCGGCCGGCGCCCACTACCTGTGCGGTCTGAGCTGGCGGCATGCGCTGATCATCGGAGCGGTGGTGTCGTCGACCGACGCGGCGGCGGTCTTCTCCGTACTGCGCAGAATCCCCCTCCCCGCGCGCGTGACGGGCATCCTGGAGGCCGAGTCCGGCTTCAACGACGCCCCGGTGGTCATCCTCGTCGTCGCCTTCTCCACGGCCGGCCCCGTGGAGCACTGGTACACGCTGGTGCTCGAGATCTTCGCGGAACTGGCCGTCGGCGCCGCCATCGGCCTCGCGGTGGGCTGGCTGGGGGCCTGGGGCCTGCGGCACGTGGCGCTGCCCGCGTCCGGCCTCTATCCGATCGCCGTCATGGCCATCGCGGTCTCGGCGTACGCGGCGGGCGCGCTGGCCCACGGCAGCGGATTCCTCGCCGTGTATCTCGCGTCGATGATCCTCGGCAACGCGAAGCTGCCGCACTGGCCCGCTACACGCGGCTTCGCCGAGGGACTCGGCTGGATCGCCCAGATCGGCATGTTCGTCCTCCTCGGTCTGCTGGTGACCCCGCACGAACTGGGCGACGACGTCCTGCCCGCCCTGCTGATCGGGCTGGTCCTGACCATGGTCGCCCGGCCGCTGAGCGTCGTCGTGAGCCTGACGCCGTTCCGGATGCCGTGGCGGGAGCAGACGCTGCTGTCCTGGGCCGGACTGCGGGGCGCGGTGCCCATCATCCTGGCGACCATCCCCATGGTGAACGGGGTGGACGCCACCCACCGCATCTTCAACATCGTCTTCGTCCTCGTCGTGGTCTACACCCTGGTCCAGGGCCCCACGCTGCCCTCGCTGGCCCGCACGCTGCGCCTGGGCGAGGGCACGGAGGCCTCCGACCTCGGCATCGAGTCGGCACCCCTGGAGCGGCTGCGCGGACATCTGCTGTCCGTCGCGATCCCCGAGGGCTCGCGGATGCACGGCGTCGAGGTGGGCGAGCTGCGGCTGCCGGCCGGCTCCGCGGTCACCCTGGTCGTGCGCGAGGGCCGGTCGTTCGTGCCGCTTCCGGCGACCGTGCTGCGACGCGGGGACGAACTCCTCGTGGTCGCCACCGACCAGGTCCGCGACGCCGCGGAGCGGCGGCTGCGCGCCGTCGGCCAGGGCGGAAAGCTCGCCGGATGGCTGGGCATGACCGGCAACGGACACGGGCACGGAACGCCGCGGCGGTGACCGGGGGGCGGGCGGACCGGCTGGGCGTTACGCCCGTGTTCCGCCCGCCTCACACCACCGGCAATGCCAGGTGAACGTCGCCGTGAGTGCCACCTTTCACAGGCCCCCGCCCCTCCACCTCTGTACAATCAAGGAGCACCCTGATCGAACCAACTCTGCCTGACGCAGAGCTGGCGCGACCGTATGGCGGCCGGGACGCACCCGTAGCGGGCGAGACGGCATCTACCGCAGTCCGCGCAAGAGGACAGCTCTCGGCGCCCCCGCACGGGCGCGCTACCAGGCGGCAGAAAGGCACGGGCCGTGGCATCCACGGTCACCTCGAAGTCGTCCCGTCCGGGCTATGGACAGCTGCTGCGCACCCGCGGCGCCTGGACGTTCCTGCTCCCCGGTTTCGCGGCGCGTCAGCCCTTCGCGATGCTCACCCTCTCGCTCGTGCTGCTCGTGCAGCACACGACCGGCTCGTACGGCGCCGCAGGGGCCGTCGCCGCGGCCACCGGCGTCTCCATGGCGCTGTTCGCCCCCTACAGCGGCCGGCTCGCCGACCGTCACGGCCAGCGGGCGGTGCTGCTGCCGGGCGTCCTGGTGCACGCCCTCGCGGTCTCGGCCCTGACGGCGCTCGCGCTCGCCCACGCGCCCCTGTGGGTCCTGTTCGCGGCATCCGTGCCGACCGGCGCCTCGGTGCCGCAGGTCGGCCCCATGGTGCGCGCCCGCTGGGGCGTGAAGCTCCAGGACTCGCCCCTGATGGCGACGGCGGCGGCCTTCGAGTCCGTCACCGACGAGCTGACCTTCGTTCTCGGCCCGCTGCTGGCGACGGCCCTGTGCACCGCCGTGGACCCGTCCGCGGGCCTGCTGACCGAGGCGGGTCTGACGCTGGTCGGCGGTGTGCTGTTCGCGGCGCAGAAGAGCACGCAGCCGCCCGTCGCCGCCGTGTCGCACGCGCGCGTGCGGCACGATTCCGCCCTGCGCATCCCTGGTGTGCGGGTATTGGTCGTGACCTTCCTGGGCATCGGCACCGTCTTCGGAGGCATGCAGGTCGGTCTCGCCGCCTTCACCCAGTCGATCGGCGAGCCGGGGCTCAATGGCGTCCTGTACGGAGTGTTCGCCGCCGGCAACATGCTCTCCGGCATCGTCTGCGGCGCGATCGTCTGGAAGGCCGCCCCGCAGCGCCGTCTCGTCGTCGGCTACGCGGCCCTCGCGCTGGCCGCCTCCGGTCTGTGGACGGCGCACTCCGTGCTCCTCCTGGCCGGCCTCGGCCTCCTGGTGGGCATGTGCATCGCGCCGTCCCTGATCACGGGCTACACGCTGGTCGAGGCCCTGGTCCCGGCCGCCGCCCGCACCGAGGCGTTCACCTGGATGACCGGCGCGGTCGCCCTCGGCCAGGCGGCGGCGGTGACGGTGGCCGGACAGCTGGAGGACCGCCTGTGGGACGGCGCCGGATTCCTGGTGCCGATGGCCGGAACGGTCCTGGCTCTGGCGACCCTCGTGTCCCTGCGTTCACGGCTGGTGCAGCAGTCCGGCGGCCGTACGGTCGCGCGTGGCGTCGGTCACCGCGTGCCGGTGGCAGTGGACTGATCCTCGGGAATACGTCACTATGGATCGTCGTTAGCACTCATTGAGTGAGAGTGCCAGGAGGAAGACAAGTGCCGACCTACCAGTACCAGTGCACCGAGTGCGGCGAGGGCCTCGAGGCGGTGCAGAAGTTCAGCGACGACGCCCTGACCGAGTGCCCCAACTGCAAGGGACGCCTGAAGAAGGTGTTCTCCGCGGTCGGCATCGTCTTCAAGGGTTCCGGCTTCTACCGCAACGACAGCCGCGGCTCCTCCTCGAGCAGCAGCCCGGCTTCGTCGAAGTCGTCGAGCTCCTCGTCCGGCACGTCGTCGTCCTCGTCGTCGGACTCCGGTTCGTCTTCGTCGTCGACGAGCACGAGCACCAGCTCCGCCGCCTGAGCCTGGCTCCGGGCTCCACGGCCTGAGCCCGGGCTCACTCTCCGGCCCCCGAGCACTCCGCCGAACCCGGCCCGGCCCCGCTGTCGTACGACAGCGGGGCCTTTGGGGTCCTCGAGACCGCTAGTGTGCTGGCCATGGAGAACGCAGAGATAGGTGTCATCGGCGGCTCAGGGTTCTACTCCTTCCTTGACGACGTCACCGAAGTCCAGATCGACACCCCGTACGGAGCACCGAGCGACTCCCTGTTCCTCGGCGAGATCGCCGGCCGGCGGGTGGCCTTCCTCCCCCGCCATGGCCGCGGTCACCATCTGCCGCCGCACCGCATCAACTACCGCGCCAACCTGTGGGCGCTGCGAGCCGTCGGCGTCCGCCAGGTCCTCGGGCCGTGCGCGGTGGGCGGGCTGCGCCCCGAGTACGGCCCCGGGACGCTGCTGGTCCCCGACCAGATGGTGGACCGCACGAAGGCCCGGGCGCAGACGTACTTCGACGGGCTGCCGGGGCCCGGCGGCGCGGTGCCGAACGTCGTCCACGTGTCACTCGCCGACCCGTACTGCCCCGCCGGGCGTCAGGCCGCGCTCCGGGCGGCGCGCGGGCGGGAGTGGGAGCCGGTGGACGGCGGCACGCTGGTCGTCGTCGAGGGCCCGCGGTTCTCCACCCGCGCCGAGTCCTTGTGGCACCAGGCGCAGGGCTGGTCCGTGGTGGGGATGACAGGACATCCCGAGGCCGCGCTCGCCCGTGAACTGGAGCTCTGCTACACCTCGTTGACGCTGGTCACGGATCTGGACGCGGGGGCGGAGACCGGCGAGGGCGTCTCGCACGACGAGGTGCTGAAGGTGTTCGCGGCGAATGTGGACCGGCTGCGGGGCGTGCTGTTCGACGCGGTGGCGCAGCTGCCGGAGACCGGCGCACGGGACTGCCTGTGCAGCACTGCTCTGGGCGGGATGGATCCGGGGTTCAAGCTGCCGTGACCCTGGCGGCAGGCGCAGGGGAGAGCCGGAAGGTCTCGTTCGGGTGAGAAGGTTCTCCACAACCGACCGGTAGTCCACGGGCGTCAGCGGGCTTTGCGGCGAAGCCTCATCGTGGATCGCGTCCCGATCTCGCGACGCAGGTGGTGGTCAGCATGGCCCGGTTCTCCCCTTCCCCCAGCCCGGCGTACCCGTCCCACGGGAGCGCGGGGGCACACCCGACCTACGGGGACCTTCTCGCGCACTCGCCCCACGGCGAAGCGCTCCCCCTCTCCCCGGACGCGGCCTACGTCGCACGCCCGCTGGAGTCACCAGAGTCCGTACCGTGGCCGGAGTCGAGCGTTCCGGCCCGTGCGGACACGCCCCCGACCTGCACGGTGCCACACTTCGCTCCGGTACGGGTGCGCGGTGGAGGCGGCGAGAACTGTCTGCGGCGTCTGGTGCGGCACCGGCGGCGGGCCGTGGCCGCGGGCCTGGCGGTCACGTCCGCCGCGCTCGTGGCGGCGGGCCCGGACAGATCCGAGGGGCCACGGGGGCATCCCGACACGAGCGCGCGGCCGGCGGCGACGGCCGGTCCGGGGCGGGTGCGGCGGGCGGTGGAGATGGTCACGGCTCCGGTGCGGATCGCCGACGGGGCCACGGTCCGGCTGCTGCGGCCCGGCGCCCGGGTCGACGTGATCGCCGCCGACGCGGGCGGCGGGGCGAAGGTCGTGGCGGCCGGAGCCGTGGTGCGTCGCGTGCCGGACGTCGCCCCCACGGAGAACGGCGCGCTGGTGGTGCTCTCGGTGCCGCGCGCCACGGCCACGCGCCTGGCCGGTGCGGGCGCTACCTCACGCCTGGCGGTGACCCTGTGCTGAACGACCGGGGGCGTTGCGTAGCGCCACCAGGAACTTCTCCCCTCCGGGGCACTGCTCTCCATGGCATGGGCTGGACAATCCCGGGCACCTCTGACGTAGGTTGCGGAGCTGTTCGTTCCGCACCGTGTGCAGTCGAGGAAGGGCCCACTGGTGAGCAACAAGAAGGTGCCCGGCGTCTGGGATGGCTTCAAAGCCTTCCTGATGCGGGGAAACGTCGTCGATCTGGCGGTCGCGGTGGTCATCGGTGCCGCCTTCACCGGCATCGTCAACTCGGTGGTGAAGGGGATCATCAACCCCGTGGTGGGTGCGCTCGGCACCAAGAGCCTGGACGGCTACAGCTCCTGCCTCAAAGGACGGTGCACGGGCACCGGTGACAGTGCGACGGGTGTGCGCATCATGTGGGGCACGGTTCTCGGCGCCACGCTCAACTTCGTCATCACCGCGGCCGTCGTCTACTTCCTCATGGTCCTGCCCATGGCCAAGTACCTGGCCCGTGTGGAGGCCCGGCGCAAGGCCAAGGAGGGCACGCAGGAAGTGCTCGAGGTGACCGAGCTGGAGGTGCTCAAGGAGATCCGCGACGCCCTGCTCGCGCAACAGGGTCCGGGCGGAGGCGACTCACGTCCGCCGCAGCGGTACGCGCCATAGCTCACAGATGGTGGGGCGGCTTCTCATCGAGGAAGCGCGCCAGATCGGCGGCGCTGCCACCGCTCGGCGTGGGCCGCTCGCCCCATCCGCGGTCCGTGTCGTCCGAGGACTGCCGGTCCAGCGGGTCGTCGAACACAAGGGCGTCCTTGGGGTCCGGCTTCGGGTCTCGCGGTTCACCGGCGGAGGTGGTGCTCATACCCACCAGCGTACGTCCCGGCGCCCGGCGGTGCGGTCACTCACACGAGAGGCGATGACCGGCGAACAGCGGGGCAAAGCGGCGGATCATGAACCCATGACAGTTGACGCGCTGACAGATGTCATGGGCCTGCGAGTGGGGCACGCCACACGGATCGGGGACGGCCGGCTCACAGGCACCACGGTCGTCCTCGCCCCGGAGGGCGGGGCGGTCGCGGCGGTGGACGTACGCGGCGGCGGCCCCGGCACGAAAGAGACCGACGCACTCGATCCGCGCAATCTGGTGCAGCGGGTCGAGGCGGTCGTCCTGACCGGGGGCAGCGCCTACGGGCTCGACTCGGCGTCGGGTGTGATGGCCTGGATGGAGGAGCGCGGGCGCGGAGTGCGTGTCGGGCCCGAACCTACGCATGTGGTGCCGGTCGTGCCCGCCGCCTGCATCTTCGACCTCGGCCGCGGCGGCGACTTCTCGGCCCGGCCGGATGCCGCCCTCGGCCGGGAAGCGGTGGAGGCAGCCGCCGCGAGCGCGCCCGGCGCGCCCGTGCCCGAAGGCTGCGTGGGCGCGGGCACGGGTGCGGTGGCCGGGCCGCTCAAAGGTGGCGTGGGCACCGCGAGCACCGTGCTCGACTCGGGGATCACGGTGGGCGCGCTGGTGGTGTGCAACGCGGCGGGTTCGGCGGTCGACCCCGAAACGGGCGCTCTGTACGGTGAGTTGCTGACCGGACGGGTCGACCTCCCGGCGCGGGAGGTGCACAAGGCCGCACAGCGCCGGCTCGCCGACCTCGCCGCGAGCGCGCAGCGCCCGCCGCTGAACACCACGCTCGCGGTCGTGGCGACCGACGCCGACCTCAGCAAGGCGCAGGCGCAGAAGGTCGCGGGAGTGTCGCACGACGGACTGGCGCGCGCCCTGCGTCCGGCGCATCTGCTCCACGACGGCGACACGGTCTTCGCACTGTCAGCGGGCGACCGTCCGCTCCCCCAGACCAACCCCCTGGCCCTCAACGACATCCTCACGGCAGCCGCGGACCTCGTGACCCGCGCGATCGTACGGGCCCTGCGCACCGCCACACCGGCAACGACCCCGGCCGGAACGTGGCCGTCATACGAGCAGCTGTACGACACCCACGGAGCGCCCCGGTAGCGGCGCGGGGCCGAGTCCCGCCCGCCGGCAACGCATCGCACGCCATGGGGGCGCGGCACCCCCAGCCCATCTCACATGACAACGCGCCGGTCCTGAATGGCCGATTGTCCCGGTTCTGTCACGCGTCGGAGTTCATCCCATCCCAGGGGGAACCCTTCGCCGTGCCGCAGGCTCTTTTCCCGCGTACCGCACAGCACAACGCCCTGGAGAAGCCCGTGAAGACGCCGAACACCCAAGCGCGGCGCGCGCTGGGAGCCTGTGCCGCCCTGATGGTCGGCGCCCTCACCCTCACCGCCTGCGGTGGCAGCGCCAACGCCGACAACAAGGGCACGAAGAGCGGGACGGACTCCGCCAAGACCTCGGGCGCCCAGATCACCATCTCCGCGAAGGACGCTTCCACGGGAGCCTCCATCAACGCGACCGGGGTGAAGGTCAGCGGCGGAAAGCTGACCGAGGTGAAGATGACGCAAGCGGGATCGGGCACGGCCGTTCCCGGCGAGCTGTCCTCGGACGGGACGTCCTGGAAGCCGAAGCAGCAGCTGGACCGCGGGACCAAGTACGAGATCTCGGCGACCGCGAAGGACGCGGACAACCGTGTCGCGGCGGCCAACTCCATCTTCACCACGGTGTCGCGGGCCAACAGTTTCATCGGGACGTACACACCCGACAACGGCTCGACGGTCGGCGTCGGAATGCCCGTGTCGTTCAAGTTCGACAAGGCCATCACCGACAAGAAGGCCGTGCAGTCCCACATCACGGTGACCTCGAGCAGCGGCCAGCAGGTCGTCGGGCACTGGTTCGATTCCCAGCGGCTGGACTTCCGGCCCCAGGACTACTGGCAGGCCGGCTCCAAGGTCACGATGAAGATCGACCTGGACGGGGTCAAGGGCGCCCCCGGTGTGCTGGGCACGCAGAAGAAGACCGTCACCTTCACCATCGGCCGCTCCCAGGTCTCGACGGTCGACGTCAACACCCAGACCATGACGGTCGTACGGGACGGCAGGACACTCAAGTCGATCCCGATCTCGTCGGGCAGCCCGCAGCACACCACGTACAACGGGCAGATGGTGATCTCCGAGAAGTTCGTCCAGACGCGCATGGACAGCCAGACGGTCGGGCTGGGCGGCGAGTACGACATCCCCGACGTGCCGCACGCGATGCGGCTGACCGAGTCCGGAACGTTCATCCACGGCAACTACTGGTACGACAAGGGCAACCCGCCCTTCGGCCACGAGGGCACCAGCCATGGCTGCGTCGGGCTCGCGGACGTGCGCGGCGCGGGGGGCGCAACGAACGCCGCGTGGTTCTACGACAACTCGCTCATCGGGGACGTCGTGATCGTCAAGAACTCCCCCGACAAGACGGTCGGGCCGGAGAACGGACTCAACGGCTGGAACGTGCAGTGGAGCGAGTGGACCGCGGGAAGCGCCGTCTGACCACGGGCATATGACAGGCAATCGGGCCGCGCGGGAACACCCCGCGCGGCCCGTCCGTTTTCCCACCGTACGTTTTCTCGGTTCCCGGACACGATGTCCGATCGAGGAGCTACGGTATGCACCCACAAGGTGACATGCAGCAACGCCGGGAGAAGCCTTGAGCGTTCCCTACGAGACGGCAGCAGCGTACGAGCAGGCCGAGTCGCCCGAGCCTCCACAGGAGCACCTCGCGCGGCTCCTCGGTCGCGCGCTGAACTCCTTCGAGCTGCCCGACGAGACGATAGAGCGGCTCGATTACGCGCTGGCGCAGGACAGTTCGCTGCATTCCGCGCACTACAGCGCCGGGCTGCACCGGGAGACGTACCGGCACACATGGCTGCTCGCGGACGGCTCGGCGGTGACCCTGTGGGAGCTGGTCCACAACACGGGCCTGCGCGGTCACCTGGAGCACGAGCTGTACGAGGACGAGGAAGAGCTGCGCACCGCCACGAGCCGGCTCGCCCTGCCGCAGGACGCGCCGGACTTCGACCTGTCGCTGCCGGCGGAGTTGTCGCCCGTGCCCGAGCCCCGACACGTGTATGTGCCCGACGATTCGGCGGACCACGCGCGCCGCCTGCTGCGCCGTGCGGAGAACCCGGACCGGCCGGACGCGAGCCTTGCGACGTTACTGCTCGGCTCGGCGTTCGCGCATGAGATCACCCAGGCCTTCGGGCGTCCGCGCCGTACCGGCCAGGCGGGACGACGCTGCTTCTCGCTCTACGAGCATGCCTTCCTGCTCCGCGACGGCCGGGAGCTGTCCCTGTGGGAGGTCGAGCACACGGCGACACCGGACGGCCGCCACATGTGCGAGGTGTATGTGTCCGAGGACGCCGCACTGGAAGCGATGGAGCGGCGCGCGGCAAGGCTCGCCTGACACCCGCTCAGCCACGGTCACCTGGCGGCCGTTCGGTCGTCCGCGGCCTGCACATGGTCCAGTTCCCGTCGCGCGCCCCGCTCATCACGGCCGAGCAGCGCCCTTTCGAGGCTGTGGCCCCCTACCCGACGAGTTCCTGGGCCGTGGCGAGGACGGGGAGCAGCGTCCTCGGCGACGAGCCGGGACGACGACCGTACCCCCGTTACCGGTCGTCGTCCCTCTCCCGCGGTCTGTCGGCCGAGGACGTGCGATGGCAAGCCAAGCACCGGGGACGGGGGCGGCTCAATGTCTTTTCGGCTCGCGCTCGCACGTACGGCGTCAGCGCTTGAGGTCGGCGGCGAGCGCCGCGTAGATGTACTCGCTGCCCCAGCGCCCCCCGTCCAGGTCGTTCTCCACCAGATGGGCCTCGCGCCTCATGCCCAGGCGCTCGCACACCCGTACAGACGCGGTGTTCTCCACATCGAGTCGTGCGTACACACGGTGTACGGCCAGCGTGTCGAAGGCGAGCGCCGCCAGGGCCTGTGCGGCTTCGCTCGCGTAACCCCGGCCGTGGAAACGGGGGTTGAATATCCAGCCGATCTCGGCCTGGCGCGCATGCGCGTCCATGAGCGTGAGGCGCACCTCTCCGACGACACCCGGTTCCCCCTGCCTGCACACGGCCAGGGTCAGCGTGTCCCCGTCCTTCGCCCATGCCGTCGCCGTCGCGATCCGGGCGATGACCTCCTCGCACCGCTCACGGGTACGGGGCGGACGGTAGAGGTAGCGGGCCACCTCCTCCAGCCCTTGGTACGCGTAGGCGTCATCGGTATCGCCCGGAGTGAAGAGCCGCAGTCGAAGGCGGTCGGTGGCCAAGGGCAGCACGGCGGCGAGGTCCATATGGGTTCTCCGGTCTCCGGTCTCCGGTTTCCGATCTCCGGCTGTGTGTGGTGGACGCCGGTGACGTGATGTGAACGGCAGCCGCAGCGTAGGCCGTGAAGACTCGAGAGGGCTTCGCAATTACCCGCCCAGTGGTTCCGCCGGTGGGTCCGCTGGACACCGCGCGACCGGCCACGACGGACCCGCGGGCAAGGGACCGGAATTCCCGCGGAGCGCTCAGTAAGTCCGCCCCTCGTCGAACTGCCGCATAAGGCCCGCGAAGGCATCGCGTTCGGCCGGGGTGAGTTCGACGGACTCCAGTGCCGGGCCTGTGCGCGGCTGTCGGGGAAAGGTCCTGAGCACGGCGTGCCGGCGCCTGGCCGCCAGCTCGATGCGGCGACGCCCCACGATGCGGCCCACGCAGATGATCCAGATGGCCGTCGCCAAGGCGAGGACGGGCACACCCAGCAGTTGGAAGGTCGACATATGCGCAGGCATGCGTCAAGTAGACACCACGATCCGGGCTTATGGCCCCGGACCGTGACGCATATCGCAGATGCGACGAGCCACGCCAAGAGGGCCTGGCGAGGACCCGTCGGATCCTCTCCAGGCCCTCTCGCGGACCGCCACCCGGTGGGTCGTCAGGGAACGAGCGCGGGCTCGCTCTCGTCGGCCCGCTCCCCTTCGTCCTGCGGTTCCGAGCCCTCCACGTGCTGCGCCGGGCGTGCCGGCAGGGCGAACATCAGCAGGAAGATCACGGCCATGACCGCCGCAACCCAGCCCAGCGCGTGCTGGAAGGCGTGGACGAAGGCCGGTCCCACCTGCGCCCGGGTCAGCCGGTCGCCGATCTCGCCGAAGAAGACCACCGACACCAGCCCGAGGCCCAGCGCGTTGCCCATCTGCTGCACGGTGTTGATCAGCCCGGAGGCGGATCCGGCGTGCTCCCGCGGCACCTCGGACAGGACCGCGTCCGTCAGCGGGGCGACGATCAGGCCCATGCCCACGCCCATCACCACCAGCGGCAGCGCCATCTGCCAGGACGCGATGGACAGGCCGTAGCGGTGGGCCTCCCACATGTAGAGGAGGACGCCCGCCACCATCACCAGCGCGCCGGTCTGCAGCACCTTGCGGCCGAAGCGCGGGACCAGCTTCTGCACGGACATCCCGGCCGCCGTCGACACCGCGATCGAGAACGGCACGCCCGTCAGCCCCGCCCGCAGCGCGCTCCAGCCCAGCCCGATCTGCATGTAGAGCGTCCACACCAGGAAGAAGACACCGAGAGCGATCCCGAAGACCGTCTGCACCGCGATGCCCGCGGCGAAGCTCTTTACCCGGAACAGGGACAGCTCGACGAGCGGGGAACCGTCACGCAGGGCCTTCCGCTTCTCGTACGCCACCAGCGCCGCGAAGACGACGACCGCACCGGCCATCGACGCGTAGCCCCACAGCGGCCAGCCCAGCTCCCGGCCACGGGTGAGCGGGTAGAGAAGCATGAGCAGACCGAGGGTGACCAGGGCCACACCGACGAGGTCGAGGCGCAGGGCACGCGGAGCCTTGGATTCCGTGATGAAACGGCGTCCCAGCACGAACGCGACGACCCCGACGGGCAGGTTGATCAGGAAGATGGGCCGCCACTGGAGACCGAACAGGTTCCACTGAGTGAGCAGTGCGCCGAGCAGCGGTCCGGAGACGGCGCCGAGCCCGATGATCGCGCCGAAGAGCCCGAAGACCTTGCCCCGCTCGTGCGCCGGGAAAGTGGCGTGCACGATCGACAGCACCTGCGGCACCATCATCGCGGCCATGGAACCCTGCAGGATCCGGGAGGCCACGAGCATCTCCGGGTTCGCCGCGAAGCCGCACAGCGCCGAGGCCAGCGTGAAGCCGCCTATGCCGATCAGGAAGAGGCGCCTGCGGCCGTGGATGTCGCCGAGGCGTCCGCCGGTGATCAGCCCGGCGGCGAACGCGAGCGCGTAGCCCGCGGTGATCCACTGGATCTGGCTGAAGGACGCGCCCGCGTCCCGCTGGATCGACGGGATCGCGATGTTGACGATCGTCACGTCGACGAGGTCCATGAAGGCCGCGGTCATGATGATGGCGAGGGCGAACCAGCGACGCCGGTCGCCAGCCTCGGTGCGGGCCCCGGTCCCGCTTTCGGGCCGGGCCCCGTCCGGGCCGCTGCGTGCCGGGCTGCTGAGTGTGGTCTCGGTGGAGGTCATGTTCCGAACGTTAGGTCGCCATTAGGACAGATAGCGTCCTAGTTCTGCGGCATTCTCGGTTGCATGACGACGGACACACCGGCACGGCTCCTCCAGTTGCTCTCTCTTCTGCAGACCCCGCGCGAGTGGCCCGGCGGCGAACTGGCCGAACGGCTCGGAGTCTCCCGGCGCACGATCAGGCGCGACGTCGACCGGCTGCGCGAGCTCGGATATCCGGTCCAGGCGAGCAAGGGCGCCGACGGCGGGTACCGGCTGGTCGCCGGGAAGGCCATGCCGCCGCTCGTGCTCGACGACGAGGAGGCCGTGGCGATGGCGGTCGGGCTGCGCGCCGGCGCCGGTCACGCGGTCGAGGGCGTGGACGAGGCGTCCGTACGGGCCCTGGCCAAGCTGGAACAGGTGCTCCCGAGCCGGCTGCGTCACCGCGTCGCCACACTTCAGGCCGCCACCACCCATCTGACCAGCGGTGACGGGGCGAGCATCGCTCCCGAGACGCTGACCGTCATGGCCTCCACCATCGCGGGCCATGAGCGGCTGCGCTTCGCGTACCGCTCCGGCGACGGTACGCCCTCCCGGCGCCTGACCGAGCCGTACCGCCTGGTGTCGACGGGGCGCCGCTGGTACCTCGTCGCCTACGACCTGGAGCGCGACGACTGGCGCACGTTCCGGGTCGACCGGGTCGCCGAACCGTTCGCCACGGGGGCGCGGTTCGCGCCGCGCGAGCTGCCGGCGGGGAACGCGGCGGAGTATCTGCGGCAGTCGATGTACCGGCGACAGGAGACGTACGAGTTCGAGGCGACGTTCGCCGCGCCCGCGGACTTCGTCGCGGCTCGCCTCCCCCAGTGGTTCGGCGTGCCCGAAGCACTGGACGACGGCACCTGCCGGCTGCGCGGCACGGCGGGCGACTCCGTGGAGTGGCTCGCGGTGCGGTTCGCGCTGGTCGACTGCGAGTTCACGGTGCACCGTCCGGCCGAACTGGTCACGTGCGTACGGGATCTGGGCGCGCGGCTGAGCCGGGCGGCGTCGGCTCCGGGGGCCTGACGGCACAACCCGGTTCAGCCGATCTCCCACACGAAGTCCTTCAGTGCCTCCAGGTTGCGTACGGCGAGTTCGGCGGGCCCTTCCGGACCGGCGACCGGGGCGTCCCCCACCGCCCAGCTCTCCACCGCCACGCGCACAGCGGCCCCGGCGACGGCGGCGGCGAAGCGAAGGGCGGGGGTGACGGCGGCCGACTCCTCGTCACCCCCCTGTATGCGGACGGCCAGCGCCACCGCCAGCTCGCGCTCGGCGACCTGGCAGATCTCCGCCCACACCTTGGCGAGCCCGGGGTCGCTTTCGATCAGGCGCAGCACCGCGCGGGCCCACTCCAGGGACCGCGCGGTCACACCGGCGCCCGGGGTCAGGGTGCGTACCGCCGCATAGTGCAGGGCCTCGGCCACGGAGAGGCCGGCCGGGGCGTCGCGGACGGCCCCCGACCATCTGCGGGCGCCCTCGGAGAACAGCGGGGCGAGCGCCTCCTCCTTCGTCGCGAAGTAGCGGTAGAAGGTGCGCGGGGCGACCCCGGCGGCCCGCGCGATGTCCTCTGCCCGGGTCGCGCGCAGGCCGTCCGCCATGAAGAGTGTGGCGGCGGCCTGGGCGATCTCCATACGGGTCGCCGCCTTGCGCCGCTCGGTGAGAGACGTGCTCTCGGGGTCTCCAGCCGTACGGCCGGACGGTGTCCTGCTCGGCGTTTCGCCCGGTGTCCCGCTCACACGTTTGGTACCGGCCACTACGGCAGGTTATGTCGCTGTGGCACAATCTGCCATTCCGGGTCGCCCCGGGGTTCAGGTCCGGGGCGACCCGACTGCGCATCCCCGGACCGCGCTGCTGCCCCCAGCGGTCCAATTCGCAACGCTCCCCGACACGGGGCGATCCACGGCACCGGGCGGTCCACAGCACGGGTGATCCGCACCACGGGGCGATCCACAGCACGGGGCCGTCCACAGCACACGGCGGTTGGACGCCTACGCACGCGGCGGTCGAACCCAGTGGCGGTCGATGGCCGGCAGTGGGCTCAAGAAGGGCCGGGCCCCGGCGCCAAGGGGGGGAATGGCGCCGGAACCCGGCTGGAAGAGTCCCGGCGCCGGGGGGAGTGCGTCGGGACTCGGCTCTGAGGGCCGGGGCGCGGACCGCGAACCGTGCGGTCCGCGCCGCGCCGTCACGGGACTTGGAGTTCTTGTGCCCCGGACCCGGAGGGTTGAAGCGACGCAACAGAGCCAAACTCTCGCGCCGGACGGGCCCTGGATGGCCGAAGTCCTACGCCTGCGGCACGACAGGCGTCGCGACGGGCGGGCGTCGCCTCGGGCGGGCGTCGCCTCGGGCAGCCGCCGCCGTCACCGTGCGGCGGCCGTCGTCGGGGGCGGCCGTCAGGCCGCCGCGTCGAAGCCCGTCTGCCGCGCCAGCTTCTTCAGCTCCAGCAGCGCGTGCTTCTCGATCTGCCGGATGCGCTCACGGGTCAGTCCGTGTTCCTTTCCGACCTCCGTCAGCGTGCGCTCTCGGCCGTCCTCGATGCCGTACCGCATCTTGATGATCGAGGCCGTGCGCTGGTCGAGGCGGCCGATGAGGTCGTCCAGTTCCTCGCTGCGCAGCAGCGTGAGCACCGACTGCTCGGGAGACACCGCCGAGGTGTCCTCCAGCAGGTCGCCGAACTGAGTCTCGCCCTCGTCGTCCACCGACATGTTCAGCGAGACCGGGTCGCGGGCCCAGTCCAGGACGTCGGCGATGCGCTCCGGCGTGGTGTCCAACTCGGCCGCGATCTCAGCCGGTTCGGGATCCCGCCCGTGCTCGCGGTTGAACTCCCGCTGGACTCGGCGGATTCGGCCCAGCTCCTCCACCAGGTGCACGGGCAGCCGGATGGTCCGGGACTGGTCCGCTATCGACCGGGTGATCGCCTGACGGATCCACCAGGTCGCGTACGTCGAGAACTTGAAGCCCTTGCGGTAGTCGAACTTCTCGACCGCGCGCACCAGACCCGCGTTGCCCTCCTGGATCAGGTCGAGCAGCGGAAGGCCGCTGCGCGGATAACGGCGCGCCACGGCGACGACGAGCCGGAGGTTGGAGCGGATGAAGATGTCCTTCGCCCGCTCGCCTTCGGCCACCAGTGACTCCAGTTCCTGGCGGGTGGCGTCGGCCTTGGCCTCCTCCTCCCCGTCGAGGATCTGCTGCGCGAACACACCCGCTTCGATGACCTGGGACAGCTCTACCTCTTTGGCGGCGTCGAGCAGCGGTGTACGCGCGATCTCGTCGAGATACATGCCGACCAGGTCGCGATCGGCGATCTCGCCGCCATGGGCGCGAACACTGTTTGCCGCGTCCTTGGTCTCGCCTTCGGCGGCCTTGCGACGGGCGACGGCACGGGTTGCCATGCGTGCTCCCTTGCGATGGTGGGCTGGCGGATGGTCCGGGGACACTGCGGACACCCTGTCCGGGTGCCCGGCATTCGAAGGAAACAACGACTGGAATCCGGACAGAATTCCCAACCTGTCCCCCGATTTTTCTGATCATGCAGTACCCTGTGCCGCCACAGGGAGGTCGGATGCCGTCGGAACTCGCAGAGGTGCAGGTCAGGCCAGGGGTCGAGAACGACCTCAAAGCCCTCACGGACATCTACAACCACTACATTCGCGAGACGCCGATCACCTTCGATACCGCGGTCTTCACTCCGGAAGAGCGACGTCCTTGGCTGCTCTCCCACCCTGAAGACGGCCCGCACAGGCTGAAGGTTGCCGAGGCGCGGGACTCACAGGAGATTCTTGGATACGCCACGTCCAGCCCCTTCCGCGCGAAGCCGGCGTACACGACCTCGGTCGAGGTAACCGTCTACCTCGCCCCGGACGTGACGGGCCGAGGGATCGGCACCCTGCTCTACGAGTCCCTGTTCGCGTCCCTGGCCACCGAAGACCTCCACCGCGCCTACGCGGGCATCGCCCAGCCGAACGAAGCGTCCGCTCGGCTGCACGAACGCTTCGGCTTCCGGCATGTCGGCACCTACCGCGAGGTGGGGCGGAAGTTCGGCCGGTACTGGGACGTGGCCTGGTACGAGAAGGATCTGTAGCCCGGGGAGCGGACGGGACGGGAGGTCAGCCGAACTGCACCGACCGCTTCGCCAGCCCCATCCAGAACCCGTCGATCACCGACCGCTGCGAGTCCAGCTGCCCCGTCGCGTCCGCCGCGCCCATCGCGACGAACAGCGGGGCGAAGTGCTCCGTGCGGGGGTGGGCGAGGCGGCCCGCCGGTGACTTGTGGACGAAGTCCACCAGGGCGTCGACGTCGCCCGACTCCAGTGCGTGCAGCCCCCAGTCGTCGAACTCCGCCGACCAGCCCGGCACCGATCCGTCCGGGTGCCGCAGCGCGGCCAGGTTGTGGGTGAAGAAGCCCGAGCCGACGATCAGGACACCCTCGTCGCGCAGCGGGGCCAGCTTGCGGCCGATCTCCATGAGCGCGGCCGGGTCGAGCGTCGGCAGGGAGATCTGCAGGACGGGGATATCGGCCTCGGGGAACATCTCGACGAGCGGTACGTAAGCGCCGTGGTCCAGGCCGCGGTCCGGGATGTCCTGCACGGGGACGCCGGGTGCGCGCAGCAGCCCGCGCACCGCCGCGGCGAGGCGGGGTGCACCCGGGGCCGCGTACGTCACCCGGTAGTAGTGCTCGGGGAAGCCCCAGAAGTCGTAGACGAGCGGCACCGTCTCCACCGCGCCGATGGCGAGCGGGGCCTCCTCCCAGTGGGCGGAGACCATGAGGATCGCCCTGGGGCGCGGCAGGGAGGCGGACCAGGCGGCGAGCTGTCCTGGCCAGACCGGGTCGTCGGCCAGCGGGGGCGCCCCATGGCTCAGATAGAGGGCGGGCATACGCCGGGGCGCGGTGCGCTCCTCGGTGGCGGCGGTCATGGCTGCTGCTCCCTCCGTCGGACCCTCGGGGAGCTTGCTTGAACTCTCAAGCTCCCTCACACGGAACCGTACCCCTCACTTGTTTAAGTTTCAAGGAGGAGCCTCGTACAGTGGGGTGCATGAAGAGGGCACCCGCCGATGGCACCCGCTGGCTCACCGACGAGGAGCAGCGCACCTGGCGCGCGTACATGCACGCCGTCACCCTGCTCGACGACCACCTCGACCGCCAGTTGCAGCGCGACGCGGGCATGCCGCACATCTACTACGGGCTGCTCGTCCAGCTGGCCGAGGCGCCGCACCGGCGGCTGCGGATGACCGAGTTGGCGATGCAGGTGAAGATCACGCGCTCCCGTCTCTCGCACGCCGTCGCCCGCCTGGAGAAGAACGGCTGGGTCCGCCGCGAGGACTGCGCCTCGGACAAGCGCGGGCAACTGGCCGTCCTCACGGACGAGGGCTACGAGGTCCTGTCGCACGCCGCGCCCGGACATGTCGCGGCCGTGCGCCAGGCCCTCTTCGACCGCCTCAGTCCGCAGCAGAGGGACACCCTCGGCGAGATCATGGAGATCATCGCCGAGGGGCTGCAGCCCAAGGAGGCGGGGGCGGACCTGCCCTGGATGCGCTGAGCGACCGGGCGCGGTGCCCGCGGACACGGGTCCGCCCCGGCCCCGGCCGGCGCCGAAGCGCGGACGGAACCGGGGCGGCCCCCCGGAGGCGTACGGGCGGGGCGTCCCGACCCCTCGCCCGTACGTGAAGTCCCGGCCGGTGTCCCGTGGGCGGGGCCCATGGGACATGGCGTGGTGTGGCGTGGCGTGGTGTGGTCAGTGGGCGATCACCGGAACCGGCACCTCGTCCTCGACGCCCTCGCCGCTCGCCGCCACCTGCGCGGCGGCCGGACGGCCCGCGTTGATCAGGGTCAGGGCGGCGGCCGAGGCGGCCACGAGGATGCCGACGGCGAACCAGATCGCACTCACGTAACCGTGCACCATGCCCTGCGCCTGCACGAGTTCACCTTGACGCTTGGTGGCGGCGGTGGCGATGTGGTCCTTGATGTAGGACGTGGTCGCCGAGGCCGCGATGGTGCTCAGCAGGGCCGTACCGATCGCGCCGCCCACCTGCTGCGACGTGTTGACCATCGCGGAGGCCACACCTGCGTCCCGCGGCTGCACGCCGTGCGTGGCGAGGGACATGGCCGGCATGAACGCCGAACCCATACCGAGGCCGAGCAGCAGCATGGCCGGCAGCACCAGGGAGGCGTACGACGAACCGATCTCCAGCTGGGCCAGCAGGAACATGCCGATGGCGGCGACGAAGAAACCGGGGCCCATCAGCAGCCGCGCCGGGACGCGGTTCATGAGCCGGGCGCCGATCTGGGTGGAGCCGGTGATCATGCCCGCGATCATGGGCAGGAAGGCGAATCCGGTCTTGACCGGGGAGTAGCCCTTGATGGTCTGGAGGTAGTAGGTCATGAAGAGGAACGTGCCGAACATCGCGATGATCGCGAGGCCGAGCGAGAGGTAGACGCCACCGCGATTACGGTCGGTGATCACGCGCAGGGGCAGCAGCGGGGCCTTGACCCGGGACTCGGTGATCACGAAGGCCAGGAGCAGGAGGGCGGACGCGACGAACAGGCCGACCGTCAGGGCGTCGCTCCACCCGTCGGACGCGGCACGGGTGAAGCCGTAGACGAGCGAGACCAGGCCGAGGGTGGAAAGGACGACGCCGGGGATGTCGAGCGGCGAGCGGTTGCGGCCGCCCTCGGGCTCACGGATGACCAGGTACGCGCCGGCCGCGGCGACGACGGCGAACGGGATGTTGACGTAGAACGTCCAGCGCCAGTTCAGGTACTCGGTGAGGAAGCCGCCGAGGATCAGTCCGACGGCACCGCCGCCACCGGCGATCGCACCGTAGATGCCGAACGCCTTGGCGCGCTCCTTGGCGTCCGTGAACATCACGGCGAGCAGCGAGAGCGCTGCCGGGGCGAGCAGGGCGCCGAAGACACCCTGGAGGGCGCGGGCGCCGAACATCATCGCCTGGCTCTGCGCCGCGCCACCGATGGCGGACGCGGCGGCGAAGCCGGTCAGGCCTATGACGAAGGCGCGCTTGCGGCCCCAGAGGTCGGCGATCCGTCCGCCGAAGAGCAGGAGACCACCGAACGCGAGGGCGTAGGCCGTCACCACCCACTGGCTGTTGGCGACCGTGATGTCGAGGTCCTGCTTCACGTGCGGAAGCGCGATGTTCACGATGGTGGCGTCGAGGACGACCATCAGCTGGGCGAGCGCGATGAAGATCAGCGCACGCCAGCGATTGGCGTCCGGCGCGGCGGCGCCGGGGACGTTACGGGCTGTTTCAGACATGGGGGTACTCACTTCGGGACTTCGGGACTCCGGCACGGAAGTACCGGAGCTGAGGACTTGCGGACTTGAGGGACGGACTTGGGAGGGAAGGGACCGGGTGGTGGCAGGCCCCGGCCGGAAGGACCAAGACCGGGAAGAGAAGCCGAAAGGCGGTCGTGGGGTGTTCGGAAGGTCGGTCGACAGGTGGTCGAAATGGGCGTCGAAAGGCGCGGCTCGTCGGTGGTGACGGCGACGGGCCTGTCGTCAGGAGGTCGGTCGTCCGGTGTGTCGTCTGGTGTAGGGACGGGCTGGGCCCGCGGAACTAATCGGTGCTCATCGCTCAGGCCTTGCGGAGGTCCTCCACAATCGCGGGAGTGCCGGGCAACTCGGAGCGGGCCGGGGCCCGCAGACCGTCCAGGAACAGCTGCAGATGGCGGTGGACAAAGCGGTCCAGGCTCAGACAGTCGGTACCGGCCGGCGGTCTGCTGAGCTGGGCGACCGCGATCATCAGGTCCCCGACGCCGACATCCGGACGGAGCTGCCCGGCTGCCCGCGCGCGCCCCATGAGGGCCTCGACCAGCCGAATGACCCGCTCACTCGCCGCTTCCAGGTCGGGGTGGTTCTGGTCGAACGCCGTCGAGACCATCGGGCACAGCGCACTGATCCGCTCGTCGGCGGAGGCGTGCACGAAGTGCGACAAGGCGTCGAAGGCGTCGCCGGTCTCGGCCAGGGCGCGTTCGGCACCCTCGGACAAGCGGTCCATGACCGAGCAGACGACCTCACGGGCCAGGGAGTCACGGTCGGGGAAGTTGCGGTACACCGTGGCATTGCCGACGCCCGCCCGGCGGGCGATCTCGTCGAACGGCACATCGGGGCCGAACTCGACGAACATCTCCCGGGCGGCGGTGACGATCCGCTCCCTGTTGCGCAGGGCGTCGGCTCGCGGCCGGGACACTCGGCGCTGCACGGGGGTTGCGGTCTGCACGGCGTACTCCTCGACAAGGTGATGCGTTCCGGTGCGATCCGGGGATTCAGTCCCCGTTTCACTGTGACACAGGGCTAAACGGGGAATCGGTCCCCGGTTATTTCCGGGCGAGACCCAAGTTTTGTGTGTCCTGAGTCACACCTCCCGGCCCTTCATCCGGACGGTCCGAGAACCCCTCTTTCGGTCCGCTCCAGCGCGCGCACCCAAGGTCCGCGACACAGGGTGAGCTCAAGGGTGCAGTCGGTGACCGGCGGCTGCCGTGGAGCGAAGGGCTACGCATGCTGCCGTCCCGCCGCCGGATACGCTCGCGCCGCGCCATGTCGCTCGCCTCGGTCGCCGTCCTGACGCTGGCGATCGCCACCTCCGCCGGTGCCGGTCATCTGCTGACGGACCCCGTGACGGCGGGCCCCATCGCGCCGGGCCGCTCCGCGGCGCTCAGCCCCTGCATGATCCACGGCCGGGCCGGCGTCCAGATGCCCGAGGGCATTCCGACCCCCACCGGTTACGCCCGGTCCACCGGCACCATCCACGCGCTGACCCTGATGGTCGACTTCCCGGATGTGCCCGGCCGGGGCAGCGCGCTCGGCCGGCTCGCCGAGTTCTTCCCGCGGACCCAGCAGTGGTTCGCCACCAGTTCCTACGGCCACCTCGACTACCGCGTCGTCGCCCCGATACGCCACTGGCTGCGGATGCCCCGGCCGTTCACCGCGTACGGGATGGAGCGCGGAGCCCCCTTCGATCCCGGCTACCGCCGGCTCATCCAGGACATCGTGGCCGCCGCTGATTCCCGGGTGGACTTTCGCCGCTACGACCTGCTGAACGTGCTGGTCACCCCGAACGCGGGCCCCTCCGCCCTGGACACCGTCCTGTCGGTGACCTTCGCCGGCAACCGCGCCGCTCCCGCCGCCGACGGTGTACCGATCGCCAACGCGTCCTTCATCTACAGCCGCCAGGACGACGGCTCCGGCTCCTACTCCCGGACCGGCTACCGGGTCCTGCCCCATGAGAACAGCCACACCTTCGGTCTGCCCGACCTCTACACCCAGGACGGAGGGACCGCGGTCGGGCACTGGGACATCATGAGCGAGGACTGGGGCGCCGACAACGACCTGCTGGCCTGGCACAAGTGGAAACTGGGCTGGCTCGAGGACTCCCAGGTCAGCTGTGTCACCGGCCGCGGCACTCGCGAGTACACCGTGACCCCGCTGGAGCGCCCCGGCGGCCGCAAACTGGTCTTCATACCGCTCAGCACCAAGGCCGGGTACGCCCTCGAACTGCGCACCCACGGCGGCAACGATGACGCGGTGTGCCGGCCCGGCATCCTCATCTACCGGGTCGACTCGAACGTCGACACCGGCAATGGCCCCATCACCGTCTACGACTCCGAGCCCGACAGCGGCGGCTGCACCCGCAGCCCCAACGTCCAGGCCGAGTTGTCCGACGCCACGTACCGGGCCGGGCAGGCCTTCACGGACACGAAGGCGGGAATCTCCATCGGCGTCCTGGGCAAGGACCTGTCCGGGAACTACCACGTGCGGGTGACGCGCCGGTGACAGAACCCGGCGGAGACAGAAACCGGGTATGCGGTTCTTACTGGTTCTCCATCGGCGGTATTTCCCCACGCGTCCTCGCCGCATGAAGCCCCGGACTGACACCCGTCAGACCGCCTCCGCCTGCCTCCCCGAGGCCGACGTCACCCGAAGCGCCTGCTCCGAGGCGACGCGCGGCAGAAGCAGTGCCCAGAAGCGGGTCAGCGTGATGCGGGACAGCCAGCGCACATCGTGTCCGCCCATCGCGGCGAAGCCGACCGTGGCACCGACCACCGTGGCCGCCAGGTCCCTGGGCGCCACGTCGGACAGCAGCCCTTCCCGAGCGGACCGCACGACGGCCTCCTCCACCCATGTATGCCAGCACTCGTAGAGGTCCTCGCCCCGGCCGGCCGCCTCCAGGCTTTCACCCAGGTCGAATCCGGCCCGCAGGATGACATCGCCGCTCAGTCCCTGGAGCAGGGCATGGCTCGTGTCGACGAGCGACTGGAGCGAACCGCCGAGCTGCGGCGGAGGGCACTCCGCGGAGACGATCCGGCGAAAACGCCGCGCCGCCTCGTCCCGCACGCCCGTGGCGAGCGCCGCCTTGCTGGGGAAGTGAAAGTGCAGGGCGCCATTGCTCACCCCGGCCCTGTTGCTGATCGCCGACAGCGGGACCACCTCGTAGCCCTCCCGACCGAAGAGCACGGCAGCGGACTCTATGAGGGCGTTGCGCGTACGCACCGCACGTTCCTGCTTGGCCATCAATCACTCCATCACAGTGGGGAGATGAGGATTTTAACAAACCGTACATGCGGTTTTCCAGAGCCGGGAGAAAGCATCTCATCGGCGCAACGGCTGCCACGGCCCCCGCACGCGCCCAGAACACGCCATATCCGAGAGCCAGTTACAGCGGCGGCGCGGGAGCCCGCCCCGGCCCTCCGGCCTCCTATGCCGGAATAACCTCACCGCTGCTCATCCGCACCCCTACTACGACGGCGCACATGGCGGGTCCCGCAAAGCCGGATGCGGCTCCGTGGCGCCCTGAAGGGGGCGGCGGGGCCTTGCCGATGTGCGGCTCCGCCGCGCGGGCTCGATCAGCGCCGACGGACCCGCGGATGATGAACCGCGATTCCCGCGGGGCGCTCAGGTCGTGGGTCCGCCACGGACCGACCCGCGCGTGGTCTCGTTCAGTGTGGTGATGATCGCGTCGCGGAGCCGGCGTTGCGCGCCGTCGTCGTCCAGGCGGGGGTGCCAGGACATCGCGTAGCTCATCGGGCCGATTTCGCTCGGAGCCGGGACGACGGTGGTCCCCGGCGCCACGTGCTGAAGTGCGAAGCCGGCCGGCAGAGTTGCCACCAGTGAGGTTCCCGGCACGGCGGCGGCCGCCGCGGCGTGGTAGGGCACGGTCACGCTTGCCCGCCTCGGGCTGCCCAGCAGTTCCAGACACCGGTCGACGTGCCCCTGCCGTCCATCGGTGACGTCCACCACGATGTGCGCGCACTCCAGATATTCCTGCAGTGACACGGCAGGGTTCCCGGCGAGCGGGTGGTGGCTGGAGGCGAGGCAGGCGTAGTCCTCCTCGAACAGCACACGAGAGCGCAGCGGCGGCGGAGCCGAACCGCCATGGACGAGGAGGTCCACCATGCCGTGCTCGGCGTCGCTGAAGACGGCACGGTGCCAGCGCGAGAAGAGCACGGTCGCGCCTGGCGATTGCTCGAACACGCGGGCGAGCAGCGTCCCACTGAGCGCGGAGACGGTGCGATGCCGGTCCAGCTCGCACCGCTGGTGGCGAGTCTGGACGAACAAGAACCCGCCCGCCGAGCTCCATGCCCTGATCGGCGCGGTCACCGCCGGCCACGGCATTGATATCTGCTACCGGTAGCTACCGCTACCGCGTCGGTGAAGCTGAAGTGATCGGGGTTGGCGCCGACCAGAAGTCGGAGTGGACATTCGGGTCCGGAATCGACTTTCCTGCATAGTTCGGCCCAACCGTCTTCGAGGTGGGTGGTGACACCGATGACTTTTCCACACATGGCGTCGCCACTTCGAAGAATGCCTGCCCATTGTCGCCGATCAAGAGGCGTACGTTAAATTCATCCGGCGTCTGAAAATACATGGCCGGACTTTTCACGTTCCGGTTCGCACCGATCTGGTTGTATCCTTGCGATTTCCAGTAGCGCTCCACCACACCCAGGAAGCTTCCCCTCCGCGCCTCCGAAATTACAGTCATTACCGCCCGCCGCCTCGATACGTCACAACTACCCTGAGTTGACTCGCCATGGGTCCAATGAACTGTCGGATTGATCGCGGCGAACGTGCCGTCAAGGATCTTGTCGGCATGCTCTGCAGCCTCTTGCATGTTCATTTTTTTCGAGTCACCTACAGACGTTCCGCCCGAAGAGCTGCATCCAGTCCGACGACAATCCTTGCAATATTGTCCGCCGACATCTGATCTTTTGCAGGGTTGAAGTAGTTGGAGTGGGCTTTCATCTTCCCGTGATCCTCGAAAATCGTAGGCCCGTCACTCACCGCGAACCGCGTAGCACCGAAAGCCTTGCTGGCAGGATCCTTGCCGAACCAGAGATCGTCGCCGTTCGGATCACTCGCGCTCGCACCAGCTGCAGCACCGACTTCCGGCACGCCCGCGAAAGCCCCCAGAACACCCCCGACGACCCCGCCAGCGACCTGCCCCTTGGAAGGAGCTCCAGTGACGATGTCGTGTTCGGCCGCGCCCACGAACACGTGTGCCTTACCTACATTCAACTGGTCCGCAGAATTTGCCCCTGTTCCCGGACTTCCCACGAGAATGATGTCATCGGCTCCTGGGATTCCACCCTTCTCCTGGGCCGCAAGGCCGACGGCTAGCGATCCGTACGAATGGCCGATGGCCGTGATGTGCGGATCGCCATTTTCGTGTGTCGCCGAAATCCCAGCCATGAATTGGTTATAAGCGGGTGCTCCCGCCTCAGCATCGTCTGCGAACATGACGCTCCTGCTGCTCAGGAAGTCACCCGCACTGAGCTGGGGTGCGTCATAACCAAGCCAGACGATTGACGAAGTAGAGCTGTGCGGGGAAATCTCCCTGACTGTCAGGGCCGTATCCTGGGCGCGCTTCATTGTCCCGCCGGCGAAATCTTCGTCAAGCCTCGTGGTCAGCCCTGGAACATAGGAAGACACATTCTTCACCGTGTCCGGATTCCCGTAGGCAACGATTGCCCTGCCATTACCTTCATCGCCGATGCCAAGGAGATACATGGGTGGATCGCTGCCCGCGAGAAGCTTCGCCTGGATGGCTTTCAGGCCGCGCGGCCACATCTACGACACCAGGCGTCGCTGCGGGGTACTCGACCGGATTTCCCTTGTCTCCGCTGTTACCGACGCCGGCAAAGAAACGCTCCCTTCCCCCAAGGCGTACTTGACTGCAGCGGTCATATCGGGCGAACCCTCCTCCGCCGCCATCGAGATGTTGATGACCTGTGCACCCGCGTCCGCCGCGTATCGAATCGCCTTTGGGAGCACCTGGTTGAACTGCTGGATGGACGCAGCCTCGTTGGCCGCGGTCGTGGACTTCGGCATGCGTACTGGGAGGATCTTGACTGCCGGAGCGAGCCCGAAGGTGCCGTTTCCGCCGTCAGCGGCTTCTACGGCACCATCTAGCAGGTGGTTGAGCTGCATCCGTGCCTCGTGACGCTCGGCCGTTGTGGCCTTGAGCTGCTCCCACTCCTCCCACGCCATGCGTGGTCCCCTCCCCCAGGTCTCGCTCTGACAGATCAGACGTTGTGAACGTGCGACCCCAACACTTCGACAATCGAGAAGAACGCTAATGCCTGTCGGTCACGCACCCATCCGTATCGGTCACCAAGGCGTCTGAGTATCCGTACTCAGACAGAGCCTGGACCTCGATCCTGTGAAGGCATGCTGCCCGGTCCGCCGGCAACAAGCTCGTCTCCTTCTCAGTCCGCGACGAATGCTCGCCGCACAGCCGAATCATTCTCAACATGGACACCGCTCGGCACCAATCCAAGGAATTGGATCCAGACCGCCAGGAAGAAGCCAGAGTGGCCGTCCGTCTTGCCGTGGAGATCCGCACGTGCGCCCCGGTAACCACACATTGGTCTACGACAAAGCCTGGCGCGGCATGCACCGATCTCGGCTGATCAGAGCGGGATTTCTGGTGTTCACGTGCCAATACGACGGGCTTAGACCCCAGCCCCTGAACAAGTATCGCTATGAAGCCACGGGATGCACCCATGACGCCTACGCGGCCGAAGGACGCGCTTGCGAGCGCTTGATCACCGTGGAAGGGAAAACTTTATACACGCCGATCCCCGTTCGGGAGATCGAATACAGAAATGGTTCAACAGGAATGAGCACCTCCGAATCATTCCGCCAGGCACCGAAGCCGGAGAACGCCTCATCGGGTTCCGCCAGGACAGCGAATCCGGATTCTCCACCCTGGACGAGACACACCGCCTCCGACGGATCCCCGCGTACGGAGCCGACGGCGCCCTGCTCATCTACATCAGGTACGCCTGGGCCAAGAACTCCGTGGCCCTCGGCATCACCCGCCGGACACGGTAGCCACGAGGCCGGCCGGGGCACATCACCGCACGACACACTCCGCCGGCCGATACAGGGGGCTCAGCGCACAGGGGCGCGGCCACACAACAGCAGGGCATGACGCCTCAGTGCGCTGCCGCAACCGCTAGACTGTGCGCGGTGCACCACTCTGGTGGGGCGCCCTGTGGGTGTCTGGGGCCCTGAGGGGTCGGGATTCGTCCGCTGTGGGCGGATTTCCAACACCTTTGCCCACACATCCCTGCCTTCGTAGCTCAGGGGATAGAGCACCGCTCTCCTAAAGCGGGTGTCGCAGGTTCGAATCCTGCCGGGGGCACAAGGTCTGACCAGCGCGTTTACCTCTCTGAGGTAAACGCGCTGGTCGTCGTAGCCATGGCATTAACCATGAATAGGTTCCAGAACCATGGCGAACACCAAGAGCAAGCGACGTCAGCGCGGCAGCATCCGCCCCAACGGAGCCGGCTTCCAGGTCCGGGTCTACGCGGGGCGTGACCCGCTCACGAAGAAGGACCTCTACCTCCACGAGCAGGCCGAGACAGAGCCCGAGGCGGAGAAGGTCCGCACCAGGCTCCTCCACCAGGTCGACGAGAAGCGCCACCCCAAGACTCAGGTGACCATGTCGTTTCTGCTCGACCGGTGGCTGGGCGTCGCCGAACTCGACGAGACGTCGTACGAACGGGCCGAAGGCATCATCCGCAACTACCTCAAGCCCACGTTCGGCGACCTCAAGGCAGGCAGGCTGACCGCCGAGATGTTGGAGCTCTTCTACGCCCGCCTCCGCCTCTGCCAGGAGCAGTGCGAAGGCCGACGCAACGGCAAGACCGACCCCAAGACGAAGCAGAAGCACGTCTGCGAGCCACTCGCCGCGAACTCGGTCCGCAAGATTCACTTCATCCTGCGCCCGGCGCTCAACCGCGGGCTGCGCTGGGGTTACGTAACGACGAACGTGGCGGCCCTCGCCGAGCCGCCATCCCAACCCAAGCCGAACCCCGACCCGCCCACTCCGGAAGAGGCAGCCCTTGTTCTGAACACTGCCTGGCAGCGGGACCTGGACTGGGGAACGTTTCTGTTCATGACGATGGTCACCGGCTCACGCCGTGGCGAGATGTGCGCTCTGCGCTGGTCGGACATCAACCTCGACCGCCTCGAACTCTTCGTGAAGCACTCCAACAACGGTCGCAGAATCAAGGACACCAAGACCCACCAGCGCCGTAAGCAGGCCATCGACGTGATCACGCGTTCCGTCCTGGCCGCCCACCGAGCCCGCGCCGAAGAACGTTGCAAGGCGCTCGGCGGTGAACTCGCCCGTGACGCCTTCGTGTTCTCCGGCGAAGCCGACAGCTCCGCGCCACTCGTGCCCTCAAGCGTCAGCCAGCGATACCACCGCCTCGCAGAGAAGCTGAAGATCCACACCCGCCGACTGAAGGACCTGCGCGCGTACAACGTGACCGAGCTCCTGGGCGCCGGTGCCGATGTACGAACGGTCGCCGGCCGCGTTGGGCACGGCGGCGGAGGAGCGACCACGCTCAAGTACTACGCGGCCTTCCTGGCCACGTCCGACCGCCAGGCCGTCACCGCCTTCGCCAAGCAGTTGCCGGTGCCGGAGGGGCTACTCACCGAGCAGCCGGTAACGACCGTCATCAACGGGCTCCGCCTGCTCTGCGAGTGCGGCAACGAATCGCTGTGGGCGATGCTCGTGGTCACCGTGGAAGGCGCCGAGGCTCTGTGCGGCCAGTGCGAGGCAGCCGTCCGAGCCCGCCCGGACGCGGCCGTGGGTCCCATCGGCAAGACCATCAAGGCCGAAGCCGCCCCGCCACGCGAGCTCGCTCCCTGGGAAGTGATCGCAAAGGAACTCGCGGACGCCATCAAGGACGGCACGATGCTCCCCGGCGAGGACGTTCCCACGATCGGTGACATCGCGCAGGCCCACGGTGTCTCGGTCGGTACCGCACACCGGGCCTTCACCCAGCTGAAGAAGGACGGCCTGATCGAGGTCAGCCGGGGCCGCCGAGCCATCGTCCGCCAACTCCAGGAGGAGACCGCCGAAGCCGCATAGGACCCGCGCTCTCCAAGCTCCCTCTCCTGTGCGCGTCGAGACCCGTACTGTAGGGCACGGGAGTTGGCCGGGCCGCAAATCCATGCTGCCGGGGCTGGGCGACGACCCGACATGGTCTGACCAGAAAGACCTCTATTCCACCGGACCACCGCTGCAGGCGAGAGTGGCGTCGGCCCGCGCCATGCTTGTTCAAGGTCGGTCAGAGCGAGTACGCCGTGTTGCAACCGCTCCTCCCTGAGCAGGTCGAACGCTCCGTCGGAGCTGCGACGACCCCGGCGGCGCGGCTCGTTCTCGCCCTCGAGGCAGTGGCCTCCCAGCTCGCCGGCGCGCGTACTGCCGGCGTCGTATCCCTGGCTGCCGATGAGCGGCACCCGCTGTTCACCGCTGTGCTGCCGGACAGCGACGGTGTTCTCCATGCACGGTGGAAGACCGAGCCGACGCCCAGCGACCGGGACTGGGCGTTCCTGAAGACCCTGCGGCGCGGCCAGGTCGTCACCGGCACGGTGACATCCATCGCCAGCTTCGGTGTCACCTTCGTGGACATCGGCGGCTTCACCGCGGTGATCAACATTCCGGAGCTGTCCTGGCGTCCGATCAATCACCCGTCCGACGTCGTCAGCGTCGGCCAGGAGATCACCGCCGAGGTCCTCCACGTCGACATGGTCCGGGAACGGGTACCGCTGTCGCTCCGAGCGGTGCAGGAAGACCCGTGGCCGCAGGTAGCGCAGCGGATCGGACACGTGGTCACCGGACCAGTCACCAAGATCGTCCCCTTCGGCGTCTTCGTCCGCATCGAAGACCGCGAGGACGGCTTTCAGGGGCTGGTGCACACCAGCGAGCTGGACGAATCACCCGAGAACGACATCGAGGTCGGTGACGCCCTCACCGTGAAGATCATCGATGTCGATCTCGTGCGCCGTCGCATTGCCCTGTCGCGTGTCCCGACCTTTGCCGCCAACACAGAGGGCCAGCCGCATGCCTGACGATGAGACGAATCCGATGCACACCGAGTTGGACGGGGCGCTCGCGCAGCGCGACGCGATTGGGCGCAAGACTGGCAACCGCGACCGGTGCCGATGCCTTGGGCAGCGCTTGGACCGGCCACCGAGAAGCGTCAAGTTCCACAAAGACTGCCAAGACACCGAGGCGGCCGGATGGCGGCATCTGCTCGAACTGATCGAGGAGGCAGCTGATGACCAGCGGGAGGAGTTCAAACCGCTGGTCGAGCTCAGCGCCGAGGAACGCCCACAGGTGGTCACGCTTCCCCCGACGATCGCCAAGTTGACCGCCGTACGGCACTTTGTGCTGTACGGCAGCAACGTCGTGCGCATCCCGCCGGAGATCGGGGCTATGCGGAGCCTGGAGGAGTTCACCCCTTACACCTCCTATCGGCTCCACTGGCTCCCCTACGAGGTAACCCGCTGCCCGAACCCTCGGCGAAGCACTGTCAGCACCCGAGCCCTCTACGGCAATTACAAGTACCGCCCACCGTTCCCCGTCCTGCCTTCGTCGACAGCAGATGGAATCGGTGAGCTCGACCTTGCCAGCCTCGATTGTGGAAAGTGGGGCGCGACGACGATCCGAAGCTGCAGCGTATGCAGCCAGCCGATCCACCGGGCTGACTTCCAACAGGTCTGGATCTCGCTACGCGTCGCCACAGACGTGCTTCCGCTGCTGGTCAACGCCTGTTCCAGCGCGTGTATCCAAGCGCTGGCACAACCGCCGGAGGACTACGTCCAGGCACCCCATCGCGGCGGGTCCACAGTCGTCCAACCCGCTGCCGACTACTTGCTCTGAACCGCAATCCGCAGTGACTCGGTAGGCGAACCTCCACACACTCCCCCTGCTACTCAGAGTTACTTGTCACTTGGCGGCAGCTTCGGGAGTACAGGGCCGAACCGTACGGCAGAACGGCGTCGGCGTCGTCGTCGAGCCAAGACCGACATCGAGGATGCCGAAGCGATCGCCCGTGAGACGCTTGCTGATCCTCACCTGCCGCCGGCTGGCAAGCACGCAGCCCCCGAGGAGGCCTGGGAGGAACTCACCGCGGTTCACGACTGGCGGGACTCCTCTTCATCGCCACCCCCTTGATCGGCCGGGCCACCGCCGTAGACGGCACCAACTCACCAGATCCCAGCGACTCCGACGATGTCGTGTACGGCTACTACCCCATGATGTGAGCAGCCGGATTCCCGGACTCTGCCGGTTGGAGCGGGTGTTCCGTCGGTTGCCCAGTTACGGCAAAGGGAGCGCCTGACAT
Source organism: Streptomyces sp. NPDC047022 (assembly GCF_040644155.1). Lineage (NCBI taxonomy): Bacteria > Bacillati > Actinomycetota > Actinomycetes > Kitasatosporales > Streptomycetaceae > Streptomyces > Streptomyces sp. NPDC047022. The sequence goes on along the minus strand of NZ_JBEYVV010000004.1, from coordinate 68,369 downwards.
TCAACAGTCACCGGCCCAGGCTGAAGGACGGTTGCTGAGCGGTAGGGGACGTCCAGACGGGGGAGGCTCCGACGGAGTCACGTGGTTACCCGGCTTGTCGCAAGCGGGACTGTTACGGACTTCAGCGTCGCCAGTGTCCCCGCGATCGTCGGCTGGTGTTCCGAGCCAGCGCGGACCAGGGCCTCGATCGTGCGGCCGCGACCGGGGAGGGGCAGGAGGGTGACGGCCGGGGGTGGGGCGTCGCACATGAGTTGGGGGAGGATCGTCACAGCGAGGCCCGTGGCGACGAGCGTGAGTGCGGCGCGCAGATCCTCGTAGGTGTGGGCGATGCGCGGGGTGAATCCGGCGTCGCGACAGGCGTGAAGCAGGATCTCGTGGCAACTGCCTGGTGCTGGTGCAGAGATCCATGCCATCTCGCGCAGAGCGCCGATACCGTCATGCCGTACCGCGTCGGCGAGGGCGTCCGGGACGGCAAGTACTAGCGGGTCGTCGAAGAGGGCGACCGCGGTGGTGCCGCTCGGCTGCGGTGCGCCGAGTTGGTGGTAGCGGTATGAGACGACCAGGTCGAGGTCGTGGCACCGCAGCCGAGGCAACGATTCCTCCGGGTCCGTCTGCGTGATCCGCAGTGTCAGGTGGGGGTGGCGTTCGGCGAGGGCGGCAGCCAACGGTGAGGCCACGGCTGTCAGAGCGCTCGGGGCGCAGCCCAAGGCCAGATCGCCGCTCAGGTCGTCGTCCAAGGCGCGCACCGCGCCCTCGGCTCGTTCCAGGGCGGCCAGGACCTGTTCGCAGGAGGCGGCGAGTGCCGAGCCCGCCGCCGTGAGCCGAAGCCCGCGGCCCTCGCGATGCATCAGTGTTGCCCTGGCCTCTACTTCCAGGGCGCGCAGTTGCTGTGAGACCGCAGACGGCGTGACCCCGTGCAGATCGGCGACGGTGCTGACCTTCCCGTGTTCGGCCAGGTCACGCAGCATGATCATGCGCTTGACATCAATCATGAGTTCAGCTTAACGAATACAGTAGAAAAGGTAGCTGGACTGCACAGTACTAGTGGGGCCATTCTCAAGGGCATGAGCGAAGAAGCCCCCGCACGTAAGAAGATCGTTCTCGTCGGAGCGAGCGGCACCCTCGGCCGCGCAGTGCTTGAAACGCTGCGCGAGCGGGGCCATGAGGTAATCACCGCCTCCCGTAAGGACGCGGACATCCCGCTGGATCTCACCGACCCGGCATCCGTCACTGAACTGTACCGGCGGGTGGGCCGCGTGGACGCGGTGGCGTCCGCCGCGGGCACCGTGCCCTGGCGGCGCATGGGCGATCTCACGGCCGATGATGTGCGCAACGGGTTCGAGGGCAAAGTTCTCAGCCAGGTCGAATTGGTGCGCCAAGGGCTGCGGTCGGTGGCGGACAACGGCTCCTACACCGTGATCACTGGCATCCTCGCCCGCGAGCCCATCCTGACCGGCGTGGTCGCCTCGCTCGCCAACGGTGCCGTGGAGGCATTCGTACGAGCCGCCGCGATCGAGATGCCGCGTGGCCAACGCATCAACGCAGTCAGCCCCACCGTCTTCGAGGAGTCCCTGGACGCCTACGGCGACTTCTTCCCGGGCTTCACCCCGGTGCCGGTACGCCGTGCAGCAGTTGCGTACGTCCGATCCATCGAGGGGCACCAGACCGGCCAGATTTACCGAGTGGAATAAGTCAAACCAGGACTCTGCACAAATCCGAACCATGGCGGGCCTTTCCCCGCGCTGTCCCGAATTGGACAGTTGGCATAGCTACCGAAAGGATTTCATGAACAGGGACATCGGCTGGGACTTCCTGCCCGGATTCTCATCCGAGCGGGGCCACATATGACCGATAGTGGAGAGGTCTTGAAGATCGGCTTGGTGGGGGGGTTGAGTTTCCCTTCAACCATCACCTACTACGACCGAATCAACCGTCTGGTCAACCGGCGACTCGGGAAATCGCATTCACCGCGGATCGTCCTGGAGAGCCTCGATTTCCAGCCCATGATGGAGTGGATCGCGAGGCGCGACGGTGTCGCGGTAGCAAGGGAGATCGCCGCCGCAGCTTCTCGCCTGGAGACTTCAGGCGCGGACTTCTTCGCGATCTGCTGCAACACCGTGCACGAGTACGCGGGGCTGATCGAGGAGCGCACCGCGTTGCCGCTGGTGAACATCTGCCGCGCCACCGCGCAGGAGGCGGCCCGCCGAGAGGTCTCCACCGTAGGGTTGCTCGGCTCCGCGTTCTCCATGGAGGAAGCCTTCTACCGGGACGAGTTCACGGCCGAGGGCATCAAGGTCGTGGTGCCCGAGCCGCCGGACCGCGCGTTCATGCAGGACGCCATCGAGCGTGAGTTATGCACGGGCGACGTCTCGCGGACCACCTGCGAGCGGTTCACCCGCATCGCCCGTGACCTCCTGAAGGCAGGTACCGAGGCGCTGGTCCTCGCCTGCACGGAGGTGCCGCTGGTGATCCGCGCCGAGGAGTTCGACGTCCCCGTCATCGACACCGTGGACGTGCACACCGCGGCCATCGTCGAGAGGGCCCTCACACCGTTCATGGAGCACACGTGATGCGCGCCGTCTACGTGAAGATGACAGTGGCGACCGTGCTGCTCGGTTCCTACCTCGTGGCGGGCAAGCTGATCCTGAAGGAGGTCCCGGTCTTCACGGCGACATTCTTCCGCCTCGTCAGCGCCGTTGCCGTGCTTGCCGTGTATGTGGCGGTGAAGTCTCCGGGCCTGGTACGACCGGGCCGCCGGGACAGGGCCGTCATCTTTACACAAGCGCTGTTCGGCGTCTTTCTGTTCAGCGTCCTTGCGATGTACGGGGTGAAATTTACTGGCGCCATAGAGGCCGGTGTCATCCTCGGCATGGTCCCGATCTCCATCTGCCTGGTCGCGGTACTGTTCCTGCGTGAGCGCCTGTCGGCGCGCCGCAGCATCGGCATCGGGGTCGCAGTACTGGGCGCGGCTGGCATCAACGCGCTCAGCGCGGGCAGTTCGGGCGGTGGCTCCAACGAGGCTCTCGGAGCGCTGCTCCTGGTCGGCGCGGTGCTATGCGAGGCGGTCTTCGTCACCTTCGGAAAGCTGCTGTCGCGACCGATCCCGCCAGCGACGCTCTCGCTGATCCTGTCGGTGGTCGGCGCGCTGATGTTCCTCGGGCCCGCGGCGGCCGAGACGAGCCTGGCCGGGCTTTCCCAGATCTCCTGGCAGACCTGGGCGTTGATGGCCTACACGGGCGTCGCTATCAACGGCGTCGCTGTGGTCCTCATGTACGACAGCCTGGCCAGCGCCGACACCGCGGTAGTGGCCGCGTTCACAGCTCTTACGCCGGTCAGCGGGGCGGTGCTCTCCGTCCTCCTGCTCGGAGAGCACCTCCACACCTATCACGTGGCCGGAATGGTACTTGTGATAACTGGCGTCTATTTGGTCGCCAAGGAAAAGGGCGAAAAGCCTGCAATCGGCGCTGCGGTTCAAGAAAAATCCGGAGCACCTGATTCCGGATCGATGCGCGGTGTGGAGGAAACAGCGGCGAACCGGAAAGGGTCGGTAGTCGACCACGCTTGAGCATCCCGAGACTTCCTGCAGTGCGGTGACCCGAACCATCAGAATCCTTCCTCGACCATCCCCGCTTACGGCAGGGTGATGGAGAAGCGGAAAACCGCAAAGCGAGAAAGGACCCTGATCATGGTCACTGCAGTCGACATTGTGCAGGACACTGGATCTGATTCCCTCGAACACAATCTGGCTCTCGCCTTCCCGAACTCCGGGCCCCACGACCGCCGAATCCGTCTGCAACTTCTCCGGCAGTTGCACGCCCACTACGTCGCCTACATGGCCGGCCCCGAGGAGTTCTCCTCCATCCCGCGCCTCAACCACGACTGGTCTATCACGGCCATCGAGGACGCGTGGCTTACCTGGGAGGACCGCCAGGTCGACCGCGCGGACCTGCCCGCCACGGGCAAGGAGTTCCGCGATTGGTTCCTCACGACGGCCGAGCGGCACACACAGCCAGAGTTCTGCACCTACCTGGCCGACGAAGCCACCCTGAACGAGATCGCTCTGTTCTTCATGGGCGAAGAGCTGGTGGACAGCAAGTTCGACGACCTGATGGCCATGGTGCAGATCGGCACCCAGGGCCACACCAAGCTCACCATCGCCGAGAACTACTGGGACGAGATGGGCGAGGGCAACATCGAGCAAGTGCACACGCGCATGTTCGACCACTCCGCCCAGTACATGCGCGCCCACCTCGGCAAGTCCGGCGTCGACTACACCAACTTGCACTTCGCCGAAGCGTACGAGAACGCGGCACTGCTCCTCCAGTACGGCATCCACCGACACCTCAATCCGCGCGCGCTTGGCGCTATGGGAGTCCTGGAGCAAAGTGCGTCGCCCCGCTTCCAGGCGATGGTCGACGGCTGCCTCCGACTCGGCGTGCCCGAGGACGTCATCGACTACCAGCGCATTCACGTCCACGTGGACGCTGACCACGGCGCCGAGTGGTTCGAGGGCGTCTTCGTCCCCCTCGTGGACCGCTCCCCGGAACTGCTGCGGGAGATCTCTCTGGGCGTCCTGACCCGCGTACGAGTGGCCAACGGCTACTACGCCCGTATCTGGGACGCCATGAAGGAACTGCGCTAGCTGGCCGCCACACCGGATACCAATGGGGGAACGATGACCACCGCAGAGATACCGCACAATGTGGCCACCACCGACCCGGTCCAGGCGCTCCCCGTAAGAGTGCCCAGCCCCGCCGCGGAAGCCGCGCTACCGCAGGACGCCGCCGAACCGGTCCTGCTCTTCGCCCGGGCCCGGGTGACCCGCCGTGACCAGACCGTCTTCATCGGCAAACTCCTGGTTGCCGCCGCACTGATAGCCGCTGGCGTCTACCTCACCCTGAGCGACGGGCTTCTGCTCCAGGCGGCCGGAATCGTCCTGCTCGCCGCCATCTACACGCACATGGTGGAGCTCCAGCACCAGTGCCTGCACCACAGCGCCTTCACCTCGGCCAAGCCACACCGCCTGGTCGGAGTGCCGCTCGGCCTGCCTCTGATGGTGTCGTACACCCACTACCGCGTACGCCACCTCCAGCACCACAAATTCCTAGGCACCCCCCAGGACTCGGAGTTCTTCGGGTTCGACACTCGGGCTCCGCTCACGTGGGGCATGCTCCTGCGCGGAGCATTTGACTACGGACGGCTCCTTCAGATTGCCCGCCAGATCGGGCGTAGCTGGCTGGGGACCTGGGAGTACGACGCCGGAGAAATATCCGAGCGGCGGCGCCGCGAAGCCGTCGCGGAGTACCGGTGGATGGCGGTACCCGTCCTGGCCGCCGCCGTGCTCGCGGCCGCCGGATATGGCGACCCGGTCCTAAAGCTGTGGCTACTGCCAGTGCTTGTGGCGGCCCCCATGCACTTCTTCCTGGAGCTGCCCGAGCACATTCTGTGTGACACCGAGACCACCGACGTCCTGCGTAACACACGCTCGATCAAGGGGAGCTGGTTTAGCACCTGGTACACCAACGGCAACAACCTGCACGTCGAGCACCATGCGGTTATGACGGTGGCGATCAACCGGCTGCGCGCGCGACACGAAGAGGTCAGCCGCCTCGCGCAGCACGTCGAGCGCAGCTACCCAAGGTTCTACCTCGCCGTGCTGCGCGAGGCGGCCCGAAACTCGCCGTGGCGCGGGAGCAGCGCCAGTTCCACGGAGGGTGTGGCATGAGGCCTGCCACATTCCGAGTGGAGGGGCTCGCCGCCCGGCTCGCCCCGGTGGTGTGGGACGGGCGGATCCCCGATCTGATCGGCGCCTCCTTCGTCCGCAACAGCATCCAACTGCGCGTGCCCGAGGCTGACATCAACGTTCGCGTCCACGCGGCTGGTCCCACCACCCTCCACCTCACCTTCGAGGCGGTCTTCCGAGAGTGCGGCCTGGACTCCGCGGCCGGCGGCACTTGGTGGGATAGCTGGCAGGTGACCGTGGAGCCGCGTGCCCCCGGGGACACAGACGGCACCGCCGAGGCGATGCGCGTCCTGGCCGACCAGGTCCTGGCCGCACGCCGCAGGTTCGCCGTTCTCCTCGCGGACGCCAGCCAGGCAGCGTAGGCCCTAATGAACCGGCTCGACCAGTCACGTCACGATGCACACGGATCCCGGTGCGCGGTGTCTCAAAGTCAGAACGCCGCGCGCTGGGAGGCCCGACCGAGTAGATAGCCGAGCTGGAGCCGGTTCTGCGCCCCGTACTGCGCCTTGATCCTGCCCACATGGGTCTGCAGCGAGCGTTCGCTGATTCCGAGACGGCGAGCGATGGCGCGGTCGGAATAGCCCGCGATGAGGAGCTTCTTGATGGACTCGTGCAGGGAAGGGATGACCTCGGGAGCGGCCTCCACCGATCGCGCGGGCACGAAGGGGCACGCCTCGGCACGATCCCAGGACCGCCCGAAAACATCCGCCAGAAAGCGCACCATGGAGGGCTCGGTGATCTTCAGGGCCCTAGTCCGGTCATCGCGGCCGGGAATGAAGGCGACCTCGCCATCCACGATGATCAGCCGCTCGAAGAACTCGGGCAGCGTGCGCACCTCAGCACCATACTCTGTGACCTGGCGCACGTATTCCTTCGTGGCCTCGTCGAAGCGCGCGCTGTGCTGGTACAACGTGCGATTGGCCACGCCCGCGTCGAGCTGGGCTCGAACCGTCTCTAGGGCCGCGGTGAGCACCGACTTGGTGCGCGGGCCATCGGGCTGAGCAGTCAGTATCTCCTCGCGGGCGCTGTCGACAGCGCCGCGGATGGCTCTGTTGATCTCCGGCAGACCCTCCAGGTAGACGACGGCACCGGAATGTTCCGGGCGGGGTGGCGGCGCCGTGGCCACTTCGGCGACCTGGGCATGCAGTTGCCGGGAGATCTCGACCAGCGTGGTGGTCAGCCCTGGTAAGTCGATCACGGCGGTGGAGGTACGGTCGTGCATCTGACTTCGCTCCTGGAGGTGTCGTCAGGTCAAGTGAAGCGCTTCGGCACTGTCAACCTGGGCGAATGAGTAATTGAGTTGATAGCCCGTCAGGGCATACCGTGCCGATGACGGAGCTTGGCTCAGGACGTGGTGGGCATGTCGGCGGTGCCGGTAATGGAGTCTCACATCGAAAGCAGATGATCAACCCAGCTCGATAGTCATCGGCCGCCACAGATCCTGCCGCACATCAAGCACACATCATTAAGTTGCCACCTATTACCCGTCTGCAGCCCGCCAGGAGCGCAACTAATAGCTTCGCCGACGGCAGGGCCGGAAACGGAACCCTTTGTGCAACACATCCGCCCAACCTCCACGCGACGCCCTCCCCGACCCCGAACCAACTAAGCGATAGACAAGCAACCGTAATTAAATTGAGAGCGCCTTCACGCCGAACCCAAGCGGTCAACAGCAGGCACTTTGGGCAGCGAACTACCCCTTAGAAACAATGCGACGCATGGCATAACTACTGAACGGTAATATGTCATGCACGAATCAAGTTACACAGGAATGATCATGCAGGATCGATTTCCGGACCAGATCACACTCGAGTCCGCACTAGAGGTCGACGCCTGCGAGACTCCGGAACCGGAATGCATCACCCGTCGACTATCGCCCTGAAGCATCGGTCGTTCATCGCTCTACCGGAACCGGGCTCCTGCACCCGTCACTCTCAGGGCGTCCGCGCTGATCACGCAGAGATTGGCTTGATCACGCGCAACGGCAGTGACCGATGTCGGCGGTTCCATGGACTCCCTGTGGATCTTCTGTGGAATGCAGGAGCTGTCCCGGCGCATCGCCGGGCATCCGTACTGGCAGACGTCAGCCGGAACACCCGCAGCCCGAATTAAGTTCAAGGAACTCGCGCGAGCGAAGGCGCGCTCATGACGGGCGGCTCTGGCTGGCGGCCAGCATCGACCGCGACATCGAGGCCGTCACCGCCGGATTGACCCGGCCCTGGAGCTCGGGCGCGGTCGAAGGCCATGTCAACAGAATCAAGATGCTCAAGCTCCAGATGTTCGGGCGGGCAGGCTTCCGACTTCTCCGCAAGCGCGTCCTACTGGCGTGACGGAGGGTGGCCGCGTCACGGGCGTTAAGCCAGAGTCTTCGCAGTGAACAAAGCCAATGGGGTCAGGTGTCGGCGCATTCGTCTATGACGGTGCAGGCGAGGCGAATGCCGCCCAGGTAGGTGGAGATGCCGTCATCGCCGTGCATGTGGGGTGCGTCCTGGAACCACTGCCGCCACAGGCCGCCCTCTTGAAGGAAGTGGCTGGCCCGGTCGCCGTGCAGGACGGAGTCGGTGTACGCCAGGGCACCCATGGCCGTCGGCTGGTCGTAGGCCAGGTCGGGCCGACGCAGGTAGCGATCCAGGTAAGCGGCAAGCAAGTCGGCGTCCCGTGCGGTGCCGAAACTCGCCAGTGCCACACAGTAGGCCCCACCCGCGCAGCAGACCTCACTCTCCAGCAGCAGCGCTCCCAGACGCTCACGGAAGTGGTCACGGCGCGAGACTGCGGCGAGCCATGCCGCGGTCCGCCGCTCGCGCCAGCTGCCTTCGAAGAGGGTGGTGAGCTCGGCGTCGGTAATAGCCCTCGCATCAGCGGCCAGGTGCTGAACGAACGGCTCGTACTCCTCGCGCGACATGCGAAGTACCGCTCCGCCGAGCTTTAGGTAGCGGCGCGCGGGGAGGCAATAGCGGCGGTACAGGGCCTGTATCTCGGTGTCGTAGCGGATCACCACCCCATGCTCTCGCGACGAGCACGCAGCTGAGGGCGTGAGGCGGAATACGCCTGCAGTGGCCCCGAGACGGGGTGGGACGCCACCTGGGACCCGGGGCGGGTGAGCAGGGTTTCGACAGCACGCAGCGTTACTGCTCCACAGAAGTGATGCTGTTGGTGATCTTCAGCTTGCGAGCCGTTTGCAGAGCCGGTGGAACGGTGTGCCGGGTCGGTGCTGTCGGTCGGGTCGTTGATTGAGGCGGGTGGTGTTGGTGCCAGCCGCGGTCAGCACGTGTTGGACATGGGTTTTCGCGGTGCCGCGGTAGCGGCAGTTGCGCAGCCCGTGGGCATGGACGGTTTCCGAGACGGTGGCTTCGCAGCCGGCCCATAACACATCGAGCTCGTCGACGAGAGCCTGAAGGTGCACGTGCCGGAGTTGAAGGCCCGCCCAGCCCGCGACGTTCGTCACCTACGGCGAGAACCCCGGTGCGCTGCTGGCAGCCGCCTTGCCGCGCCCCCGGGCCTGCCGCTCCCTGTCCTTCTTCAGCGACGGGGGCCGGGGGCATGGGGTCGATGCTGCCGACTGCGATGGCGGGGCATTGCCAGGCGCTCAATGAACACACAGGATAATTACGGTTATTCGGTTGGTGCTCTGAGTAGCAGTCAAAATGTGGATGACATAGGGGTATTGGACCGAGATGCGGCGCATGTGCTTGTGCCAGCGGGCCAGCCCGCCACGAAGGAGGACCGCCGGCGGTGGCTGATCGCCGGGGTCCTCTGCGTCGTGCCGATCAGGCGTCGATCGTGCTTTCTAGGGTTGCCTACCCCAGGCCGAGGCCCCGGGACTGGTTCGGCCGCGGGCGGGTGGCGACCATCTGATGCTGTGCCGCCTGCTTCGCCTGCTGTTCCTGATGGTGGGCACGGCGGGCGGTGACTTCCCGGTCGTACAGCGCCGGGTACTTCGCGGCGATCGTGGCGCGCAGCTCCTTTTCCAAGCGGGCGTCGGCGGCCTGGGTGCGGTGGCCGTCGGCGCTCGCTCGGAACTCGCCCGCCTTCTGCACGGCGCGGCTGATGTCGTCGCGGTCGCGCTTGTCCATGCTGTGGCCGCGTCGTTCGGCGAGGGAGCGCATCTCCAAGAGCTGCTGCGTGGCCTTCTCCGGACTGTCGGGTACGGGGGTTGTCATCGTCATGCCGAGGGCCTCGGCGATGCGGCTCTTCTGCACGACGGTCCAGGCGTCCCGCAGAGCCTGACGGCCGTCCCGCTTCGCCTCGGCCTCCACGTTGTAGTAGACGGCGCGCTCCGCGGTAAGACCCTGGGTCAGCTTGCGGTGCTCCTTGAGCGACGTCCCCGCCAGGCGCAGCGCGATACGGCTCTTGCCCTCGCTCTCGGCGAGCTTGGCCAGGTGTTTGGTGCGATCCTCGGCTTGGCCGGCCGCGGCGAACGCGGTTGCCAGATACTCCTGGGCGGTGACCAGATGCGCCTGCGCCTGGTCGAGAACGCCAGCGGCCTCGGTGGCGAACTGCTGTCCCCGGGTGGGCTGGCCGGTGGCCCTCTCGTGGTCGAGGCGCGCGGCGAGTTCCCGGGCCTTGCTGTCCGTCTCGGCGGCCATAGACTCGGCGTCGGCGGCGAGCCGGTCGCCCTCGACGATCAGCCAGTTCAGCCTCTGCGGGGAGACGCGGCCGTAGACACGCTTGGTCAGGGACGGGACCGCGCGTACCTCCGCCCCGGACTGGAGGAGGGCACGTAGCTGCTTGGCCTTCTCCTCCTCGTGCCGGGCCCGTTCCTCGAGCTGGGCCTGGTCCTGCGCCCGGCGGGGTGAGAGGAACGCGGATTTGGCTCGCGCGGCCTGTGCCATGTGGGCGTGGCGGAGCCTGCGTTCGGACTCGGCGCGGGCCTCCTCGGCGGACAGGTCGCGCTGCCGGGGGAGCTGCGCAGGGGCCGGTGGCTCGTGCAGGAGGTCGGAGACCATGCCGTCCGGCCGGGACTGTCCGAGGAAGCGTGCGAAGGCGTCGATGGCGCGCTCCAGTTGTTCCTTCTCTGTGCGGGACGTCCCGAGCCGGGCACGGGTCTTCTCGTCCTCGATGACAGCCAGCGGCAGCCACAGGTGGTTCTGGCGCCGGGCCCGGGTGATGCCGGGATACGTGGCGAAGGCGTTCGCGCCGTGCCCGTACATCAGCGACGTGTTGCACGTCAGGCCCTGGCTCGCGGCGATCGTCATGGCGTAGCCGAGGGAGAGCGCACCGCCGGTGACCTTCTGCGGTGTCACCCAGCCGGATTCCTCGCGGTAGCCGCCGGGCGCCTTGGTGTCCTTGACTCGCCAGGTGATCTCGACCCGGTGGCGTTCGTCCGTCGCCGTGATGACGGCCCGGTAGCCGTTGAGTACGTCCGGGCCCTCGCCGCGGCGCGAGCGGTAGTCGTTCTCGCGCACGCGGACGATGTCGCCCACGGCGAGGGTGAGGGTGTCGCCGCCGGGCAGGGCGTAGGTGTGTTCGTCTCCGAGTTCGCGGGCCTCGCGGCGGATTGCCTGCGCGCCGAGGTTGAATGCGTCGACGTCGCTGTTGCGGGCGGCGAGCACCACCATGTTGGCGATGAGGTCGTGGGGGTCGGCCCACTGCTGCATCCGGAGTTCGTCCCAGGCCATGAGGATCTGGGATCGCGCTTCGTCGGCGGTCTCGGCGGGGTGCACGCGCCCGCCGTCGGCGAGCATCCGCAGAGCCAGTTCGTGGTCGCCGGTGCGCCAGACGTCCAGCGCGGCCCGTTCGGCGGCGTCCTCCTGGCGGCGGTTCTCGGTGAGGGTGAGCCCGTGGACCAGGCGGTGGACCTCGCGGAACCAGCCGCCGGGGCCGATTGCCTGCAGCTGCAGGTGGTCGCCGATGCCGACGACCTTCGTGCCGGTGCGCGCAGCCTCGGTCATCAGCACGGCCGCCGCACGGTCGTCCACCATCGTTGCTTCGTCCACGACCAGGACGTCGACGCCGCGCAGCCCGTTGCCGTTCTCGATCTCGCCGAGCCAGGCGGCCACGGTCCGGGCGGGGATGCCGGAGGCGTCGGTCAGGTTCTTCGCGGCGACCGCGGCAAGGGTCGCGCCGGCGTACGTGGTGCCGGTGGCGTCCCAGCCGATCCGGCACGCCTCCATCAGCGTCGACTTGCCCGCGTCCGCGACGCCGACGATGGTGTCGATGCCGTGCCCGGCGGTCAGAACCCGGGTCACCGCGGCGCGCTGTTCCTCGGACAGCTCGAACCCGGCGGCGACCTGGAAGACGTCGATGACAGCCGCGGCCCGGTCGCCGGTGAGCTGTACGGCGCCGCTGTCGAACCTCTCCAGCGCATGCCGGCGGACGCTCTCCTCGGCGTCGAGGATGTCCTGGGTGGTGTAGCGGTCGACGGACGAGATGACGGTGGACCCGATAGTGGGCACACGCACCGCATAGCCCTCGACCGCCAGAACGTCGTCGCACAGCCTCTCCAGGCCGTCCGGGTCGGCGTCGATTCCGAACTTCAGCGCGTTCGCCACGGCGGCCAGGAGCTGCGCGCGGCTGAACGTCTTGTCGTTCGCGGTCAGCCCCTCCTTGGGGTCGAACACGACAGCCGCGATGTCGCCGGGCGGCGGGATGCGTGGGCGGGTGCCGGAGCCGTCGACGCCGGCGCCGCCGTCCGGACCGGGCGGACCGGGGGCAGCCGCAGCCAGCATCGCGTCGACGTCGTCGACGACCTGTTCGGCGCGTTGCCTCCAGCTCTCGCGCATCGTGGTCGCGTCGACGTCGAGCTTGTCGCGCTTGGTCGCCATGGAGACGGCCTGCTTCTCCTGGCGGCTGGCGTCGGCACCGGCCTTCTCGTCCACGAGTGCGGCACGGCGGGAGAACGCGTCGCTCAGCTCGGCAGGGATGCTCTGGATCTCCCAGGCACCGGTGGGTGCGTTCCGTTCACGCCGGACACCGAACCGCTCGTGAGTCAGAGCCCGGAACCGCGCCTTGAAGTAGGCGTCGGCGGCAGAGGCGTGCCGGTGAAGGTCATTGCCCGAGTTGGCTATCGAGCGCCACTTGCCGTCCTCGCACAGCGCGAGATTGGCAATCACCAGGTGGAGATGAAGATGGGGATCTCCGGGCTCCCCGGCCTGAACGGGCCGCGCGCTCTCGTGCACAACGACCCACGCCATCAGCCCGCCGGTCGCGATCCGAACCAGCTCGCCGTCCTCGCTGCCGACCGCATACGCGCACCACCGCTCCAGCTGTACAACCGTGTCGCGCATGGCCTGGATCGCCAAAGAGCGAAGCTCTTCCGCGTCCAGCAGGCCGATGAGACCGTGCAACAGGCTGTCAGATTTCGGCAGATCGAGGACCAGGTCCCATCCGCGGACCCGTGCGTCGACACGGCTGTCCTTGTGCGCCCAGGCTTCGGCGAGTTCCTCCGCACCGTAGATATCGGCGAGGGAGAGGCCAGCCGCCCGGACCAGCTTGTGCAGCGTCCCAACCTGCATGCGGTGCCCCTCTCCCCGGCGGTGCACCATGCGCTGCATCCGCTCAAGGACTCGCTGCTGGTTGGGCTTGCCCTCCAGGAGGGCGGTGGGTTCCACCCCCTTCCTCTCAGCCGCCTCAACCAGCGCCACGACGGCACGGGCGGTGGTCAACTGAGCCTTCGGATGGGCCCGAGCGGAATTGCGCGAGCTCAGCATCCGGGCTCCGGTCGTCGGGTGGCACCCGTTCAGCAGCCGTCGCGCCGCGTTCTTGCCCTCCTCGTCCAAGACCTCGCCGTCGGCCAGGCCGACCAGGCGGAGTCCGGCCCCCACCCATACCAAGGAGCTGCCGCCCTCGAGGCGCAGGCGATAGTCGACTGCCTCGTCCGCGCCGTCGACGACGACCGTCTTCTCGGCCGATGACCCGACCACGGAGCAGCCCGCCTGCTGCCGCAGCCGGTACTCGACCTGCTCGACCGCGACGATCCTCGTCAGCCAGGCCACGGAGAACCCCCTTCGGCAAGGGCTACCGCTGCGCCGGTCCCCCGGGTTGCCAAGGCCCTGTGGAGCGCGGATCGCTCGTGATCGAAGAGAGGGAGAGGACGAAGGGGATTACCCTCCCGGGTAATCCCGACCAGCCGAGGCAACGAAATGGTGGTCGGATCATGCGGAGAGTTGGAGAAATCTGGCATCAGGGCTCCTCCGGGGGAGTTCCGGCAGCGGCTGTTTCCGCAGCTCTACGCCTTCGTACGGCCCCTGCGACCGCCATAGCCGGAACTACTTCCCCTACTCCCGCCGGGCGGGCATAGATCTTGAAATCGGTCCGTCTGGCGGGACAGACACTCACGACCGAGTCGAATCACCGACCGGCAGCGCTTGACGTAGGGAGCCCTCCGTCAGAGTGCGAGCGGTCGTTGCTCACCGCGCAGTCCTCAGCCCCAAGGGCGAGCACGCTCCGTGACCTCGGAGGTGACATGCGCGTCGCCGACGCCCCAACCTGACAGGGTTTACAGGAGAAATCACTGACGTGCGAAAACACCGACAAGGGAAAGCGCAGGGCTGTTACAGGGATAACAGGGATAACAGGGATAACGAGCTTCATCCCTGAAATCCCTGCATTTGTCCTGAGCCCCCGGACAGGCGCAAAGCTCCTGGTCAACGATTTGCCCCGTAATCCCTGTCGCTTGGCGGGAGTCAGCGCCGGTCCCTGCTCCCGACCGGCAGACTTCGTCACTCTCCGCTACGAAGAAGGTGAGCATCAGCGTCCTCGTGCTCCCGGGCCCAGGGAGCCAGACAAAGTGTCCGGCCCGGCCTCCCCCTCGCCACAGATCCTGAGCCCTGGCGGCACGGATCCAGGCTGGTCCCTCACCTCGGCATTCGACTCGACGCTACCGTTGAACACGGACCTACCGTTGGGGAGGCACCGCACATGCGTGGTCTTGGGGATCACCTCAGTATCGGCGAGCGAATCGCGTTCTACCGTGAGCGCCGGGGGTACACACAGCCCGTGCTCGCCGGCCTCGTGGGGCACAGCACCGACTGGCTGTCGAAGATCGAGCGCGGCGTGCGGAAGCCACCGAGGATCGACAAGCTCGCCGAGCTCGCCCGTGTACTGCGCGTCCCGTTGGGCGACTTGATGGAGCAGCCCGTCCTCATGGAGGACGACGACCAGCACATGGACGACGTGCCGGCCGTACGCGACGCTCTGATGAGCCCTCGCCGACTGTCCAAGCTGCTGTTCGGGCCCACGGCAGAACGTCAGTTGCCGCGTCCGGAGCAAGCCGAGGCCTTCGTCGAGCGCAGCTGGGACGACTACCAGACCGGCGTCCTGGGCAACGTCATTGCCGCTCTTCCCGGGCTGCTTCGTACCGCCCAAGAGCTCGAAGACCTCCCGCACGGTGATCTCCGACGCCGCGGTCTCGCCGTCTCGGCTCGTACTCATCACTTGGCAGCGACGACGCTGGCCAAGGTCGGCGAGTCCGACCTGTCTTGGCTCGCTGCCGAACGCGCCATGCACGCCGCCGACGAGTCCGAGGATCCGTTGTCGCTCGTCTCTGCCGCTCGGTCTGGTACGCACGCATTGCTGGCCAACGGCCGCTACGAAGACGCTCTCGAGCTGGGCGACACCGCCGCGGCCTGGCTCGCCCGGCAGGTCAGCGACGACGACCCTTCCGCCCTGAGCCTGCTCGGCATGATTCACCTGCGCGCCGCGGTGGCTGCCGCCCGCCACCAGGACCGGAACACCGCCAATTCCCTACTGCAGAAGGCGAAGACGCTGGCTGACCGCCTCGGCTCGGACGAGAACTACTGGCAGACGTGCTTCGGCCCCACGAACGTCGAGCTGCATCGCCTCTCGATCGAACTCGACCTGGAGAACATCCCCTACGTCGTCGAGAACGGAGACATCGACGTCGACCACATGCCGGCCGAGCGCGCTGTCTCCCACCGCATCGACTACGCCCGCGCCCTCTGCCTGAGTGGTCGCGTCGATGACTCCTTCAGCGAACTACGCGAGGCCGAGCAGACGTCACCTCAGCTCGTACGGAACAATCCCCGCGTACGCGAGACCCTTCGCGACCTGAGGAAACAGTCCCCGGTCACGGGCGGCAGCCACTCGTCCGAGCTGCTCGCCATGGCCCAGCGATGCAGGGCGGTGCAGTGAGTTCGGTGCAGGGCAAGGTGCTGGGCGTCGTCGGTTCGAGCGCCGGCGGGGTAGAGGAGCTGCGTACGGGGCTCGTGATTCCCGCGCTCGAGGGCGGCTGGACCGTCGCGGTCACGCTCACGCCGACTGCGGGTGAGTGGCTCCGCGCGAGTGGTGAGGCTGAGAGGCTCGAGGAGTTGACGGGCTTGCCCGTTCGCTCCGAACCACGACTGCCGGGCGACTCCCGTCCACATCCGCCCGTTGACTGCTACGTCGTCGCGCCCGCGAGCGCCAACACAGTCGCGAAGCTCGCCTTGGGGATCTCGGACAACCAGGCACTGACTCAGCTCAACGAGGCGATCGGAACGCTCGATCTCCCTGTTGTCGTCTGGCCCCGCGTGAATGCCGCACACTCTCGGCACCCTGCGTGGGAGGGGCACATCAAGGCCCTGCACGACGCCGGGGTGCGGTTGGTCTACGGTCCGGAGGTGTGGCCGCTCGCTGAGCCACGCGCCGGGATGCCGGGGCGGCGGTACCCGTGGGATGCAGTATTGACCGAGGCTGAGCGAGCCGTCTCCTGACACTCAGTCAACGAGATTTCAGCAGCCTGAAGTTGGACCCGGACAGAGTGTCCGGGTCCTTCGTCTTGACTGGGGCCAACCTGAGGACATCACCGGGAACCGGAGGCAACGAGATGTCCGATCAGGGAACGAACTCGGCGCTCGCCCGGCCCGAAGGCCGTGGGCGAAGCAGCAGGGTGTCGGCTGGCCTCGTCCCGCTCTGCGGGCCGGCGAGCGAGGTAGTAGCCCGCCCTGCGGGCAGTTGGGAGGTCCCGAGCGTTCCGGCCTTGCACCTGTGCCCAAGATCAGGGGATCAAGGACTGACACACCAGATCACCAGGGGTAAGCGCGATGTCTGAACAGGAGTGGATGGCGGTGCTCGCTCGCCTCGACGACCTCGAGAAAAGGGTCGCGAAGTTGGACGTACGTATGACTGCCCTTGAGCAAGCAGAGGCGCCGGGGCCGGTACGAGTCACGGCTCTTGAGAGGGCTGCTGCGCCGAAGTCGGGCGGGTCTGCTCCAAAGCCGCAATGCGATCAACGAGTTGCTCGACCCTCGCGCCGAGTTCATCGAGGCGCCGCATGACGGCCGCGACGTCCGCAGCGGACGGTTCAGGAGCCGCCGGCAGTTCGCGCACGAAGACGCCCTTGCCCTGCTGGCCGATAAGGAGCCCCTCGGCCTTCAGAAGGTCGAGGGCCCGTTTGACCACCGTGTTGGACACCTCGTACTTGCTCATCAACTGACTCGTCGACGGGATCTCGGATCCGACAGCGAGTGAACCGTCTCGCATCTGAGCCCGCAGATCCTCCGCCAGCTGCGCGTATGCCGGTTGGCCCGACCTCTTGACCGCCATACCCACCTCTCGTGCGTGCCCTATGTGCTCCTAGTGCACCACACCCTCACCCGGAAAATCAGACGCGAAACCTTGCGCTCTTAGAGCTCAAAGAGCACTATGTGAGAGCCAGGGAGAGATCTGGGCGACCTCCGCTCATCGGAGGCGGCACCGGCATTGGTCCCTGACAGAGCAGAGGGCCCCAGCGAGAACTGGGACCACGAGGTGGTGCAACACCCCGCAAGCCCCCTCACCGGGGCCCGACATCAACCCCCTGATCACGCAGGAGGATCGATGCACAACCAGGTTAGTGACCCCACCCCGGCGCCCGTCGTGAAGCTGCAGCGGACCAGCCGCGACCGCCGCCCGGGCACCAGGCTCGCCGTCACCATCGCCGAGGCCGCCGACCAGCTCGGCGTCAGCTACCAGACCCTGTGGCGCGCCATCCGCGACGGCGAGTTCCCCGGCATCAAGATCCGTGGACGCATCCTCGTCCCGATCAAGGCGATCGAGCGGCTGATGGACGCCGTCTCCGACACGGGCCAGCTCGTGGACGCCGCCGACTGGACCGCCGCCTGGCGAGCGGAGACGCCGGCCGCTGCGGAGGTGGGCTGAGATGGCCACACCGCGACGCACCACGGGCACGATCCCCGGAACCAAGCATCTGACGCCCGTCACCTACGACTGGCGTGCCCGCCAGGCCGAGCGTGGGCGGCTCATGCGGCTCAGTCAGGTCATCGAGGCGAACGCCGCGTGTGCTGACGAGGACCCCGATCTCTTCCACCCCAAGAACGCCGAGGAAGCCGAGGCTGCCAAGCGGGTCTGCCGCGGTTGCCCGGTCGTAGGCAAGTGCCTCATGCAGGCCCTGCGGATCGGCGACGAGTACGCCGTGCTCGGCGCGACCACCCCGCGTGAGCGGGCCGCGCTCCGGCGGCACCTCGCCCAGAAGCGACTGGAGGCGGCGGCATGAAGACACATGCACACGACGAGGCGACCCCCACCGCCTTCCGCCGCAGCCACGGGCCGATCGAGACCTGGTCCGCCCTGGATTGGGAGATCTACGAGCACCTCCTGGAAGCGGCTCACGGCCGCAACGTCGAGGTGTGTGACCGTGAGGAGTCGAGCACGTGACGTCAGGCATTGATCTGTCGACGCTCCGGCCCGCACCACGGCCGCGGTCCTTGAACGGTCACGTGCTCTTCGGGACTCAGGTGGAGGCCGACCAGGCTCTCGCCGACGCGAAGCGCCAGGCCGCAGGGGTGCTGCAGGCGGCGACCGAGCGAGTCGAGCAGCGGCAGGCCGAGGCCGACCGGATCCACTCGAATGCCGAGGCCGCCGCGGCCCGGTTGATCGAGCATGCACGTAAGACCGCGACCGCAGAAGCCGAGAACATCCTCGGTCCCGCTCGGGCCGAGGCCGGCCGACGGCAGGAGGAGCGGAAGCGGGCCAAGGCGAAGGAGTCCCGCCAGCGGTGGTCGCGAGGGCTGACCTGGGTTGCCCTCGTGGCGGCGGTCGTGCTGACCGCCTCCGGCGAGTACAACCTCGCGCGGCTGGTGGGCTTCGGCCCCGTGGTCGCCGCGATGCTGCCCGCCGCCATCGACATCTACGCCGTCGCCGCTGTGCGGCAGGAGAAAGACCAGGCTCCGGCGATCGGCCTGATGTTCCTGGCGAACGCCGTCTACCACCTCGCCGAGCGGAAGATCATCGGTCTCGATGGCGGAGTGCCCGCCTGGTGGCTGGTCATCATCGTCTCCGGCATCGGCCCGTACGTGGTGTGGCGAGTGCACGCACTCATGCACCACGACGAGAACGGCGAGGGCCAGGGCAGCGACGAGGCCGCTCCGTCGCCGTTCGCTTCCACCGAGGCGAACACCTCCGTCACCCCGTTCGCGAACGGGGTCACCGAGGCGTTCTCGAACACCGCCCCCCGGCCAACCGCGAACAGCTCGGCGAACACCTCTCGGCCTTCGGACGCGAACACCGAGAAGTTCCCCGCCCCGAACACCGCACGCCGCGCCAAGGCATCAGCCGCCAAGCAGACGAGGGCGAACACCAAGCAGCGCGAGAAGGACCGGCAGGACCGGGACGCGGCTCGCGTCGACATCAGGAACGCGCTCGCCGCAGAGCAGCCGCTCGGCGCCCGCGCGGTGGCCCGCAAATACGACCGCTCGCCTTCGTGGGGTCTCGATCAGATCCGAGCCGTCACCGCTGACCACCAGGACCACACGCCCGACACCGACGGAGGTGCCAAGTGACCACCGCGCCCTGGTCCAAGCCGTCCACGCGGAAGAAGCCGCTCGTCGAGCGGCGAGCCGAGCGCCAGGCCCGCCGAGCCGAGCACTGGGGCGACCGGATCGCCGAGGCCCGCAAGCAGGGACCGCGCACCCAGGCAGCGACCGCATGGGACCGGCTCCGGGCCACAGTCAACCGACTCCCCGAGGGACTGCAGCGTGAGGCCTGGGAGAAGGCCACCGCCCACCTGGATCGGATCCGGCGGGAGTTCGCCGGAAGTGACAGCGAGTGACGTGTCGCATGTCGCGTGTCGCGGCCGCTGCGACATCGACAGGGACCACGTACCAGCACGCACGAACGCGCGCGCGAGGAAACCACCAACAGTTCGTAATCGCAAGGGGGTTCAAAGAGTGTCCGTCATCGACGCCGGGATCTCGACCGCAACCGGTGGGGCCTGCGTAGGAACGGCCGGCGTGCTGTACCTCGCCGACCGGCTCCCAGGACTCAGCCATATCGCCACGAAGGTCCAAGGGCCGCGTGCCCAGGTCCTCCTGGTCCTCACGGCCGCCATCGGCCTCGTCGCCACTCCGGCTGGCGCCTGGTGGAACGAGCGGGTCACCGCCGCCAATACCTGGGCCGCGTCCTGGGTGGGCGAGTGGACCGGCATCGCACTCACCTTCATCCCTGCCCTGTTCCTGCTCCTGCTGCTCATCAGCGACTTCCGGCAGGACCACATCAGGGGCCGAACACTCCTGCTCGCAGCAACTGTGCCGCCGCTGACCATCACCATCCCCGGCAACGCGGGCGCCTTCATCGCCGACGCCCTTGGCTTCATCGCCTCGCTCATCGGCGGACTCATCGCCTGGCTCTTCAACATCGGCTGACGAGAGGAGGAAGACCATGCTCGGGCTCGTCATCATCGTCGCGCTCGCCTGGGGTATCGGCAGTGCCGTGCACAACGCTATCGAGGGCGTACGGAAGGACTACCGGAAGCGGGTCAAGAAGGCGAAGAAGGCAAAGCACCGCAAGGCCGAGGTCAGGAAGCGGGCTGGGAAGAAGGCCAAGCCCACCGGCAAGTCCCCGGACTGGGGCGTCAAGGCCGGCTCCTTCGCCGGGACCACGCTCGTCGGCGGCTGGATCCTGACCCGCGACTTCGGCCGCGGCTTCGCGAAGGGCTGGCCGAAGGGCAAGGCCCGCGCGGAGGAGTGGAACGAGGGTCGCAAGGTGAAGAAGTCGGGCTCGACTCCCCTCAAGCCCGCACCAACCACAGCGCCGCCGTCAGCCCCGCCGCCTGCGCCCGGCAAAGAGCCGCCCACCGCCCCGGCCGCCCCTTCGACGGCGGCCTCGGAGCCGAACACCCCGCATCTCAGGGTCGTCCCCGCCCCCAAGCCCGACTCGACCCCCGCCGAAACGACCACCGACACCCTGACCACCACAGCAGGAGGAACCCCCATGGCCATCACCAAGATTGGCGAAGTTCTCAACGTCAGCTCCCTCAAGCGGGCCCTCGCGCAGGTCGCCGCCGAGTCCACCACCAACGAGGAGGAGGCCACCGAGATCGAGAGCCGGGCCGCTCAGATGCTCGGCGCCATCGAGACGATCCTCGAGCAGGCCACCGTGCTCGAATTCGACAAGGAGACGCTCGCCGAGATCGCCGCTCTCCGCGACGCCATCACGGCCCAGCTCACCGGGGCCCGCAACTACCTCGCGTCGGCCGCCGATGGCGCATCCGTCGCCCTCGACGCGGCGAACAACGTGCACAAGCGCCACGGCGGCATCGCCGAGGCCGTCGCCGCCGCACCCGCCGCGATGGCCAAGCGCGAGGCGTACACCCCCGAGTAACCACGCTGCCCACGGATCGGCGGGCACGAGGGCCTCTATCCCCGTGCCCGCCAGCGCCACCCACAACTCCCCCTGAATCACCTGCTCGTGAACTTGAGGAGAGACGACGCGCATGGCTCACACCACTGTGCCGGTCACCCCCGACGTCGAGAAGACCGACGCATCCGCCGCCGGCACCACCAAGGAGAACCGCCGGAAGCAGGAGTGGCCCGAGCGTGCCGTCCGCAAGACGGCCCGGTTCCTCTACGACAAGCGCCGCCCGCTCGCCCCGCTGTACGCGGTCTCCGCCATGGCGGCTTCCGGCGGTCTCCTCTCCGTACCGGCCGACGGCTGGAAGACTGCGGCGGCCATGGGCGTCGGGATGGCCACGACCACCGGTATCTGGGCGAAGTGGGACGGCCGCCCGCTGCCGAAGTACAAGCGCAAGCTCCCCTCCCGTAAGGACATGGTGTGGGCCGCGGCCGCCACCACGACCGGTTCGGGGCTGGTGACCGCCATGGCCTCGACCGGAGGCCCGCAGTTCGGCGACTCCTCGTACCCAGGGCTTCTCACCACATGGGCTGTGGTCTTCGGCCGCTACTGGTGGAAGCGCAACCGCACCGCCCCCGCCGCCGAGGCGCCCGCGCTGACGGACCAGATGCTGCTGTGGAACCAGTACGTCTCCGCCAAGGGCCCGGACAGCATCCTGCCCGGGGCCGAGCTGGTCGACGTCGTCACCACCGACTACGGCTGGACCGGCACGATCGTGCTGCCCCGCGGCAAGGGCAACACCTGGCAGAAGGCCGCTTCGGCGGCCGGCGACATCGCGGGCGTCTACGACCTCGGCGTCCAAGACGTCATGGTCGAGCCGGTCATTGGCGGCTCGGCGCGCAGGGCGACCATCGCCGTGTTCACCAAGCACCCGCTCCGTGACACCGTGCCGTTCCCCGGCCCGCAGGTCCTCGACGACAAGACGGGCTGGGCCGCCGTCGGCACCTTCTACGACGGCGCCCCAACCCACTACGCCTTCTGGGGACCGGACAGCGGCCCGAAGCACTCGGTCGTCTACGGCACCACCGACGGCGGCAAGTCCCGCTTCGTCGACATGCTGCTGTCCATCGAGCGGCACCACCCCGACATCGTCTCTTGGGTGTGCGACCCGCAGAGCGGGCAGTCCCTGCCGCGCTGGCAGCACAACGCCGTTGACTGGTTCGCGCACAGCGCCCAGGAGGGCCTGGAAATGCTCTACGCCGCCCGCGGCGTGATGTACGAGCGCTCCGCCCGCTACTCCCGCATGAAGTGGACCGACGACAAGGGCCGCGAGCTCATCGGCCGCGACAACTTCATCGTCGGCGACCCCGACCCCCTGCTGTCCATCACCATCGAGGAAGCCCACCGCGTCCTGGCCCTGCCCGGCGCCGTTCCGCTCGTCCTCGAACTCGTTGCCATGGCCCGGAAGTGCGGCATCAAGTTCAGGTTCGTCTTCCAGGGCCCGAAGGCCAGCTACTACGGCAGCGAGGACAAGTCCACCGATATCCGCGAGCTGCTGCACTCCGGCAACGTCGTCATCTTTCGTACGGCGTCGACCACTTCGGACACCATCGCGCTGAACGGCTGGGACGTGCGCCCCTCCCAGCTCCCCAAATACTGGCCCGACGGCTCGAAGACCGCCGGCCTCGGCTACCTCAACGGTCCGGACGACCGCCAGGCCCAGTTCCGCGGCTACTTCGTCGAGGACGTCGTGCACTGGGCCACCGCAGGCGAGACCACCGTCATCGAGACCGCTTCGGTAAAGGCCGCCGGCAAGGTCTACGCCACCCGCGCCGAGCGGGCCGAGGCCCGGTTGCACGGCGAGGAGCTCCCGCTCCCCGAGACCGAGAACACCACCGCCGGCGGCGAGGCCCGGCCCAAGGCGGTGGAGGCCGTCGAGAAAGTCATGGCCGAGTCCATGACCGCCACAGCGCAGACCGGCGAGGACATCCTCACCTACCTCGAAGAGCGCGGAGAGCCCGCGCCCCGGGCCCTCATCAGCCGGGACCTCAACGTCCCGGTCGGCGTCATCGGCAACGCGCTGACCCGGCTGAAGAAGAAGGGCCTGGTCGTCAGCCTCGGCAGCGGCGTATGGGCCCACCCGGATCACACCGAGTACGACACCAGCTCCATCGGCGAAGCCGCGTAACAGCCATCGCGAAGGCGCGGGTCCCGGCCACTCATCCCTGGCAGGACAAGCCGGGACCCGCAACTTCCCTTCACAGGAAGCGAGTCAAGGATGCTGCGTCCCACCTACCCGACACAACAGGCCGACGCCGGGCACATCCCGGCGAGCCACTACCTCACCTCGACCACCGCGGGCCCCGCCCAGGCTTCGCTCACGTCCTGCACCTGCGCTGGCCACCGCCGCCCGCAGAGCGACCCCTGGCGCTGGCTCGGACCCTCCGTGGTCATCGCCGCCAGTGGCGCGGGCTTCTACGGCCTCGCCGCCCTCCTGGACGCCGCCACGCACACCGCCGTCGCACTCTCAAGCCTGGGCGTGGGCGGAGTCGGCGGCATCACCATCGCTCTGGGTCGCAAGTGATCGCCATGTTCCTCACCCACACGAACCCGTTGGGAGACCCCCGAATGTCCAAGACGCCACGCGTGATCGGCGTACTCAGCGAGCCTGCCGAGCCCAGCTGGTGGAAGCAGCACCGCCACGTGGCCCTGCTCATCGCCGGCCTCTTCGTCGGCTACCAGCTGAGCGGCCCCGCCAGCGATGCCCACGAGGCACCCCAGCCGAAGCCGTCGCACTCCGCACCGAGCACGCCCGGTGCGGAGTCGGACAAGCCGATACATACGTCCGACCGGTCGGCCAAGGACTGACGGTCCGCTGTGCCGTCCGAGGTGTTCGTCGAGACGCCGGGGCGGTACGGCGGACCGGACAGATCGGCCCGGCACCACAACAGAAGCGCGGGACAAAGCCGCCAGCCTCCTACAGCAACGGCCTCGCCCCGCGGAACCCCTCAACCACCAAGCAGTGCAAAGGAGTACGTCCATCATGCACGCGACCACCGAAACCTGGAGCCCGACGACGCTCGCCCTCGTCGACGACGAACACGACCGGCGCAACGCGTCCGACGGCCACTCCCGTTACGGGGCCTACCTCAAGCAGCGCCTCACGCGATTCCACGAGTACAACCAGTCCGAAAGCCCGCTGCCGACGCAGGAGTTCGCCGCAGCTGCTTGGCAGGTGGCGACGTCCCCGATCATGTCTCCCGGCTACGTCGGGATCCGCCCGGATCTTCGAGCAATCACGCCCACCTTCGCCGACGACGAGGGCGGCTTGGTCATCGACGTGCAGGTGCCCCTCCACCACTACGACCTGCGAGCAGCCCGGGACATTCCTCTCGGTTGGCAGGACTGGGAGACGGATCGCCATTACCTCTCGGCCTACGCCAGCTACTTTGAGCCGGGCTCCAAGCGTCCGGCGCTACTCACCACCACCATCGTGCGCCTGGTCGTGGACGGGGCCTGGGGACTGCCTCCCCAGGAGCACACCAGGGGTCACGGCCTGGTCGACGACGCCAAGCGCACCGTGGCTGCGCTGGCCGCCGGCATCAACGGCCACGCCGGACCGATCGTGGCCGCCCTGCGAGGTGAACAGTGATGCCCGCCCAGCAGCTGCCCGCCCACGGCACACGAGCGCGCTACAGCGTTCACGCCTGCCGCTGCGACGCCTGCAGGACCGCACACCGCGAGTACGAGCAGAAGCGTTCCCGGCAGAAGGCATACGGGACTTGGCAGCCGTACGTCGACGCCACCCCCGCTCGTCAGCACGTACGCGCCCTCATGTCCCGCGGCCTCGGCTGGCGCCGCATCGCCGACCTCTCCGGGGTCGCCCGCGGCACCGTCAACAAGCTGCTCTACGGCAGCCCGAAGCCCAGCATACGAATCCGCGACGAAGTCGCCGACCGCCTCCTCGCCGTCGACTACTCGACCGAGCTGGTCGCCGACGGCGCGCTCGTGGACGCCACCGGCACTTGGCGCCGCATCCGCGCTCTGGTCGCCGTCGGCTGGCCCAAGGTGCACATCGCGCGGGCCCTCGGGAGCCACGGGCAGGGCCTGCAGCTCCACGAGCGCCTGGTACTCGCCTCCACGGCCCGCCGCGTCGCCGAGCTGTACGACGCCTGGTGGGACGCCGACCCGACGGGGCACGGGGTGCAGGCGGCGCAGGTGGGCCGCGCCTGCCGGTACGCATCCTCCCGTGGCTGGGCCGGTCCTATGGCCTGGGACGACGATGCCCTCGACGACCCCGAGGCCCAGCCGCACACAGAATCCCGTCAGGCGATCTCCGCCGCCGAACGACGCGAGGAGGTCGAGCACTTGGCCTCCTTTGGCACCTCGACAACAGAAATCGCCATGCGCGTCGGCTTAAGCGCGGACTACGTACGCGGCCTGCTCGGCGGCCGAGCCAAGCCCGCACGCCAGAAGGCCGCGTAATGACGGGCGGCCTCCCGGTTTTCGCCTGGAACCAGGCCGACCGACGCATCTACGCAACCCGCCGCCAGCTCGCCGCCGAGCGGCTAAGCCCGGGCGGGCCCGTGGCGGCCCGGTTGGTCTGGCGCAAGGGCAAGCGCGAGGCCCACCTCTACCTGCGCCGCCAGGCCAAGCCGAAGCGCCTCATGACCTGGCCCCAGATCGAGGCCCTCGCCAAAGCCCTGGCCGCCCGCCGCTTCTGCCCCGACTGCCGCCGCGACGTCGGCTACTGCTTACCACGCCGCTACGGCCACTGCTTCGACTGCCACACATCTTCCGCCTCCGAAAGGAGCTGAACACCGTGAAGAAGACCCTCGGACAGCCGGTCGAAACCGGCGAGTTGAACGGCTACACCGTCGCCCTCACCGCCGAGGACTACCGCCGGACCACTTCGTTCTGGTGGCACGCCTGGTCCCCCTCCGGCTCGTACGTCGGCCAGACCAACGACGAGGACCTCCTAGCGCTCCTCATCGCACGCCACCGCCTCGACAACGCCTGACTCCCCGCACGCCCCTCCCGGCGCGTAAGCGGACTCCGCGCCGGGAGGCCGGCCACCCCATGAAGGAGAAGCCCCACCATGACCGGACCCGACCACTACCACGAGGCCGAGAAGCTCCTCGACCACGCCTTCGGCATCGAGGACCGCGGCAGCCCTGAGGACCTGTCGCTGCTCGCCGAGGCCCAGGTGCACGCCACGCTCGCGCTCGCGGCGGCCACCGCCATGCACGGTCACCCCGAAGGCCACATACACAGCTACGACTACACGGCCTGGGACGACGCGGCGGGGGTGAAGTGATGACCACCTGGCACACCGGCCGACTCGCGGCCGTCCACCTCCACACCACCGGCCTGGACCCCGAGACAGTCCGCGTCGTCATCCCCGACCTCATCCACCTCGGCGGCAGCGAGCCGACAAAGACGACGACTTGGCTGATCAATCCCGGCATCCCGATCCCCGAGCAGGCCTCCGCCATCCACGGCGTCACCACTGAGCAGGCCCACGCCAGCGGCGAGGACTCGCTCCAGACACTCGGCGCGATCACCGGCGCGCTCGCGGCGAGCCTGCGGCAGCAGATCCCGCTCGTCGTCTTCCGGGCCCCGCACGCGCTGACGGTCCTCGATCGGGACTGCCGTCGCCACGACCTGCCGACGCTCGCCGAGCAGTGCCCCAACGGCCTCTGGCCTGTGGTCGACCCGCTCTTCCTGGACAAGCGCCTCGACCGGTTCCGCCGGGGCAGCCGAACCTTGCGGGGACTGTGCGAGCACCACCGCGTCCGTCACGACGGGGACCTCAACGCGGCTTCCGACGCCCTCGCCGCAGCCCGTCTGGCCTGGTGGCTCGGCCACCTCAATCCCAGGCTCGCCGGTCTCGACGTCCACGCCCTGCACGTGCACCAGAGGGCGTGGGCTGCCGAGCAGGCGGCCTCCCTACAGGAGTACAAGCGCCGCAACGACCCCACCGTGGTCATCGACGGGTCCTGGCCCGTCGTCCCGTGGGGGAGGCACTGATGCCCATCCGCCCCGAGATGCGGACCCGCTACCCGCGTGACTGGCCGCAGATCAGCCACCGCATCCGCTTCGAACGCGCCGGAGGCCGCTGTGAATGCGACGGCCGGTGCGGGCGTCGGCACGGGAGCCGGTGCACCGCCGTGAACGGCGAACCCCATCCCGCCACCGGCACGCGCGTCGTCCTCAGCGTCGCCCACCTCGACGACATCCCCGAGCACTGCGACGACGACAACCTCGCCGCGATGTGCGCGCCCTGCCACCTCGCCTACGACGCGGGTCTGCACGCGGTGACCGCCGCTCGCACTCGAGCGGCCCGCCTCATCGCACCTGGACAGACCGAGCTCTTTCCCACGCCAGGAGGACCCCAGTGAAGATCCGCCTCATCGCCACCGAGGAGGATGCCTCCGAACTCGTTGAGCGCCTCCGTCAGGTCGTCACCGTCGTCGAGGCCTCCGAACCGTACCCGAACCGTCACGGCGACAGCGTTCTTGTCCGCGTCTATGTCGAGGTGCGGCTGTGAGTGCTCACCGCACGCAGGGATGGGCGGCGTTGGAGGCCACCGCTCTGGCGGCGGCATCCCGCGGCTGGCGCATCTTCCCGCTGCAGGTCGTCGGCCTCACTCCAGCCGTACGTGACTGGCACGATCGCGCCACCACCGACCCCGAGCGCATACGCCGCTGCTGGAGCGCCGGCGCCTTCGGGGTGGGCATCGTGCCGTGCCCGTCCGGTCTGGTCGTCCTCAACCTCGTCCCGGCGACACGAGGACTCCAGGCTCCACCCGAGTGGCAGCTTCCCGGGGTCGTCGACGGCGCGGACGTCCTGTCCGTCCTCGCCGAACGGCACGGAGCCACGTACCCGACCGAGACGTACACCGTGCGCACGCCCTTCGGCGGCACTCACCTGTACTTCCAACACCCCCGCGGCCAGTGCCCGCCCGCCTCACGCGGCCCGAGCAGCCCACTCGGCTGGCACATCTCTCTGCACACGGCCGACTCGTACGTCCCAGCTGCGGGCAGCCCCACCCGCTGGGGCCCCTTCACGGTCGTCCACGACACCGAGCCCGCCGAACTGCCGGCGTGGGTCGCCGATCTGTGGTCCACCGACAGCACCACCGTACTGAGAGGAGCGGCGTGAGCACGCCCCAGCACGCCCCCGGCGCCAACGTCATCCCAATGTCCGAAGCGCCGAACAGCACCGAGGCCGAGCAGATCGTCATCGGCGCCGTCATGGCCGACCCCGCGGTCCTGGACGAGGTCGAGAAGGAGCTCGGCCAGGACCCCGCGGTTTTCTACCGTCCGGCCCACGAGACCATCTGGCGCGCGATCCTGATCCTCGTAGAGGCAGGCACTCCGCCAGACCCGGTCTTCCTCAGCGACCACTTGGACAAGGCCGGCGACCTGCAGCGCGTCGGCGGACGGTCCTACCTGCACACCCTCTACGGGGCTGCCCCAACGGCCCGCTCCGGGCAGTACTACGCGACCATCGTGCGCGAACACGCCAAGCGGCGGCAGATCGCCGAGCTCGGCACCCGCCTCATCCAGGCGGCGCGCGAGTCCGGCGAGGACCACGACGAGCTGCTCGCCACAGCACGGCAAGCACTCGACCTCACCACCGTCGAGGAACGCTGGCCCGCTGCGACCCCGCTCGGCCAGCAAGGCCCGCTACCCACCTTCCCGGTCAACGCTCTCCCGACCTGGGTAGCCGAACAGGTCAGTGCTGTCGCCGAGTTCACGCAGACCCCCGCCGACATGGCTGCCGCCATGGCACTCGCCTCGCTCTCCACGGCAGCCGGCGGGCGCGTCCACGTCCAGATCCGGGACGGATGGGTCGAGCAGACAAACCTCTACCTGGTCGTCGCGATGCCGCCAGCCTCACGCAAGTCGGACGTCTTCGCTGCCATGACCCGCCCGATCTACGACATCGAAGCAGCCCTGCAGGAAAATGCTCGCTCTTCCATCATCGAGGCCACTGTCGAGAAGGAAGCAGCGGAGGCTCGAGCCGAGGCCGTCATGACCAAGGCCCGCAAGGCCGACGACTCAGTCTCCGCTGCCTCCCTGGTCGCTGAGGCTTCCGGGCTACGCATGGACGCAGACGCGATCACCGTTCCGCCCGTGCCGCGCCTGACCGCGGACGACGACCTCACCACCGAGACCCTGACCAAGCTGTTGGCGATCCATGGCCGCCTGGGTGTCCTGTCACCGGAAGGCGACCTCTTCGACGTCATCGCCGGCCGCTACAGCTCCCGCCCCAACCTCGGCGTCTTCCTCAAGGGCCACAAGGGAGAGCGCCTGCGGGCCGAACGAATCACCCGCGACACTGACTTCGCTGAGAAGCCTGCCCTCACCATCGGCATCACGCTCCAGCCCACAGTCCTGACAGACCTTGCCCAAACCCCAGGAGCCCGCGGCCGAGGGCTCATGGCCCGCTTCCTCTTCTCGCTCCCGGCCTCAACGGTCGGCTACCGCAAAGTAGTGGTACCTCCGGTCCCGGAGCAGACGTCCAGGTCTTACGAATCCCGCCTCACAACCCTGATCCACACGCTCAGAAACCTCCCCGAGGCGACGACCATCAAGTGCTCCGGCCCCGCCGACCAGGCCGTCATCAAGCTCCAACAGGACGTCGAGCCCAAGCTCCGTCCGGAGGGCACTCTGGGCCACATCGACGACTGGGCAGGCAAGTACGTCGGTGCCGTGACCCGCATCGCCGCCCTCCTCCATCTCGCAGACCGCGTCACCGGTCACTGGGGCGAGCCCATCGAGGCCTCCACGATCGAGCGCGCCATCTCGATCGGCGAGTACTACACCGCGCACGCGCTCGCGGCCTTCGACCGCATGGAAGCCGACGAGAACACCGAGAAGGCCGAGCTGGTACTCGACTGGATCCGCCGGACGAAGGTGACCAGCTTCAAAGCCCACGAACTCGTCACGGCCCGCCGCCGCGCCTTCCCCACCGTGAGCTCTACGGGCCCTGCCCTGAGGCTCCTCGAGGAGCACGGCTTCGTGCGGGCGCTCCTGTCAGAGCGCAGCGGCACCCGCGGGCGCCAGCCGGCAACCACCTACCGTGCACATCCCGCGGTCACAGCGGAAGAGGAATCAGAGATGGCGCGCACGCCCCCGAAGTCGCCCCGTTGATCTGGGGGGCTTGAGTGACATCCAGGCATGCATAAAGCAATTCCGCGTCAAAATAGGGGGCTCGACACCGGGAACCGCACCCTGAGCATCCGCCGTACCCTCCAGAACGCCCCCAACGGCGGAACCGCCCTCTACCCCACCAAAACCCACGCCGCCGAACGCCGCATTGCCATCCGAGCAGCCTGCCTCACCGCCCTCGCCCAGCACTGCCAGGCCCAGGACACCGAACGCCAAGCCGCCGGAGAAGCCTGGGAGGAACGGAACCTGGTCTTCGCCACACGTGCGCCACCCTGCTACTGGAAGCAAGGCGTCGAGCTGGTCACAATCAAGGAACTCCTCGGCCACGCCCACATCGCCGTCACCGCCGAGGTCTACGCCCACGTCCGGCTCCGCCTCCAGCATCAGGCCATCGAAGCCCGAGGCCGGGCACTCGCCGACGCCGACGACCGACCCCTCGCCGCCACCCACCTTCGCTGGCCCAACAAGCCAGAGTGCCAAGGAGCCCGCACCGTCACCACCGTGCGGGGCTCCTTCCGTCCACCGCCGTTGCCGTCAGCGCTGCCGTCAAACGCGCGAAGCTCCATTGGGATGCGTACGGATCCACTCCTCGATTAGGCAGGACGCCAGCCAATGACCACGCGTAAGCGCCATATGCTCGGCCGTAATTCCGCTCCCCCCGCCAGAGCGGCGCTGCGGGTCAGCACCTCGGGCGAGGAGATAGGCAGTTACATCTACATGGAGAGGGTCACCGGTCTGAGTGTGACCGTCGATCTCGATATCGATGGCGTGGTGCAGGAGAGTTAGACCTTGATGCTCCTCATTGATATCAGTCCCTCGATCGAGAAGACTACGGATAGCTTCAAGGTCTTCCATCTCAACAGCTTGGTGGGCTGGCGTCATGTCCGTCACTGTGCGCTACCTATCCGGTCGTCACGTTCAAGTCGATGCCCGGGAACATGTCTCTGAACTGCGAGACTACCGAGCTGCAGGAATCACACATGGGTAGCTCTGAGTGAAGGTTGATGGTCCCAGCGATCGAGTCCGAGGAGGGTCCCAGTCGGTTCGCAATACTGTTCAACAGCTTGAATTCAGTATCAGAGAACCGCGTATTACTTCCCGTCGCTTGGGGAATGAAGCGCTGCGGATTCCCTTCAGAGCCAACGGTAGGAACGGTCCCGGCACGCTCGGCATCACCGCTCACCGAGCTGAGCACATAAGAATCCTGACCATCTATCGCAACCTCCGCTGCAGCAATGTTCCGCTTGGCGCCAACCTGGCCCGAAGCGCGCAGGTCCGAGACTGCAGTCTGGGCACCATTGCAATTGTGGACCAAGATCGGCGTGGTCCCTGCCACAACATAGTACGTGTGGAGTTGCTGGACGGTGAGGTTCCAGCGGTTTGCGGTGCCGGGTGTGGTGTGGGTGGAGACGACGTAGGCGTGGGTGTTGTTGGCGGTGTTGAGGGCGTCGCCGTGGTGGAGTTTGCCGGCGGCGGTCCAGGTGTGGGTGGTGTCGTTCCAGAAGGGGTGGTTGGCGGTGGTGTGGAGGGTGGCGGTGTGTCCGTCGTTGGTGCGGATGGTGAGGTCGAGGAGATCGTGGTCGTGGTTGATCCACACGTGTTGGACGGTGCGTGCGCCCTTGTGTTTGCCCGTCTTGGGGTCGGCTGCCTGGACCTTGTCGCCGGTCTTGATCTTGCCTATGGGTTTGGTTTTGCCGTCTTCCAGGAGGACCGGTGTCTCGGGGGCGAAACTGCAAGGGGGGCTTGTGCCGGGCTCTTCCGGCCCGCCTTCGTCCGCCCCGCTGAACGCTGAGTTCACGGCGCTGAAGAGTTTGCCTCCGGCGGAGACGCATCCTGGGGCGATGACGGGTACATCGATGCACGCGCTCGCGACAGGGATGGCGAAAAAGAAGCCTCCCCCGATCATGGCGACGTTCTCGTAGTCTGAGATCTTCTGCTTGGTTGATTCGGCGTTCGCTGCGGCGTCGAGGTTCGCCCATTGCTGGGGGTTGTCGTTGCAACTGCGGTTGGCGCCGCATCCGCCCGTCGTGGCGCTGCTCAGGTGTTTCCTGGGCGTGTAGGTATAGCCGCCGCCGTAGTTGTGGCTGCCGTTGTAACTGTCGCCGTCGCAGCCGTTGCAACCCCAGGAGGGGTCGTTGAGCGGCTTGCCGTGGCTGTGCCGGGTCGGGGTGTTGTTGCCGTACTGGGCTCCGCCGCCGCATTCGTCGGGGCTTTCGCAGGCCATCGCACCCGTGGGGTCACTGCTGGTGATGGGGTCGTTGCCTGCGTAGTCGTAGCCGCCGATCTGGGTGGGGTCGGTGGTTTCGAGGAGTGGGTCGGCTGAGAGGAAGCGGCCGGACTGGGTGTCGTATTCGCGGGCGCCGAGGTTTTCGAGCTGGGTGGTGGTGTCGGGGGTGCCGCCGACGTAGCCCTTGTCGCCGGGCCAGGTGGTGGGGGCTGTGCCGCGGGTGGTGCCGAAGGGGGTGTACTGGCGGCGGGTGGCGGCCTGGGTCTTGTAGTCGACGGTCAGCAGGTCGGTGCCCTGCCGGTCGGGTATCAGGTACTGGATGTCGCCGGTGCTGGACCGCTCGGCGACCGTGGCGCCGCCGACGCTGTAGTAGCGGGTGCCGGTCAGGGCGCTGGTGCTGAGGTTCTCGGTGATCTGTGCGTCGCCGATGAAGAGGGTCGCGGTGCTGGGGTCGGTGCGCAGGACGAGGTTGCCGTCGCTGTCGTACAGGTAGCTGGTGCCGCCGGCGGTGGTGGTGTCGGTGGAGAGTTTGCCCTGGTCGTTCCACTTGAGGGTCTGGTTGCCGAGGGCTCCGCCGGTGATGGCGGTGGTGTTGCCGGAGGCGTCGTAGACGTAGTTGGCGGTGTTGGCGGTGGCGCCCGGTCCGCTCGCGGTGGTGCTGGTGAGGGTGTGGGGCTGGTCGGAGGACGAACCGGCGGTGGGGTAGTGGTACGTGGTGGTGGTGTCTTTGCTGGTGGTGCCGCCGGTGTCGTGGTCGGTCTCGGTCAGGCGGTCACCGGCGGTGTCGAAGGTCCAGCTCTGCCAGTACGGGTTGGTGCCGCCCACGGAGCTGCTGCTGCCGGTGCTCGGGGTGGCGGCGCAGGCGTCGGTGGCGGTCCAGGCGGCGTTCAGACGGGTGGCGTAGTCGTAGGTGAAGCACTGGGTGTCGGAGGTGGCGCCGCCGTTTTGCTTGTCGGCGGTGGCCACGACCAGTCCGGCACCCTTGGACACGCCGGTGTTCTGGTAGCTGTAGGCGGTGTCGTCGACGACCTTGCTGCTGGTGGAGTCGGTGGTCTTGGCGTCGGTGACGGCGTTGGTCTGCGCGTCGTAGCTGAGGGTGAGGTCGACCCAGCTGGTCGACGGGCCCATCGTGTACTGCACCGGCTTGCCGTACTCGTCGTAGCCGATGGCGGTGGCGTAGCTCCAGGCAGTGGTTCCGCCGCTGGCGAGGCTGGTGGGCTGGCCGTAGGTGTCGTAGCCGATGCCGATGTTCTCGGAGGGCAGACCGCCCTCAGCAGGGTCGCCGAGCGTGGTCAGTGCGCCGACGGTGTTGTAGCTGTAGGAGGTGATGTAGCCGCTGGAGGGTGCCAGGGCCGACTCGTTGGACGGCAGGTTGGCCAGCGTGATCTTGCTGGCGGCGGCCTGCGCGAAGCTGTTGTAGGCCAGGGTGGTGCTGGTGACCGCGGCGCTCGTGGTGCCCTTCTGGTAGGACGTGCTGGCGGTCGGGTAGCCCTTCTTGAGGGTGTCGTAGGTCCAGGCGCCGATCTCGTTGCTGCTGGAGGCCGTGGCACCGCCGGTCGTGTCGTAGGCGAAGCTCTTGCGGCCGTCCAAGTCGTAGCTGTAGGTGGCCTGGTCGTTGTCGCCGTTGGTGACGGTCAGGAGCTGGCCGGCGTTGTCGTAGGTGCTGCTGGTGGTGCCGGTGTCGGGGTCGACGGCCTTGGTCTGCCTGCCGAGCAGGTCGTACGTCCACGACCAGGAATTGCCCGCCGCGTCCTGCTCCGAGGCCTGTTTCCCGTCGGGCGTGTAGGTGTACTTGGTGTCGGAGTAGTCCGACGACGAGTCCTTGACCGGGTCCGCCGACACACCGGAGTGGTACTGGTACAGGTCGGTGGTCCGGCCGCGGGCATCAGTGATCACCGACTGCGCGGTTGCGCCGGCGGGCGGCACGGCGGTCGTGAAGTTGCCGCCGTAGGTGTAGGTGGTCTGCCAGGTCTGGCTACCGAGCGCGTAGGCGGTCTGCGCGGTCTTGCGGCCGGCGCCGTCGTAGGTGAAGCCCGTCTCCGAGGGGATGTCACCGTCCTGGGCCTGCACCAGCGTCGAGGACAGCGTGCCCTTGTTGTAGTACGGGGCGGCCGTCTTGGCCACCTGGCCGTCGGTGTTGTAGACGGTGTCGGTGACGTCCCGCCCGCCGTCCTCGGTCGCCGTCTGCGTCTCGCGGGTGCGCAGCAGTGCGTCGTAGAGGGTTTCGCTGGTGCGGTAGGTGGAGCCGTCGTTGTTCAGTGTCTGCGTGGTCACCACCGTGGGGGCAGTGTTGGAGACGGAGTAGCTGTACTTGGCGGTGGCGGCGGTGACGCCTGGCTTGAACACGGCCGTGGTCCGGCCCAGGGCGTCGATCTGCGCGGAGGAGACGTATCCGGCCGCGTCGGTGACCTTCGTCGGCAGTTCGCGCAGCGGGTCGTAGACCGTGGTGGTGGTGTGGCTGAGCGGGTCGGTGACCGTGGCACCGGTGGGTTCGGCTCCGGTGGTCGGGGTGTAGGCGGTGGTGGTCTTGCGGCTGTCCGCGTCGGTCGCGGTCAGAGTCCTGCCGTACTCGTCGACCGTGGTGGTGGACAGGGTGGTGTAGGTGGGGGTGGAGCCGCTGTAGCTGCTGGCCTGCTGGGTCGTCGTTGCGTCGCCGGTGGTGGGGGCGGTGCCGAAGGTGGTGGCGTTGTCGTAGTAGGTGCGGGTGTCGGAGACGGCGTTGCCCGGCAGGGTGGGGGTGGTGGCGCACTTGACGGAGACGGTCTGTGTCTCGTCCGGGGTGTCCAGGATCCAGGCGGAGGTGCTGTCGTCGTAGGTGACGGTGGTGCACAGGTCGTCGCTGGAGGTGGAGACGTCGGCGAGGTCGTCGGTCTTGGTG
Organism: Streptomyces sp. NPDC047022; assembly: GCF_040644155.1. Classification (NCBI taxonomy): domain Bacteria; kingdom Bacillati; phylum Actinomycetota; class Actinomycetes; order Kitasatosporales; family Streptomycetaceae; genus Streptomyces; species Streptomyces sp. NPDC047022. Next base: position 32,835 of record NZ_JBEYVV010000004.1, on the reverse strand, counting down.
ACGCGGCCGTAGGAGTCGTGGGTGTAGTCCGTCTCGGTCTCGCGGGTGCTTCCGGAGGCGAGCGGGGTGTAGACGCGGGTCTTGGCGGTGCCGGTGTGGAAGGACTGCTGGGAGGGCAGGCCGCCGGACAGGGCGTGGGTGGCGGTCGCCGAACTGGTCCAGGGGTCGGTGACGGTGTCGGTGACGACGCTGCTGCTGCCCTTGCCGTTGTAGACGATCGCCTCGTAGGTCAGACCTGCGTACTGGTCCGCGTCGGTGATGGCCGTGTCGCTGCGGGAGTCGGTGACCGTGGCCGTCCGGGTCTTCCCGCCGGACAGGGTGTCGCCGTCCATGCCCCGGAAGTAGGTGTAGTCGGTCTCCGTCTGCGGGTCGGGCGAGGTGCCGACCGTCACCTTCATTCCCTGGTAGCCACGCCACTGGCTCCAGGTCCGCTCAGCGGAGGGGGTCAGCGGGTTGTCGTTGTAGTGCCAGGCGGGCGAGCCCACGGGGGTGTAGGTGGTGGCGATGGTGTCGCTGACACCGCCGCCGGTCGGGTCCTGCTCGGTCACCCCGGTGACGATGTACTTGTTGAACCAGTCCTCGACCGGGCTGGTCTGCCCGCTCGGTGTCCAGTACTCCGGGTAGCACAGGGAGGTGTTCTGGCTCGGGTCCGACGGTGTGGACGAGCCGCACGCGGGCGCCGAGTAGCCGACGCTGATGATCTCGCCGGTCTCGGTGGTGATGGTGTTGAGCCGGTAGCGGGTGATCGGTGGGTAGCCGTCGGTGAGGTTCACCCGGTTCGACAGCGGTGTGCCGGAGAACGTCACCGGCTTCGCCGCGATGGAGGAGCTGGAGCCGCCGCCGCTGGTGTCCTGCCCAGTGAGGGTGATCGACGACAGCCACAGTGACGCGGTCGTCGCATCCCCCGTCGCGGGGAAGGCGTAGGCCAGGGCCCAGGAGTCCACGTTCGTCTCGGTCGAGCCGACCAGTGCCTGCGTCTGGATACCGGTCAGTTCCTCCTCCGACCAGAACGTCGGGGCGTTGTTGGAGCAGGAGGCGTTCTGGGCGCAGTACTGGTCGTAGGGCACATCCGGCCAGGACGACGACGTCGAGGAACTCAGCGTCGAGGTGGCACAGCCGGTGGAGGAGGTGTTGCAGCGGCCGTTGTAGGTGAACAGGACCTGCCCGGCGGGGCTGGTGCTGTAGACGGAGCCGTCACGCTGCCCGTACTGGATCTTCGACAGGTAGGCGTCGCGGATGTACGGGGTGTTCGCCGTGGTACCGAGGTCGCGTGCGTAGTAGGCGGTGTCGGCGGTGTAGAAGTAAGACACCGTGTCGCTGTGGGTGTCCTTGACGTAGTCCAGCATCCACCGGTACGCCTGCTGGCAGTAGGAGCTGGCGAAGGTGGAGTTGTAACAGGGCTGACCGGAACTGGTCGCGTACACCGGCTCGGTGAGGACCGAGTTCGTCGTCGCCTTCCCGGACGAGTAGCCCGGAAGTTCGTTCAGACCGAACGTGTACTGCGTTCCGTCGTCGGTGGTGACACGCCAGTACTCGCCGCTCTGGGCGCCGTTCGTGGCGCCGGTCAGGTACTCGACCTTCTCATTGGTGTCATCCTGCGCGTGGTATACTCCGCTGCTGTCGTCCTTGATCAGCGTCGTGGTCTGCCCGTTCAGCGACATGGTCAGCTGATTGTCGGAGGACCAGCAGTTGTCCCAGGTCTTCGTCGTCCCCGACGCGTTCTGGTGACACGACTGGTAGGACCGCTCGATGAAGTTGTCGCTGAGGGAGAACCCGTCGCCCACGACGGAGGCCTGGTTGTTCGTCGAGGACGTCAGCCCGTCCACGGACTGCGAGTCGTAGCCCAGGGAGAGGTTCGGGGAAAGGTCGCCGGGAACAGCCGGGACGTTGATCGGGTAGGACCAGGTGAACGCGTCGGCACTTCCGCCCGCCTGCCAGGACCCCGATGCCTTGAGATCGGTGGCGGTGAAGTCCCCGCCTCCGCCGCCCGAGGACGTGGACGACGCGGCGAGGACCATGGGCTGCGCCAACGCCGAAGCGGTCGCGGTGCGAGCAGTGCCGCCGGTCCGCTCGGAGGGCGACGCGTTCTTGGCCGGCACCGAGGACACGCGGGGCGTGGGCAGGTCCGCGCCGAGTCGCCGGGCATGCGTGTCGTTGCTCGTCGCGAGAGGGGTGCCGACCCGGCAGGACGCCTTCTGAGGTGTGGTCAGGGCACAGCCGGGCAGCATCTGGAACCGAAGCCGGGAGGACCAGTCACCGCCGAAGGCGCCGGCGAAGGAACTGTAGTCCAGAGAGAGATGCAGCCGGGAGGCCGTGCTCGGGGAGACTTCCAGCAGAACACCGCCGATCCCGGCCGCGCTGGCAGCGCTCTGCGGCAGCACCCGCACCTGCGCGCTCGCCGCGGAGGAGGAAGCTGAGGCGGAGGCCACGTCGGCCGAGGTGCTCTGACGGCTGGGTCTTTTTCTGCCTGGCTTGTCCGGCTTGCCTGGTCTGTTCGTGAGCGGTCCGAGCCAGACGGGCAGCGTGCCCGCACGCACCGGCGGCGCGGCGGAAGCGGAGCCCTTCGTCTTTCCTGTCCTGCCGGTGCCCGTATCCGGGGCGGCCGGAACGGTGACGGTGGCTGTCCCGGAGGGCCAGACGACCTTGGCCGACGGCTTGGTCAGTAGCTTCTTCGGGGCCCGGTAGTGGGAGGTGACGGGATGCACCGGTACCGGTTTGGTGTGCGCCGCCGTCGGTGGCTTGCGGTCCGCGGACTGTACGGGGGCCGCGGCGAGCGTGCCCGCGGCGAGAGCCGTGGTGACCACGCTCACGCCCAGGCCGCGCAACAGCCGTGCGGCGGCACGTGACCGCCTTATGGCCGTAACGCGTCGAGTCCCGGATTTCACAGTGAACCGCCCCCAGACAAACAACAACCGATCATGAAAACCAGTGAGGGAACTTAGTTAGGCAGTGCTTCAGTAACCAGACCCTCTGATCAAATCTTTACTTCCTTGATCAAGTGATTGACATGGACATAGCGGGACAAATGGTGACCTGATGTCAGTTGCGCCGACTCACAGAAAAATTGTCCCGTGTGTCAGCCAACTACTGTGCCTCGTATGTTCGCTGAGGCCGTTTTCCGGCTGATGTCGAGAGACAGGAATCCGATGCACATATTCCGCGCGAGAACGCGCCGCAGAAGACAGCGCGCGGCGCTGGCCGGGCTGGTGGTGCTGGGGGTAAGCGCGGTTGGTGTGGCGCCCGTCCACGCCGCCGTGGCTGCCGCACCCACCGGTCACGGGCTGCAGGTGTCCGGCACGAGTGCCCCACCCGTGAAGCACGTCGCTGCCCCGAAGGGCCTGACGCCGCTGCCCAGCGGGTACGGCCCCACCCCGGCCGACCAGGCCGCGATGCAGGCCGCGGGAGTCCGGGCGCGAGCCACGGGCAAACCGGTCGTGGTGTCCTCGCTGACCAGCCCCACCGCGCAGGTCGAGGCGTTGCCGGACGGCCGCTTCGGCATGGCCGCCAATCCGCTGCCGGTACGCACCGAACAGTCCGGCCGCTGGGTCCCGGTCGATCTGACGCTGGCACGCCGGGCGGACGGCGCCTGGGCGCCGAAGGCCACCGCGTACGGCAGCGTGTCCTTCTCCGGCGGCGGCACCAGTCCGCTGGCCGTCACGCGCTCCGGCCAGGTCTCACTGTCCCTGTCCTGGCCCACCATGCTGCCCGCACCACACGTGACCGGCGCGACGGCCACCTACGCGTCCGTGCTTCCCGGCGTCGACCTGCGCGTCAGTGCCACCCCCGCCGGTGGGCTCAGCGACACCCTCGTCGTCCATTCCGCCGCCGCCGCGAAGAACCCCAAGCTCGCCACGCTGCGCCTGGCCACCACCGTCCATGGCGGCCACCTGGCAGCGGCTTTTGACGGCGGCCTGAAGATCACCGACGCGCACGGCAACGCCGTCGCCGACGCGCCGACCGCCCTGCAGTGGGACTCCAACCGCACCCTGCGCGCAGACCGTCACCAGCCCCTTGGCGCGAAGGTCGCCGCGGACGCCTCCGACGCCGCGCACCCGGGCCTGGCCGCGCGCATCGCGCCCGTCACCACGAAGGTTGCCACCGGCGCGCTGGCCCTGATCCCTGACCATGCCATGCTCACGGCGAAGAACACCGTGTGGCCGGTGTACATCGACCCGTCCGTGAACTGGCACCCCACGGACTATCAGAAGCCCGCCTTCGATGAGGTCAAGCAGGGCTGCCCCGGCACCTCGTTCTACAACAAGACCTCCTCCCTCGCCGACGACGGCTATCTCGGGGTCGGCTACAACGGCTGGGTCGAGGGCGACTGCAATACCGGCGACGAGCACGCGATCTACCAGTGGAGCCTGTCGAAGACCATCTGGGGCGCGGACATCGACAGCGCCGAGGTGGATGCCACCGACATCTACTCCGCGTCCTGCTCGACGACCGCGACGGTGAATCTGCACTGGTCCAATGGCCTTGGTTCCGGCACCGACTGGAGCAACCGTCCCGGCTACGACAGCTACTCCACCTCGCAGAGTTACGGGCCGGCCTACAACCCGACCTACTGTTCCGGCAACGGGAGCGTCACGCACGGGTTCAACGTGCTCACCCCGATCAAGAGCGCGGCCAGCGGGCATTGGAGCAGCTTCACCGCGACCCTGAGCGAGGACTCCATGGAGTCCTCGCACAACGATCTCGGGTTCAAGCGGTTCGACCACAACCCGACGCTGCAGATCTTCTACAACAACGCGCCGAACAACCCGTCCGCGAACACCATGTCCGCCGTGTCCGGCGCGGACGACGCGGCCTGCGACACCTCCTCTCCGTATCCGTACATGGGCAAGACCATCGCCTCCACGCCTCCGGTGCTGAAGGCCAAGGTGTCCGACCCCAACGGCGACAAGCTCCAGGCCACCTTCCAGTACTGGGTCGACGGCTCGTCCAGCAAGTCCACTCTCACCAGCGGCGACAACCTGGCCTCCGGCAGCTACGCCACCGCCTCCCTGCCCTCCAGCTTCATCTCCTCGCTGACCAACGGCAAGATCGTCGACTGGGACGTGAAGGTCACCGACGGCATGGACACCACGTCCTACACCAGCTCGCCGACCTGCCACTTCACCGCCGAGCCCACCGCCCCGGACACCCCGGCGGTGACCTCGGAGAACAACCTCTACCCGAACACGCACGTCACCGACTCCTCGGTCGGCGCGGCGGCAGGCACTACGGGCTCGTTCGACATCGACGGCTCCGGCACCACGGCCGCCAAGTTCGTCTACAACCTCGACGTCGCGCCGCCCACCAGCAACCCCCCGGCCTCCGAGACCATCACCGCCAACGGCAACAAGGCCACCATCAAGGTCACCCCGCCGTCGCCTGGCCCGCACACCCTGTACGTGCACGCGGTCGACGGCGCCGGAGACGTCTCCGGCGACGCCACCTACACCTTCATCGCCGCAGGCCACGCGGCTAGCACCTGCACCAGCCTGTCCGCCTGCTACAACAACGTGGGCATCAGCTCCGACAGCAACAAGAGCCAGGCCGACCTGGACGGCACCGGCCACAGCTTCTCCGCCACCGACATGGCGAACGCCGGCTGGAACAGCGGCGGCAAGGTCACCGTCGACGGCGCCACCCTGGCCCTGCCGAGTTTCGGTTCCGGTCAGAAGGACAACGTGCTGGCCGCGAACCAGACCGTCACCTACTCGGGTTCGGGCAACGCCCTGGTGTTCCTGGCCACCTCGGCCGCGGCCGCGATGAGCAACCCCGGGGCGATCGCCGGTGACGAGACCGCGCCGTACGTGCCCAGCGGGACAGCGGTGAGCGGATCGTACTGCTTCAACGGAACCGATACGACCTACGCCTGCGCGGCGAGCGGAACCATCCACTACACGGACGGCACCAGCACCAACTACGACCTGACCGTCCCGGACTGGACTGTCGCAAGTCCGATCTCCGCCGTCGAACTCCCGCACTTCAACAGCAGCAGCTCCCAGACCGCCACCACACGGAGCCTGTTCGCGTTCTCGGTACCGATCGACGCGTCGAAGACGATCGCCTCGGTCACTCTCCCGGATGTCACCACCGCCGTGGCGTCCCACCAGCAGGGCCTGCACATCTTCTCCATGGGCACCCGCAACACCACCGCGGGCACCGCCGAGGTGAACGGCAGCTACGCCGCCGCGTCGTCCGGGCAGTCCTGGACCGGCGCCTGGGCCAATGCCACCGAGGGCAACTACAACCTGCTGGGCAGCAACTTCTCCAACCAGACCTTCCGTATCGCGCTCAAGCCGTCGGTGTCCGGCAGCACCGTCCGCGTCAAGCTGGACAACGCGCTCGGCACCAGCCCGTTGTCCATCGGCCACGCCACCATCGCGCTGAGCTCGACCCCGACCGCGATCGGGGCCATACCGTCCACGACACCGACCACGCTGAAATTCGGCGGCAGCCAGGCGGTCACGATTCCCGAGGGCGGCATGGCCTACAGCGACCCGCTGTCCTTCACCGTGAGTGCGAACCAGTACCTGCTGGTCTCCTACCAGCTCAGCAACTCCGTGCCCTACCTGGTGCAGCACTCCTACGCCAACGGCTCCTACGAATACATCACCTCCACCGGCTCCGGAGACCTCACGACCAGCACCAGCACCACCGCGTTCACCACGAGCGCCGCCAAATACGGCAACTTCACGGACCTCGTGACCGGCCTGGACGTCCAGTCCGCGAACGTGCCGACCGAAGCGGTACTCGGCGACAACCTCGTCGACCCCTTCCAGCCGAACACGACCCCGCCCAACTCAAACGGCTACCGCGTCTCCGACACGCTGACCGCCGCCGAACCCTCCACCCCCAGCCCGTACGGGGTCCTGGCCGAGGGCATCGAGTCCAACCAGCTCATGAAGGACAACCCCGAGACCTACAACAGCACCACCATCGGCGGCCCCGCGGCCCTGTCCCGGCTGGACCGCGACATCCTGGACCAGCCGGGCGTCACCACCGTGATCGTCGACGAAGGCCTGGAGGATGTGCTCGCCGGCGCCGGCAGCGACGATCTGGACGGCAACGGCTACACCGCGCTGGTCCAGCAGCTCCAGGGCTGGGGCATCAATGTCGTCCTGACGTCACTCACCCCGTGCGAGGGCTTCACCGGTGACGGTGCCAGCGCCAACGATGCGTGCAGCAGCACCGTCGACGCGGCACGCACCACCGTGAACGCCTTCCTCGGCGGTATGAACCTGGGCAACCCCTGGGCCACACCCGCCGTCTACTTCGCCGACTTCAACGCCGCCGTGGCCGTCACCGACAGCACCACCGGCGAGGACAAACTGGCCACCGCCGCCGACAGCAGCGACCACGCGAACCTCTCAGTGGCCGCCTTCGGCGCCCTGAGCACCGCTCTCCTGTCACCCGAGGACAGCTGGAACTTCGACGACGGCAACGGCATGCCCATCGCGACGGACACCGCAGCCACCGACACCCTCAACACCCTCAACGCCGTGGGAACCGACCCCAACCTCGGCAACAACCCGCTCACCCTCAACGGCTCGGCCACCTGGGCAACCGACACCACCCGCAACACCGTGCTCTCCTTGAACGGGAGCACCGACTCCGCGGCCAGCGCCAACACCGATGTCCTCGACACCTCGGCCAGCTTCTCCATCTCCACCTGGGTCAAGCTCTCCAGCACACCGACCAGGAACGCCACCGCGTTCTCCGCGAACGGCACAACCGACAGCGCGTTCTACCTGAAGTACGACTACAGCAGCGGGTCACCGAAGTGGTCGTTCGACTTCCCCACCACGGACACCACCAGCCCCTCCTTCAAGGGCGCCCTCGGCGGAACAGCCGTCTCCGGAAGCTGGACCCACCTCGTCGGCGTCTACAACGCCGCCACCCAGACAGCACAGCTCTACGCCAACGGCAGCCTCGTCAGCACCGCGACCGGCATCACGCCGTGGAAGGCCACCGGAACCCTCAACGCCGGGGCCGCCCAGTACAACGGTGCGACGACGGACTACTTCCCGGGCGAGATCAGCGGCGCCCAGATGTACAACTACGCGCTCACCGCCAACCAGGTGACCGCACTCTACGACCAGATCCCGTAACCAGCCCACCAGACGGGGTGCGGAGGCAGCCTGCGCCCGCACCCCGCATTCCACACACAAGGAGCTCACCCGACATGTCCGCCAGCCCGCGTGGCCGCCACGCCAAGCCCCGCACCCCCGTGATGCGCCGAACAGCGACGGGCGGTGCCATCGGCACCGCAGCCGCCGCGGCCAGCCTGTTCAGCGCCGCCGGCGCGCACGCCGCGACCCAGACCCCGCAAAGCAGCTACACCGTCAAGAGCGGCGACACCCTCTCCGGCATCGCTTCCTACGAGCACGTGCCCGGAGGCTGGGAAGCACTGGCGAAGGCCAACCACATCGCCTCGCCCTACATCATCCACCCGGGCGAGAGACTCACCCTCCCGGCAGGCTCCTATACCGTCAGCAGCAGTAACCCCTTCCCGGTAAGCGTCACCGTCGGCCAGGCCACCCAGGTCATCACCGTCAAGGCGAGCGGCACCTACGCCACCGTCACGCTCTGGCAGAAGTCCGGGACCAGCTGGAAGCAGGTGATCAGCACCACAGGCGCCCGCGTCGGCGCCCACGGCATCACCAACGGCGCCACCCGCACCCAGGGCACCAGCACCACCCCCACCGGCACCTACACCATCACCCAGGGCTTCGGAGTCGGGTCCAACCCGGGCACGAAGATGCCCTACCACCAGGTCACCAGCCACGACTGGTGGGTCGAGGACCCCACCTCCGCCTACTACAACCAGATGCGCACCGACACCCAGGGCGGCTTCCACCTCACCGAATCCGGCGACGACGGCAGCGAACACCTCATCAACTACCCCACCCAGTACAACAACGCACTCGTCATCAACTTCAACACCAACCCCGCCGTGAAAGGCCGCGGCGCCGGAATCTTCCTCCACGACCTCGGCCCCCAAGCCGGACCCACCGCCGGCTGCGTCGCCGTACCCGCCACCTTCATGACCAGCATCATGAAATGGATCAACCCCGCCGACCACCCCATCATTGCCATCGGCTGACATCCCTCCCCTTCACTGGCCGCACGCCTGCGCGCGGCCAGTGAAGAAGACCGCACCCGGTCCGCAGGCCGCCGAGCGCGGCGGCCTGCGGGTAGCAACCCGGGTCAGAGGCGGACGATGTTCTCCGCCTAGGGGCCCCTCTGCCCCTGCGCGATCTCGAACGAGACCTTCTCGCCCTCGTTCAGCTCGCGAAATCCATTGCCCTTGACCGCGGAGTAGTGTGCGAAGACGCGCGAGATCGAAGCCTCCAGCTTCCGCGCGATCTGGCGGGTCCTCGGGTGTGATAGTTGAGGTACAGGAAATGGCAGTGCCACCCTGTCCCTGGCGCTGCTGACCTTTGTTCTCACGGCGCTGTGAACCGACGGATGAGTTGCCGATGACCACGGCTTCCCTCCCGTCCGGTGATCGGCAAGGTACTGAAGGCCCCCTCCAGGAGGAGATCGAACCGCTGAGGTAGCCGTGCTTCTAGCCGTGAACTGCAGGTGAAACCTGCACTCACAGACACTCCAGGTGCCATCATGAAGACGAAAGATGCAGGTAGGAGCCACTGGCTACAGGCACTGTTGCTCTCCTAAAGCGGGTGTCGCAGGTTCGAATCCTGCCGGGGGCACCAGGCAAAACGGCCCGGACCGATCATGGTCCGGGCCTTTTTGACGGCAGCATTTGACGGCAGTCGCCTCTCACGCGGCGGGCAGACGGCGCTTGAGTAGCCGGTCCATGTGGCTGATCGCCTCCCGTTGGGTGTCGTGCACGACGTGCGTATACACATCCATCGTGATGCTGATCTGGCTGTGTCCGAGGATCTCCATGATGACGCGTGGCGCGACGCCGGCCGCCGTGAGAAGAGTCGCGGTGCCGTGGCGCGCATCGTGCAGCCGGACCACTCGCAGCCCCGCATCAGCGGCGACCCGCGTGAACGACCGGTAGACGTTACGTGGCTCGACCGGCCGGCCGTTCCGTGTGGCGAAGACGTAGCCGCTCTCCGACCATGCGACGCCCGTGCGCGCGAACACGTCCCGCTGCCGCAGTCGGTGCCAGCGCAGCGGCGCGATGCACAGCGCGGGCATCGGAACCACACGGCTGCGGCGGCTCTTGGGGTCGTCGTCGTACAGCGTCCCCCGGCGACGCTGCGTCTGCTGGCGGACGTGCAGCACACGGTTATCCAGGTCCACATCGGACCAGCGCACGCCCACCAGTTCCCCGCGTCGCAGGCCCATGGCAATGGCCAGCACGAACGCGGCGTACAGCGGATCACGGCGTGCGGCCTCCAGGAAGGTCAACGTCTCCTCCAGGGACCATGGCCGGATCTCCCGCTGTTTCACGCGCGGCGATTCCACCAAGGACGCGACGTTCCGCGTGATCAGTTCCTCGCGCACAGCCGCAGTGAGCGCCGTGCGCAGCACTCGGTGTGCTTCCTTGGCGGTCGCGGCTGTGTGGGTGTTCTGCATGCGGGTGATAAAGCGGCGCACGTCGGCGACGCTCAAGGTCTCCAGCCGTTTCGTGCCCAGCAGCGGAACCAGGTAGAGGCGCAGATGAGTTTCGTACTTGTCGTAGGTGCTGAGCTTGCGGCGCGGCTCGATGTAGTGCTCCAGCCAGTACGGCAGCCACTCGGAGAGTTTGGCGGACCGTGTCGGCGTCGGGATTCCCTGGCGGCCACGGCGCACCAACTCCTGGCGTTTGGTGTCGCACTCTTCCCACGTGTTCCCGTACACGGTCTTGCGCTTGCGGGTGCCGTCGGGCTGGGGGACGTAGACGCGCGCCTCAAAGCGCCCGTCCTTGCGCTGCCAGATGCTGCCAGCGCCGTTCGGGTTCCTCTTTCGCTGAGGCATCAGGCTGCATTCTCCTCAAGTCGGTCTTGCATGTAGTGGCGTACGGAGTCGACCGGGATGCGGCGTGCACGGCCGGACGTGTAGCTCGGGAGTTGCTTGGAGCGGATCAGGTCGTAGACCTTGCTGCGGCTCAGCCTCAGCGCGGTCATGACCTCCGGGACGGTGAGGGCTTGGGGGTCGCTCGCGACGACGGTCAGCACGTTGAGACCTCCGAGAGAGGGCGGGGCCTACGAATGGGGTTGGTTCAGGGGCTCGTCAGGAGAGCCCGCGCCTGTCCGAGGCGGGGATTTCTGCGTCATCGCGTCACGCACGTCATTTGCGGCTCTGACCTGCGGTTATGCGGTGACGCGGGCAGCTCGGGGCGTGTCACAGGGCGGGGCGGGGTTCTGTCACCCGTGACGCGTGTGACGCGGGATGACGCAGGTTTGGCCGTCTGCGTCACAGCTGTCACCGCTGGTCAGGGCCCGGTTTCGGGTGGCTGGTGACGTGGGTGACGCAGGCTCTCCTCTCTTAGGAAAAGAGAGGGGGTGTCTGTGGTGGTGCGGTGCTGCTCAGGACGTGAAGAAGGAGCCGCTTCGCGGCGCGTCTTGTGCAGCGGCGGCAAGCCGCCGGAACAGCAAGAGGAGCACCGGCCCGGGTGCGGGGTGCTCCTCTTGCTTGTCCAGTGCGGCACCGTGGTGGCGCGGGTCAGAACGCTGCCCTCTGCTGGTTCGGGGGCGGTGTCGCGGGGCGGGTCATCTCGATGTAGCGGGCGGCGCTGGTGCGGCCCCAGTCGATGAAGACGCCGCGTGCGGCGAGGGTCGGCTGTAGCCGCTTGAGCCGGTCGGAGAGGACCTTGCCCGTGGTGGGCCAGCCCTTGGGCAGAGGACGGCACTCCTCGCCGCTGTAGAGGCTGGTGAGGCAGTGCAGCCACTCCGATGACGTCATACGGACTTCCGCGCGCGCGTCGAGCCCGGCCGCGTGCTTGAGAACGGTCTGTGCGAGGAGGTCCCCTTCGATGACGTCGTCGTTGAGGTCATCGAGGCTGGCCCGGTACGCGGCCAGCGAGCCGAACCCGGTAGCCGCATCGAGCTGCGCGCACAGGTGGGCGAAGTCGGCCATCCGCAGGTCGGTGGGAGTGTCCGCCTGCGCGGACCGCACCTTCACCGTCAGGTCCAGCAGGGAGCCGAGAACGACGGGAAGGATCTCCGCGTACTCGGTCCACAGCTCTGCCTCGGTCCGCCGTACCCGGGGTCGCACGAGACGGAGCGGGAGGAGGCGTTCGGCGAGGTCGGGGCGGATGACGCCGACGTCGATACCGGTCAGGAGCATGGGGCGCCGGTAGCGGGAGCGCACGACGTCGCCGTCGGTGAACAGCGCGCGCTTGATGCTCTCGGCGCCGGTCACGATGCAGCACATGAGGTCGGACAGGTCCGGGGGCAGGTGGGAGAGGTTGTCCAGGGCGGTGACCCACCCGGCGGCGACGGCCGTGATCATGTTCTCCTCATCCTTCGGCGCCCGCCGCAGGTCCCCGCTCATCCCCTCGATGATCCGCACCAGCATCCGGCCGCCGGTGGACTTGCCCGCCCCTTGGGGGCCGGTGAGGAACGGCGCGGGCACGGGCACGGAGGGCTCCAGGCAGCCGATGAGCCAGGCGATGGCCAGGCATTCGGTCTCTGCGCTGGCGAAGTTGCACAGGCGGAGCAGGAGGTCGATGCCTTTGCCGTTGGTGTCCTTGTCGGGCAGGGGGAGTTCGCCGGTGAGCTGGGTGCGCCGCCAGCACACTTCCCGCGGGTCGGGGGTGCGGATGTCCCAGCCGGTGGGGTGGATGCGGATGGACTTGCCGTCGTCGCGGCCCAGGTCGAGCCAGGTCGCACCGTCGAACCCGGGGGCGACGCGGATGTGGGTGGGCTGTACTTCCTCGGTCAGCGCGAGTGCTTCGATCAAGTCCAACGCCTCCTTGAGTGCCGTGCCGTTGAACACGCCGACCCCGTCCTTGAAGAGGCCGACCATGAGTTCTTGCCGGTGGCTGCCCGTCGTGCCCTGGGAGCGGATCGGGCGGGCGACGGGGTGGCCGTTGCGCTGCGCGTACACGGTTCCGTCGATGGTGCGGAAGTACCGGAAGTGCGCCTGCGCGTAGTCGGTGATGATCTGCCGGGCGGGAGTCTTCTCGTCCTCGGACATGACTCACATCCCCAGTGCGGTGCGGGCGTTGGCCCACGCGTCCACGCAGTGTCGGGCGGATTCGCCCTTGGTCTGCGCGGCGGTGAACAGCCGCGCGACGTGAGCGTCGGTGAGACAGCCGCACCGACCGTGCGCGGACAGCACCGCCAGGAACGTGCGGTAGACGGTCGTGTGCACCGCCTCCCGGGCCCCGGTGATGCGCTGCTCCGCCATCGCGATCCCCCGCTCCAGAAAGACGGGCGTGCGATGACGGCATTCCCCACGCCCGACCAGGGCGGGCCCGGTGATGACCTGTGCTGCGGGTCGAGTCGTGGCGGGCTTGCTTGCGGCCAGCGCGCGCACGGCATCGGGCAGGTAGGCCATGGTGCCGGTGCCGAATCCAAGCCACCGGGCGTAGGCCATGGTCGACTTGATGTCCACACCGGGCCGGACCGCGTTCGCGGACTGCATCCGACCGAGGTACAGCCAGTGCTCGCCCCGGGTGGTGGGCACGGTCTGCGTGGTCGGCAGGTTCTCGCGGGCCCACGTGATCGCGTCGGCGTTGTCGAGATCCACGACCGTCAGCCCCGCCCCGCCCGGGTGGTAGGCGACCGCGCTCGCGGCCAGCCACGCGCGACGCCAGGGGCCGGAGGAGATGACGGTCGGGTCGGTGGTCGCGGCGGCCCAGGCGTGGCACGGGTCGGGGCAGGTGCAGAGCCCGGGGGTTTTCATGCTGGGCCTGCCGCCGCATGCGTTGTCGGCGCACCTGCGGCAGTTGCCGAACGGCACCTTGCCCGCCCGCAGCGGCAGGACCGGGATCCGGGAGGCGGCCAGGGCGAGGGCGGTGTTCTCGTGCTCGATCACGCCGCCACCCCCAGCCCCGCGCGAGAGACACGGAAGGCGCAGCCGATGTACTCGGTGTAGGCGGGCGGGATGGCCTCGGTCAGTTCCTCGCGCACGTTCGTCCGCGAGATGCCCATCGCCACTTGCAGCTCCGGGACGGTCGGCTTGCAGCCGTGGACACGGAAACCCGCGCGGGCGTAGCCCATCGCGGCGGCACCGGCGCACGAGAACAGGTCCAGCAGCCGCAGGCGTTCGCGGTCTCGTCCGAAGTCGGTCGCATGAGTCATGCTGGTTTCTCCACCTCTGCAAAAGGGAGTTGGGCGAGGGCAGCCGCGGACATTGGCGAGACAGCGGCTTCCCCGTTCTGCGGTTACCGAGGGGGCGTTGTGGGGAATGCGGCGATTGCATTAGTCGCGGCGATAGTTGGTGTGACGGGAACGCTTCTGGCGCCGGTCCTGTCCCAGCGATCGCAGGCGAAGGCGCTGAGGGAGGATTTCGAACGCCAACAGCGAGCAACCCAGAAACAGTGGGAGCGGGAAGAGGCGCGGTTGGAGTTCGTTCAGCGTCGGACCTGCTACGTTGCCGCGAATGCGACATACCATCGCTATCGCGTTGCGCTGGTTCACTACCTGTGGCACGTACGTGGAGGGGACGTCACCGAGGCCACGAAAGAGGAACTCGCAGCGGCTCGACATGAGCACCAAAAGGCGTTCGCTGAGGCTCAAATGATCGCGTCGGCCGCGGTACTTGAACAGCTCGATGACCTAGCCGTCAAGCTCGGCGTGGGATATCGCAAGATCATGGCCTTGGAGTCGGGGACGCCTGAGCCAGAGATCGGATCCTTCGAGGAGATTCGCGAGTACCTTCGGCGGATCTGGAGTCGGTGGGAGGACATGCGCTCGCTCATGAGGGTTGACCTTGAGGCGTCCAATGCCCGACCGAATGGAACGGGCATGGCCACACGGACGATGCCTCATCCCGCCGATCAGCTGTAGAAGCGGTTCCGCTTGATCACGGCCTGTCGGATGTTGACCGTGGTCCCGCCTTTCGGGCCGGATGCGCTGAAGATCTGTATGGCGATCCATCCGCCGAAGATGACAGCGGCGAGGGTAATGAGCTGTGCGATGAACGCGGTCAGTGCGGCGACGAACGATGTCAGCAACAACAGGCCGCCGCACACAGCAAGAAACCCGATGCCGCCGAGTGCGATGTTCACCGCCGTGCGGGAGACGGCCGGCTTCGCCGCGACCGGTTCGGGCTGCATGGAGCTGATGGCGTAGCCGGTGACGACCCGCCCGTCCGGCAGGATCACGCTCGCCACTGCCGGGACATTGCCCGGCTGGACGGGAGCGAGCGGCGCCGGGACGGCGACGGCGGGCTGTATCGGGGTGGGCTGGTGGACTTCCACGGCCCGGATGGCGGGCGCGTGGCCGGTGCTGTCGGGATACATGCGGAATCCCTTCCGGTGGCGGTTCAGGGAGGCGGAGGCACCCCTTTCGGGGGGCCGTGTGGAGGGGGTTCGGGGTGCTGGCCTGGGGTGCCTCCCTGACTCCCTGCGTGATCATTTATGCAGGTCAGAGTCAGGGAGGCGGGCCAGGGAGGCTTACAGGGAGTTCTCCCTGCCTCCCTGGCCCGTCGGGGTGCGGCTCCCTGTCATTCGTCGGCGGAAGCGGAACCGTCGGCGTCGCGGTTGGCGAGGGCGCGGGCGATGCGGTCACGGCCGACGACCATCACGCCGTCGGACTTGTACGGCTCCGCGCCAGCGTGGTCCAGGACGCGCTTGAGGTCGATGAACGACCACTTGCCGTAAGCGTCCTCGCTGAGCATCGCGAGCCGCTGGAGAACATCCTTCGTGCGCACCCTCGCCGTGGTGCCGACCACGCTCGCGATGTCGGCCAGCAGGTCGCGTTCCTCACCCCGCTCGATCACGTGCAGGGTGGTGACACCGTCCCGCAGCGCCTTCGCCCGGGCGGCGATCTCCTTCGCGTCGTCGGTGCTGATGAAGTGCGTCCGCACCGTGATGGACGACTGTCCCTTGGGGATCTCGATCCCGTCGGACGCGACCACGAGGGTTCCCTTGTCCAGGCCCGGGCGCAGCAGGTTCGGCGCCGCCCCGCCGTCCACGGCCTTGTCCCCCAACGCCATCCGGGCCTGGGAGTCGGTGCCCAGGGCGAGGGAAGCACGTGTGTGGGCGCCCTCGCGGACGAGCTTGGGGAGGTTCTGGTCGGTGGGGTCCTGGGTGCCCTGCCACAGCAGCACGTTCACGGCCCGCCCCTGGTTGTGGATCTTCCGGGCGGCCATGAAGTACCGGGAGTTGGAGGAGGAACCGCCGTAGGGGCGCTTCTCCTCGTCCTTGACCGGGCACATGAACGCCACCTGCGCCTCATCCACGATCACGACGAGTGCCGGGAACTCGGTGCCGGGCGGGGCCTGGAGGCGGCGGTTCATCTCCTCCACGGCGTCCTCAAGCATCTCGGTTACCTGGATGACGTGGTTGTCGGTCGGGCCCTGGATGAGCCGGGAGGCGAGACCCTCGAACATGGCCCAGTCGCCCACGCCCTTGAGGTCGCCGAGCCAGAACTCCACCGTCCGGTCCAGGGCCAGCCACAGGGCGGGGGCCCGCATCGCGGCCGTCTTGCCCTGGTTGGACAGACCGGTGATGAGCAGGTGGCGCTGATACACGCTTAGCGCCGCCGCGTCCCCGCGCAGGTCCTGGCCCCATGGAGCCTTGCCCTTGGCGTAGTCGGCGGTCAGCGACTCGTCCGTGACCAGCGGAGACGGCCCGATCGGCTCATCCAGCGCGCCCGAGTCAGCGACCCACAGCCGCACAGTGCGGGCCGCCTGGGGGATCGTGATGAACACCTCGTGCTCGTGGCGGGTGAGGTTCTCGGCGAGCTTGCGCCGCTTGTTCTGGACCTCGTTCGTGGACACGCCGGAGGGCAGGGTGACGTCGACTTCCACGCCGCATCCGGCGATGCGGATCGGCCCGAGCATGGCGGCGCCGGCGTCGCCCATCTCCGTGATCGCCTTCCGCAGTGCGGGAACCCCGAGATCCCGCAGGGCCTTGACCACGATGGACGGGGTGATGGGCTCGCCCTCGCCGGAGCGGACGTTGGCCGGGAGAGCCCAGGCGGGTGCGGCCTGCTGCTTACTGCCGACGGCCCACAGGGCGAGCAGAGCCAGGAACGGGCCGATCGTGAGCGCGGGGCCCCACACCACCTGCACGATCCGGATCATCAGGGCGATGAACTCGATGACCGCTTTGAGGGGGGTGATGACCTGGGTGACGTCCTTGTTCGCGATGGCCATGACGACGCCGAGGGCGACCAGTCCGCCTATGCCCATCCCGGTGCCAACCAGCACGCCTTTGGCGGCGTCCACGGGTGAGTGGAGCAGGTCCATGCGACGGCGGTGGCGGGCGTCGCGGAACCGCTGCAACCGCTCCTCCCACTCTTCGGCCACCTCGTAGTTCCCTGCGGCTTCGGCAGCGCGCAGCATGCGTTCGTAGCGGGCCCCGGTGCGGCCGTCCCAGGTACGGCGGGCCACGATCCGGGCCCCGTTGACGGTGTAGAGGCTGTGCCGGGCCACCGTCCGGGCGGAGGTCTTGGTCCGCTCGTGGGTGACGACGTGCCTCACGGCGCGGCCGGAGCGCACCCACAACGGCACCAGCGGGGCCGGTGCGGGGTCGGGGACCACGGTCAACGTGGTCCCCGGAGCCGGTTCGGTGGACGGTTCGGTGGGTTGCTTGTGCAGGTGAACGACGGTGTCGCCCATGGCAGGGAACTCCTGACTGCCCCGAGAAGGCACGAGGCGGGAAGGCTGGAGCGCACGGCCGTCCCGCCCGCTCCTGGTCGGGCGCGAGCGGGACGGCTGTGCAGGGGTTAGCGGCTGATGCGGGCGCGGTTCTCCGCGTGGCTGAGCTGGGACGGGTCGATGCGCGGGCCGTCGAACCAGCAGAACGGGCGGATGCTGTCGGCGGCTGTGAACACGCGGATCGCCGCGCCCGCCGGGGCGTCAGGCAGGGCGCAAACGCGTCCGCCGTCGAGAGAGGCGAGGATGCGCGCGCCGTGGTGCTCGCAAGCCTTAGCACCGTCGTTGAAGGCGTCCAGCACCATCACGACCACCGGACCATCACAGGGCGTCGGGTCGTCGGGGTGAGCGGCAGGGCACCGGCTGTCCATGCTCACCACCACCCCGAGGACTTCTTGGCTGCCTTCGCCTGCGCGGCCTCGGTCACGATCCTCTGCCGCTCCGCCTGCAACGCGGTCAGTTCCGCGATCAGCCGGGTCTCGACGCTGCTGGAGAGCGCCTCCAGCCGGTTCTCCGCGCGGCTGGTGCTCTTGCCGCGCAGGCTGCGGTACGAGCCTCCGGCGAGCGCGCCCACGGCGGCGCGGCGTTCGGAGCTGGTCAGGGGCCACATCTCGCCCCGGCGGACCGCTTCGAGCTTGCGAGTCGTCAGCCGGATCTCACGGTCCAGACGACGGGTGTCGGGCTTGCCCATCACGCACTCCTGGAACAGGTAGAAGGGAACGCGCACGGCACACAGGTGCCGAGCGAAGTGGGGATGACGTAGCCCGCGTCCTGCCGACACTGCGGGCAGATGCGGCGGGCAGTGTTGGCCTTGTCCAGAGCAGCCCACCGGGCGGGCGTCATGGGCCGGACCGGCAGGGCCAGATCGACGCGGTAGAGGTAGGCGACCAGTGGCGGGCGCCTGCGGCGGGGCCGTTCGAGCTGCGCGGCCACGTCCTGACCACCCGGGCGCAGACCGCGCGCCCTGAGTTGGCGGCGGGTGGCGTAGCCGTCCGGAGCCAGGCGCCACCGGTACACCGGCAGCGTGGCCATCACACGACGCGCTTCCACGCGGCCCTAAGCCGGACCTCGGAAGCGGAGTGGCCGGCCGCGCGGAAGCGGGTGGCCATCTCCCGGTACGACAACGCCGGATCCTCGCTGGTGCGGATCCCGTCCACCAGCACATCGAGCGCGTCATCAGTGAGCGCGGACGCCGCTTCCAGTACGGGAACGGGCTCGGTCGGGCCCCACACGGGGAGTTCCCAACGGGCTGTGACGCTGGGCGTGACGGGGCTCGTCACGCAGGTCAGTGCCCTCCCGGTGCCCTCGCCCTTGCGTGCCGTCTCCAGTGTGGACCACGCCTTCGATAGCCTTTGGGCGGTCTGGGCTTGGACGCGTGCGACGCGGGCACCAGCCGCCGTAACAGCCGTCAGCCGCGTCTCCTCCGTGGCGGCTTCCGCCCGCAACCGGGCACGTGCCACGGCCGCTTCGTCGCGCGCCTCCTGCTGGATGTCGCGGATCGCGCCCAGCGCCACCGGGGTCAGCGCGGTGCGCTCCCACAGCCCGTGCACCAGCCACAGCGCCTTCGCTGCCACCGGCAGCCACGCCACGGCCAGCCAAGCCCCGGCAGACTCCGTACCGGTGAGCGCGTGCGTGACCAGGACACCGGCCGCGACCAGCCCGAACAGCCAGCCGACGGCGGTCACCACGTGGTTGTGGTCGCCCTGGACGGCGAGGCGACGTTCGTAGGCAAGGGTTGCCAGCCATCCTCCGTCGATGCCGAGACCGACGACCAGGGCAACGGGCCACGGCACGGCCCGGCCGAGCCACATCATCACCACGGCCAGGGTGAGGACCATGGATACCGCCGTCATCACGACGGCGGGCAGCACGGTCCTGGCGGTCTTGCTCCTCATGCCGCACCCCCGGGCAGGATCGCGGCGGGCGTGTGGTTGATGAGCGCGACCCGGGCAGCGAGGGCCCGGCGGCGGGCGCGGCGGATGCGGCGGGCGTCCAGTTCGGTCGGGACACGGACCAGGGTGACGATCTGCGCGTCGAGCAGCTCGACGTCCGCCAGGATCAGCGGCATCTCCCACTCGATCGCGTCCAGCTCCGCATCCGTCGGCTCCATGAAGTCGGCGAACGCGGTAACAGCGTCCTGAACAGTGACGATGTGCTCCATTGGGTCGTGTTCCTCTCGCATAGGAACGGCCCGAACAGCACCCCCGGTGTTCCAGCACCGGGGGTGCGCGCCGTTGAAGTCCGAACATCCGGCTCCCCTCAACCCCGCCCGTACGAGACGGGCGGGGGAGGCAACCGGCCGTAGCGCCGAAGCGCTGCGGAGGGGTTGAAGACGCGCAGTTGCGCGGTCTTGCAGCCGCGCGGCCGTCACTTCGGGGGAGACGGCTCAGAAACCCACGTATTCGCGATGTCAAAGAACACCCAGCGTGGGGCTCGCGGCGTGCGGCCGAAGCCGCCTTCCTGCCGAGCTATCCCAAGCCAGCACAACCCCACCAACCTGACCAACCTGGCTAGCCCGGTTTGGATGAGAACAACGTAGCCAGCCTGGCTAGCCACGTCAACACCTGACTAGCTTGGCTGTCCCGATTGATGGAAGAGGCCGTAGCATCGACGGCATGACGTTCACGCCTGAACCCCTGGACCCGGACGACGACCGGCCGCCGTACGAGCAGGTGGCGAGCAGTCTCAGCGCCGCCATTCGGACCCGAAAGCTGGGGCCTGGCGACAAGATCCCGTCGCAGAAAGAACTGACTGAGACGTACGGATTCGCCCGTGCCACGATCCAGCGCGCGCTCCGTGAGCTGGAAGACGAGGGGTTGATCGTCTCCCGCAAGGGCAGCGGCGTATACGTACGAAACCGCACCGAACGGCCGGCGGGCCTCCGCCCGTACGTGGAGCAAGCCTTCGCCAGTCAGAACGTGTCGATCGACTTCGCCGGGTTCTCCAGCGAGACGCTGCATGGGGCGCTTCAGGAACCGATCGACAAGATCCGTATTGGGCGCCTGACCCCGTCGAGCATCAACATCCGCATCCTGGTGCCGGACATGTCAGTCCCCCAGGCCGCACCCGTCAGGCGCGAGGATGGCGCCGACGATCCGCGCCTACGGGCTCGCATGCACGGCATGATGGTCAGCTTCACCCGAAGCATCTCCAACACCATGCACGAACTCAGCGTGCTCGGGCTGGTCAGTGAGGCAAAGGTGAGCGTGCGTGTCCACAGCGGAACGCAGTTCTTCAAGCTCTACGTGATCAATCAGGAGGACGCCTTCTTCGGCTACTACCCGATCCGGCCGAACAAGGTCGTCACCCAGGGCGAAGCCATAGAGATCTACGACCTCGTGGGAGCCGACGCCACCCTGTTCCACTACTCGGTGAACGAGGGCGAGTCGTCCAGTGGTGCCCAGCAGGTGAGCCAGGCACGCATGTGGTTCGACAGCGTGTGGGAGACCATCGGAAGGGACTTTGACCCCGATGGGAAGTAGCACCCTCCCGGAAGTTCTCGAAGCCACCAGAGCAGTCCTGTTCGACTTCGACGGGCCTATCTGCGACGTGTTCGCGGGGCACCCCGCCCCCGAAGTCGCGCGCCATCTTGCGGAGACCCTGGCGGAGTACGACGCGGCTCTCGGAAGCAAGGCTCATGGCACCGACGACCCGATGGAAATCCTCCGTCTCGCCCCGCAGGCTGGAGAGCCTGCCCTACGGGCGATCGAGGAGGAACTGACCAAAGCCGAGGTGACGGCCGTCAAGCTGGCGGGCCCACCCGTCCCGGGTGCCGTGGCCGCTCTCGAAGCGGCCCGCTCCCCGGGCCGGAAGGTCGCCATCGTCAGCAACAACTCGACGGCATGTGTGCGTGCCTTCCTGATGCTGCACGGGCTCCGTCACCTCGTGGACACGGTCGTGGGGCGCGCCCCGTACTGGCCGGACTTGATGAAGCCCGACCCTCACTCGCTACTGATGGCCGCCGGTCAACTGGACACGCACCCCTACGACTGCACCCTCATCGGCGACTCGGTGACGGACGTGGAGGCAGCGAGAGCCGCCGGCGGGCGCTCCATCGGTTTCGCCAACAAGCCCGGCAAGGAACGTGCCTTGGGCGATGCGGGCGCCGATGTGGTCGTCACCAGCATGGTCACCGTGGCCGAAGCTCTGGGCTAACCCCTCCCCCTCCAGGGACTCCTCCAACTGCTCTGTCAGCTCGTCCATGAGGCGCTTCCTCATCCGCGCGGTGATGTGCGAGTAGCGCGCCTGCACCGAACCGTCCTCATGCCCCAGGCGCTCATCCATGAGTTCTTGTGTTCTTGGTTGAGCTGTCAGTCGGCCAGGTGTGCCGCCGCCCCTCGTGCGGGTCCGCGACCCTAGAATCGAATACATGTCCGAATCTAGCTTGCCGGAGCGCATCGAGAAGCACCGTGCCGTTGCGGCCTGGCTGGAGTTCCAGCTCGGGCAGGAACGGGCCACGATCCGGCGACTGGAGAAGGAAGCTGTCGAGTGGGATCGGCGCAAGGCAGTTGCTTGGCGCGAGCGTCGCTTCACCGTCCAAGAACCCCGCCACGATGAGGAGCAATACGTGATCCACCGCGGCGGCTGCATGAACAACCCCGGCGCGCGGGACTACGTCCAGGCGCCCGAGGTGGTGATCATGATGCAGGGGAAGAACGTGGAGGGCTGCCGAACGTGTAATCCGATGCCGGGGCTGCGCGGCACGTGGACCCCGCGCCTCGCCCCCGACGAGGGCGCCTGATCTCGGCGGCTACGGCGGCGGCTTCCTCGGTCAACCTGGAGAACAACTGTTCGTGGTGGGTCGTCAGTCGTGGTGTCGCTGCTGGGTCCTGGGCGCGTCGTGGTCGGCGTCGTGTCTGCCGGGCTGGTCCTTCTTGTCGTGTCTGCTGTTGTGGTGGTGCTGCTTTTCGCAGTGTTCGCCGCGTTTGATGGTGGTGGGGTCGGTGGCGGTGTCGGGGGTGCTGCCGCCTCCGGTGACCGTGACGGTGTTGGTGACCTGCTTCGGCGCCCGGCAGGACGCTTTGACCGTGAGCTTGATGGGCGGGTAGCTGCTGCCGGGGGCGAGGGTGTCGTTGCGGGTGCAGGTCAGTGTGGCCAGGGTGCAGGCCCATCCGGTGCCTCTGAGGGAGGTAGCGGTCAGCCCTGTGGGCAGGGTGTCGGTCACGGTGACGGTGGTGCCGTCGGTCGGGCCGGTGCCGTGGTTGGTGACCGTAATGCGGTAGGTGTTCTTCTTGCCCTGGCCGAACGTGCCGTGGTGGGTCTTGGTGATGGTCAGGGAGGGGAATGGCGGCGTGCCGATGGCCACACCGAACGGGCGGCTGCCGACGGGGACGGTGGTTGTGACCGTGTTGGTGGTCGTGTCGATGACCGACACCGTGTTCGAGCTGGTGTTGGCAACGTAGGCGTGGGCGCCGTCGGGGGTGATGGCCACACCGTTCGGGCGGCTGCCGACGGGGATGGTGGCGGTGACTGTGTTGGTGGACGTGTCGATCACCGCCACCGCGCCCGAAAGAAAGCTCTGGGTGACGTAGGCGTGGGCGCCGTCGGGAGTGATGGCCACACCGAACAGGTTGGCGCCGGCGGGGATGGTGGTGGTGACTGTGTTGGTGGCTGTGTCGATCACCGACACCGTGCCCAAGCCGTCGTTGGTGACGTAGGCGTGGGTGCCGTCGGGAGTGATGGCTACAGCGAACGGGGCGGGGACGCCGGGGACGGTGGCGGTGACCGTGTTTGTGGTGGTGTCGATCACCGCCACCGCGCCCGAGCCGAAAACGGCGACGTAGGCGTGGGCGCCGTCGGGGGTGATGGCCACACCGTCCAGGATGCCCCCGAACGGGGGGATGGTGGTGGTGACTGTGTTGGAGGCTGTGTCGATCACCGACACCGTGGCCGAAAACAAATTGGTGACGTAGGCGTGGGCGCCGTCGGGGGTGATGGCCACAGCGAACGGTTGGATGTCGACGGGGATGGTGGCGGTGACTGTGTTGGTGGTCGTGTCGATCACCGACACCGTATTCGAATTCTGGTTGGTGACGTAGGCGTGGGCGCCGTCGGGAGTGATGGCCACACCGGTCGGGAAGCTGCCGACGGGGATGGTGGCGGTGACCGTGTTCGTGGCTGTGTCGATCACCGACACAGTGTCCGAAGTCTCGTTGGTGACGTAGGCCTTCGGCGGGGGAGCGGCCGCCCATGCCGGGGCCGCAGCCAGCACCGGCAGGGACACTCCCGCCAGCACGGCCAGGACCGCCATGACCAACCGCATCCAGATCCCCGGTCGCGGCCCGGGCCTGCCCCTGTCCGCTACCGGACCGCCCCGGGGAAGCCCGGACCGTCTGCCCGCATGTGGGATCACGAACGCCTCGCTTTGTCAGGAAGGGCGGCCGCGACCGGACATACCGTGGGCGCCGGCGGTGCACCGCAGCCACACACCACATGTGACTATGTGTCACTTTATGTAGCTGACGCGCGTCGAACTTGTTGCCGCACCGCATGCGAACAGCCGAGCAGGACACAGCACGGATTGAGCGACGTCGACAGTCCCCTGTGATCGACCTGGCGGCGATCGATGTGGGCGAAGGCGACTCCCGACCCCCAGCGCGCTGCACCCGGAACTCATATGGCCGCAGCCGGGCGCGCCTGACTGACTGGCCGTCAGGACGCGCACTATATGTCATTTGTTTCGATTTCCCCAGTTCACGGTTCTTCTGATCCCCAGAGCACCCCCGTTCGCTGTCGGGGCCGCTGGGCCGTGGCGCCGGCTGCAAGGAGAAAGCGATGCATCTGACCGACCCGGCAGGTGAACCTGCACGTCGCGGTCCGGGGCCGAAGAGGAGCGGGCTCTGGGCGTGGCTGCGGGCATGCGTGGCGGGGCTGGCCGTGCTGGCGGGACTGGCCCTTCCGATCGTCTCCTCATCCCCTGCCTGGGCCGACACATCCTCTGACGCGTACGTCGCCAACTTCGGCTCGAACGATGTGTCGGTGATCGACACCAGAACCAACACCGTCGTAGACACCGTCCCCGTCGGCAACAACCCGCAGGAGGTGGCGAGCACCCCGAACGGTCGGCGTGTCTACGTCGTCAACCGCCTCTCGAACACTGTGTCGGTGATCGACACCGCCACCAACACCGTCGTATCCACCGTCCCCGTCGGCATCATGCCGATCGCCGTCGCGATCACCCCGGACGGCCTCCACGCCTACGTCACCAATTTGATTTCGGACACGGTGTCGGTGGTCGACACCACGACCAACACCGTCGTCGCCACCATCCCCGTCGGGAACGGCCCGGGCGGTGTCGCGATCACCCCGAACGGCCTGCATGCCTACGTCACCAACTTCTTCTCGGGCACTGTGTCGGTGATCGACACCACCACCAACACCGTCGTCGCCACCATCCCCGTCGGCAACGACCCAATCGGCATCGCGATCACCCCGAACGGCCAGCGAGCCTACGTCGCCGACTCCGGCTCGAGCGATGTGTCGGTGATCGACACCACCACCAACACCGTCGTCGCCACCATCCCCGTCGGCAACGATCCGTTCGATGTCGCGATCACCCCGAACGGCCGGCGCGCCTACGTCACCAACAACTTCTCGAACGATGTGTCGGTGATCGACACCACCACCAACACCGTCGTCGCCACCATCCCCGTCGGCAACGGCCCGTTCGATGTCGCGATCACCCCGAACGGCCGACGCGCCTACGTCACCAACAACTTCTCGAACGATGTGTCGGTGATCGACACCAGAACCAACACCGTCGTAGACACCGTCCCTGTCGGCAGCGGCCCGGTCGGCATCGCGATTACCCCGGGGAAGGGCAAGCACCACAAGCCCGAGAAACCGAGGAAGCCCTGCCACTATGCGTCTCAGCCTGCGTCGCCCTGCCGAGCCAGTCCTGGGGAGTGAGCGGGGAGTGGATCAAGGAAGCCGTACGGATCGCCACCCACCGGAACCAACCCGCACCAACGCCCTGACCTGCACAGGAGCCAAGAGACCCTGGCCAGCGATCTAACCGCACATTATTCGGGACGAAGAAGTCGTGACGGCAGACTCTGACGGCAACGTCAGCACACCAGACCGGACATGGGCGACTCCCAAGACACTCGCCACGCCAGGCCATGGACTCGCCGCGCAGACCAGCCACTTGGTTGGATGAACTCCTAAAGCGGGTGTCGCAGGTTCGAATCCTGCCGGGGGCACAGAGAGAAGGGCCAGCTCAGGAGGGGTTTCCTCCCAGGCTGGCCCTTGGCAGTTTCAGGCGCCGTGCCACACGCGTGCCACTACGGGTCCGCCGGGTCCGTCTCAGAGGGGTCGGAGACCACTCCCCCACCACCGTTGCGGATCATGACGCTGAGCCGGTCGGCGATGTCACGGTCACGATCACTGGTCATGTGCTGATAGATCAGCGCGGCGCGCGAGCTGCTGTGGCCCATGCGAGTCATCAGCTCCCGCGTGCTGGCCCCGGCCGTGGAGGCGAGCGTATTGCCCGTGTGCCGGAGGTCGTGGAAGTGCAGCTCGGCGGTGACACCAGCAGCCTTGCGAGCTTTGACCCAGTCGTCCCGGAAGTTGCTCCGCCGGAGCTGCCCTCCTTGCGGCCCGACGAACACGTGACCTTCACGGCCGGGCGCGGCGAACTGCTCCAGGTGGCGCGCGACCTCATCGAGCAGCTCGGCGGGGAAGGAGACCGCCCGCACCCCGGCCGCAGACTTCGGCGCCTTGTCGAAGAGTCGGCCGGACTGCAATTCCGCCTGCGCGCGACGCACGCTGACAGTCAGCGCCTCCAGGTCGATGTCCCTGCGTCGCAGAGCTGCCAGCTCCCCGAAGCGAAGGGTGGTGAAGGCTGCCAGGAGCACGAGCAGCCGGTAGCGCTGGCCTATAGCACCAGCGATGGCGAAGACTTCCGGCACAGTGAGAACCGGTCGCTCGGGCACGTCGTAGCGATCTGCTCCCTTGATCCGGCAGGGGTTGCGTCGGATCAGTTCGTCGTCCACGGCAGTGTTCATCAAAGCCCGCAGAAGTTGGTACGCCTTGACCACCGTCGGCTCACCGAGGCCCGCCGCCAGGAGCTTGCCGCGCCAGCTCCGAACCCGTGCCGACGTCACGTCTGCCACAGTCCCAGCGCCGAAGGTGGGCAGGATGTGCAGCCGGATCACGGACTCGTTGCGCTCGCGCGTGCGATCAGCGAGCTTGCGGTCTCGCAGCCAAGCAGTTGCGTACTCCCGGAAGTTCACCGCCCCGGCGTCTGGGTCCGACCAGCGCCCACGCGCAATGTCGGACTCGATGTGAGTCAGGGCCGCCTGGGCGTCGGTCTTGGTCGGGTAGGTCTTCTCGGCCGGGCGCAACTGGCCCGTCTCGGGATCGCGGTACCGCACCTGCCAGCGACCAGACGGGAGCTGCCTGACCGACCCGAAGCTTCGACGCCTTCCGTGCTTGTTGGCCATCAGGCAACCCTCCGCAGCGAGCTATGCCGGTGACCGATCGGCCGAACTGTATGGGCGTCGATGAACGCGCTCAGCGAGTTCTCGGGGATGCGAACGTGCCGACCGACCTTGACGAACGTGATGCGGCGCTCGGCGACCAGGCGGCGCGGAAAGCGTTCCGTAGTTCCGAGGAGTTCGGCCACCTGCGCCACGGTGAGGTAGCGGTCAGCCATGAGTGGGTTCTCCCTCCGTTCCGGGGGCGGGTTCGAGGGATGCGGCGAGCCAGGCTTCGGTGTCGGACAGGCCGGTTCCGGCGAAGACCCAGTGGGCGAGGACGTACGTCGTGTCGGGCTCGGGACCGTTGGCTGCTGCGATTTGGGCGCGGCGCCATGCGGCGCGGGCGTCGCGGAGGGTGCCGAGGGTGGTGGAGTAGCGGCGGGATTTGGTGGAGAAGTGGCCGCGGAAGCCGAGCATGTGAGCCCGGGCGCGGAGGCGAAGGTGTTCGAGGTCTTTCCGGGCGCCGAGAATCCAGGCGGTGCAGATGAGACGGCGGGCGTGGTCGCTGATGTCGAGCTGGGCAAGTTCGGCGGCGAACTTGAGGGGACGTTCGAGTGCGCCTGTGGCGGTCTCGGCGCCCTTGGTGGCGTACTTGGCGATGTAGGCAGCGACGGCTCGCTCGGTCAGCTCCTGGCCGTCGTTGAAGTCGGCCGATCGGATGGTCCGGACGTCGAGTTGGCGGCCGAAGGCGAAGGTGTGCGCGCGGCCGTCGATGACCGGGCCGTCCATGTGGGTCTTGTCGGTGGCGGCGCGGATGGCGTCGGTCAGCAGGTCGGCGGTCGCCCAGGCCGGGGGCGGGGTGTCGCCGCCGCTGGGGCCGTCGAGGCGGATGACGGCGTGGAAGTGGACGGCGCCGCGCTTCTGGTACTCGGCGACCTTGGCGAAGGAGACGCGGGCGTGTGCCCGGAACCGGCGCTGGGACAAGCCCGCACGCTTGGCGACCTCGCGGCGGAGGTGGATAGAGAAGCGCTGCCAGAGGGCGCCCGCGTGGGCGTTCCACAGGACGGCGGCCTCGTAATCGTAGGTGTCGGGGTGGAGTGGGGTGCCGAGGACGCTGTCGTCCTGGGGGTGGTGGATGCCGCAGCGGCAGGGACGGCCGTCGGTGCGGCGGTTGTGGACCGGGCCGAAGCCAGGGGCGGTGAAGGTGGCGAAGACGCGGGGATGAGTGGCGACGTGCTCTGGGGTGCCTTTGCCGCCGCGCAGTCCGGCGGTGATCAGCTGGAACGTGTCGCGTCGGTCGACCTCAGCGCACGCCGGGCAACGGGTGGTACGGCGGTTGTTGCAGCGGACCAGGAGTTGGCCGGCGGGGAGTGAGGTCGAGTCGAGGTGCTGGAGGACACGGCCAATCTCACCGGTCTTGGTGTCGACGTCGTACTCGGTGCGGTGGCCGTCGAGGCGGATCGGGCTGGTGCACCCGCCGAGCCCGGAAAGCTGCCGGAGGATACCCGGCAAGGTGCCCTGGGCGGCGAGGTTGCTGAGTTCGGGGAGCGGGGGCGGTGTGAAGTTTGCCCTTGATCTTGGACAGCGGGTTTCTACGCTGCGGGTGTGAAGTCCTGCTGCAGTCTCCACCCGAGAGTCTTGCGTGGGCGCGCGTTGGGAGCCGCCGCGACGGCGTCGAGGTCGCTGCCGGCACGGCGTGCCCGTCGCGTGCCCGATCGGGCGGGAACTTCCGGGGACTCACGGTGAATCACGGCCGGAGCTACGCGCTACCGCAGGTCAGCAGACTGCCAGCTCAGCAGAGTGCCACAACCGGACTCTTCCAAACTAGGCCTTCAGACACCAGCGCGCCGCCACTGCTTCCCGATGCCGGGCGCTACGGCTGCCAGCTGGACACGCACCCCTACGACTGCACCCTCATCGGCGACTCAGTGACGGACGTGGAGGCAGCGAAAGCCACCGGCGGGCGCTCCATCGGTTTCGCCAACAAGCCCGGCAAGGAACGCGCCTTGGGCGATGCGGGCGCCGATGCGGTCGTCACCAGCATGGCCACCGTGGCCGAAGCTCTGGGCTCTCCGGAGCCCCCTCTCTCGGCGCCTTCCGGCAGCACATAGAGGCCCCCGCCCTGGGCCCGGAGCGCGCGGGCGGCGAAGCCGGTCCCACAAGACGTGCGAAAGCCAGGCCCGCCGGGCTCGACTTTCATAAGCAGCAGCCTGGGGCGCTGACCGGTTCAGCGCCCCAGGTTCTCTTTCGTCTCTGCCGGCAGTGGCGACCGGGATCGAAGTTTCCCACGCCCCTGTTCGGCGTCTGCGGGTTTGCTGTGTATCAACGGCCTCGTACTGCTCCCGGAGGGACACGTAGAACGGCATCACTATGGCCGCCGAACAGGTGACTTCCCCTCGTATGCAGGCTCCCGGCTTGCGCAAGCGGTAGGGATACCCCCCGGAGATCCATACGCAGACGAACGAGGACGATGATGACCGGCCGAAAGAAGCAGATCACGTGGGGACGGCGACGCTGGGCGTCAGGCTGTACGGGACTGGCGGCGGCCATCGCGACGGTGGTGTTCCCCACCGCGACCGCCGCCCACGCCGCGAACGTCACATGTGACACCGTCGACCTGATCAACGCGATCAACACCGCCAACAGCGGCGGCGACAACGTCCTCAACCTCACCAGCTACTGCCTGTACAACCTCACGGCGCAGATCACCCCCGAGGACGGCCTGCCGATCATCACCGCCCCCAACCTCATCATCCACGGCAACAACGCCACCATCCGCCGAGACCCCGCCGCCAGCGACACCTTCCGCATCTTCGACATCGCCGCCGGAGGCGCGCTGCACCTGGACCACCTCACCACCATGGGCGGCAACGCCAGCTCCGCGGGCGGTATCTACGTCCAGGGGAACGGGGTACTGACCGCCGACACGGTCACCGTTCAGGGCAACTCCGGCGGAGGTCTCAAAGTCGACGACAGCGGTCAGGCCACGCTCACCGACAGCCGCATCAACGACAACACCTCCAACCTCGGCGGGGGAATCAACAACGACGGCGCCGTGTCCCTCACCCGGGTCACCGTGGACGGCAACCGGGCTTCCAACCAGGGCGGAGCCGTCAACGCCGACGGCACAAATGAGACGCTCGACATCACCGACAGCGTCATCAAGAACAACACCTCCGGAGAATTCGGCGGCGGCCTCGATCCCGACAACGGCATCGTGACCATCACGCGCACCCGCATCCTGGACAACCGGGCACGCCTCTACGGAGGGGCCATGTTCACCAACGCCCAGTCCACCACCATCACCGGTTCCACCATCTCCGGCAATTCCACCACAGCCACCCGCAACGACGGCGGTGGTGGCGGCGGCCTCTGGATCAGGGGCAACACCGCCATCTCCGACTCGTTCATCACCAATAACAGGGTCGTCGGCGAGACGGGGTTGGGTGGCGGTATCGAGCACAACTCCGACAATTTGGTCCTGAGCAACACCACCGTCACGGGCAACCTCCTGTCCGGCCGCTACTCCGCCGGCGGAGGCATCAACAACGAAGACGGCTCCTCTCTCAGCATTTTCGGCTCCACCATCGACAGCAACAAGGTCACCGGCACCGGCTCCTTCGCCGCCGGCATCCACAATGAAGACCTCAGCCCCGTGTCGATGACCAACAGCTTCGTCCGCAACAACATCGCCCCCAACGCCCCCGCCCCCGGCGGCATCTGGACCGACATCCAGTTCATCCCGGCCTTCGGCAACACCATCACCGGCAACACGCCCACCAACTGCCTCCTCAGCCCCGTCATCGTCACCGGCTGCGTCGGCTGAGGGCGGCGTGGCGATCACCCCGAACGGCAGGTTCGTCTACGTCACCATCGAGGGCACGAACGAGGTGCAGGTGATCGACACCAGGACCAACACGGTCGTGGGCAGCCCCATCCCCGTCGGCGCCCGGCCGCGCCGTTTGGCGATCACCCCGGATGGCAGGCGCGTCTACGTCACCAACACCGACGACGGCACCGTGTCGGTGATCGACACCAGGACCAACACGGTCGTGGACACCATCACCGTCGGCAGCGAGCCGGTGGGTGTGGCGATCACCCCGGGACGAGGGCGAGGGAAGGGCTCGCGATAGTGGTGAGTGCTCCGGTTGCGGCAGTGTTGCGCAGGCCGGAACGGAGCCCCCGCCAGCCCGTTCATCCGCTTGGAACGCTTCCGTTGAAGCCGGACATGGGCCCGTCGTCCAGAGCTCGTGGGCCATGTGTGGGCCAGAGAGCCCCTCGCGCCTGCCGAAACAGGATGTGACCAGGGCATCCGTGCTGCTTGCTTGACGCTCTTGAAAACCGTCGTGGCGCGAGTCGCCGTGGGTTCAAATCCCACACCCACCGCTTCGCAGGTCAGAAGCTTGCAGGTCAGAAGGGGTGCCACTCTCCAGAGCGGCGCCCCTTCCGCATGCAGCCTGTCTCACCCTGATTCGGCGCTATCCCCCCTCTGACCAGTGCGTGTTTGGCGCAGTACCCGGTGGGATTGGGTACCGGGCGCATCGTCCTGCGTGCCCGGTGTTTCAACTGCTTTTCCTCGTAGGGATTCCCGTCGTCCGTCCAAGCGGCTCCCACAACTCGTGTTCCACGGCCAGACGCAAGCAGTTGCTCAGCACCGCACGGCGCCGCCGGAAAGTGTTCGCGGCGGCCGGCTTGCCGTCCTGGCGCCGGGCCAGGTGTTCCAGGACCGTGCGCACGCGTTTGGCGTGGTTCCAGGTCGACCACGGACGGCGCGTTCCGCTCAACCCATGTCTGCGCCTTGGCGCGAGGCCATCGACGTACTCATGCCAGATATCGCCCGGGTCGTCGCTGAGACCGAGGGTCGCCCCCAAGCCCACGAAGTCCTCAGGGCGAGCCCGCTCTCAAAGCCAATCGCAGATGACAGCCCCCGCTTCCAGGGACAGAGAGCGCGAGTGCACGAAGCCACGAGCCCATTGCTCAAGGCCCGCGCTGCGGTCGATCAGGGTGTTGTCGAGGTCGAAGAGTGCGAGCACAAGACGACGTTACGCGGGCGTCGTAGGCACCTCACGCTCCTCGAGTGGGTCCACAACCTTAGAATCGAATACATGTCCGAATCTAGCTTGCCGGAGCGCATCGCGAAGCACCGCGCCGTCGCGGCCTGGCTGGAGTTCCAGCTCGGGCAGGAACGGGCCACGATCCGGCGACTGGAGAAGGAAGCGGTCGAGTTGGAGCGGGGCAAGACAGTCGCTTGGCGCGAGCGTCGCTTCACCGTCCAAGAACCCCGCCACGATGCGGAGCCATACGTGATCCACCGCGGCGGCTGCACCAAGAGCCCCGCCGCGCGGGACTACGTCCAAGCGCCCGAGGTGGTGATCATGATGCGCGGGAAGAGCGTGGAGGGCTGCCGAACGTGCAATCCGATGCCGGGGCTGCGCGGCACGTGGACCCCGCGCCTCGACCCCGACGAGTGACGGCAGGATCTCTCGGTTGAATTGCGATCACAGCTGGGCGTGTCACCTGCCCGCCGATTGATCCGACATGAATCATTTCTGCCGGTATCGCCGGTACCACTCACGGGAACGACACTCGCGATCCGCCCGAAGGAGTCTCAATGACGAAGTCAAGCCGTTTGCGTGACCGGCGGGGCGGAGGTGAACGTCCTTCCGTCACGCAGCAGCGCCCACAACACGTTCGC